>DATHYR010000418.1:0-33758 GCA_035458985.1 Pseudomonadales bacterium
CATCACAATTTTTCATAAAATTTCGCTTGCGGTTTACAAAAAAACTGTCAGAATTGCGCAACTTTTGAACACTGCCCGGTAACGTCCTGTCGCCGGTATACACCATTCCCTATTTCATTTTTTAACGGTAACCAACTGTGGCTATTGTAATTTTGCTGTATCTGATCACTGGCGCGGCGGTTTTTTTCGCCTTCAATTTAGACGCAAAGCCTCTAAATGAAGAACTCCTTCAGTGGCGCACTGCCGTTTTCATTATGCTCGCCCCCATTACCCTTAAATTTGTCGTGCAATTGATCGCTGCGGCGCTTCACGTATTTAAACAGCGCCACTACCGCAGCCAAGGGTTGCTAGAGCGCACACCTCGTGTGTCGGTCATTGTACCTGCGTGGAATGAAGAAGTGGGTATTATCAGTACCCTGCAATCAGTGATAGATACCCGCTATGGCAACCTTGAATTGGTTGTGGTCAACGATGGCTCTACCGACAGCACCCATACTCTCATAAGCGACTTTATTGCTCGCCACGACGCCTTGGTATTTGATGCACAAAAAGCCAATATCGTGTATTTAAACTTGGTGAATGGCGGTAAAGCCAATGCCATGAACCAGGCCCTCCAGCAGGTAAGTGGCGAATTTATTATCACCTTAGACGCCGACAGCTACATGGACCCTCAAGCGATCGTTAATCTCTTGAAACAGTTCGACGGCGATGACCAGATTGGGGCTGTGGCAGGTAACGTGATCGTGGGTAACCGCACCAAGCCCATTGCGTTGCTTCAGCAACTTGAATACGTCTACGGCTTCTTCTTTAAACGCGCCGATGCCATGTTTAATTCTGTCTACGTGATCGGTGGCGCCGCGGCCGCCTATCGCAAGAGCGTACTAGATATCGTGGGCAATTTTGATCACGGTATTATTACCGAAGACATCGAGATGTCGATGCGTATCTTAGCGCATGGCTACAAGACTCGTTACGCGCCCGATGCGGTAGTATTTACCGAAGGTCCAAGTGAATGGAAAGGTCTTGGCAAACAACGTTTGCGTTGGAAGTTTGGCCGTTTGCTGACCTTCATCAAACACAAATCAATGTTTTTTAACGTGAGCAAAGCCAACGCGTATCTCACTTGCTTACTTTTGCCTGTCGCGGTATTTGTGGAAGTGGTGCTACTGCTGCAACCTTTATTGATGGCTTTCTTTTATACCTACCTACTATTAAGCCAAAACTTCATGCCGTTGCTAGTATTGATTGGCAGCATGTCAGCGCTGGTTTTACTGCAGATATCGATTGATGCGAAGAGCCATTTTCATCGCAACATTGTGATCTTAGCGCCGATTGCTTGGATCATGATGTACGCCATTGACTGGGTAGAATTTAAAGCCTTGTGCCGAAGCCTCAAAAAGCTGGTGAGACGTCAAACATTAGAATGGCAGGTATGGCAACGTGTCGGCTTGGGTAACAACAAGCTACCCCAAGCCTAGCGGATCTCGGTCTTGCCTTGTTGCCGGGCAATCCATCCCAGCGCCTTATCGAGACTATCCACCATCACGCCCGGGCTGACACCATCGGCCCGGTCATCGCTGTTAGGCCGAATCGTCAGAGCCTTCGGGTAGCCCACTCGGATGCCAGTATTGTCTAACGTAAAGTGTTCCATCGACGCAAAGTAGGATCTGTCTAATACACTTTTTTCTAGAGAACTGGATGACTCAATAACGCCATGTTTTTGGCTCACAGTAATGAACGTCAGTGTTCATCTTACCGTCACAAAGGTTACTCTCGATTGAGGACCTGCAGAAGTTCGATCTCAAAGATCAAGTCAGCGTTTGGGGGGATCTTATCGCCAAATCCTCGCTCGCCATACCCTTGAACTGCCGGCACTAAAAGACGCCTGACACCCCCCTCTTGCATGCCCAATAATCCATCCACCCAAGCGGCAATCACTTTTTTACGGCTTAATACCGTTTGAAAGGGTTGATCTCGCTCATAGGAAGAATCAAAGACCGAACCATCCGTAAGCATGCCACGATAGTGGGCTGTAATCAGGGCACCACCCTTTCTTACAGCGATACCACTGCCCACGATTACGTCCTCCACAAGTAGTGTGTCAAATGCTGCCATGGGTTTCTCCTTGTGAGTTGTCCGAACGACCAACAGCGTCGTTATTCAATGCGTTGCGCTGCTGCCACTGACTTGGACTGACACCTGTCCAACGCTTAAACGAGCGGCTGAAGGCCGCAATATCGCTATACCCTAATTGCAGCGCCAACTCCGTGACTGATGTTTTTGGGCGGTTGAGATGCTCAATCGCCAATTGGTGCCGAACCTCTTGTAGCAAGGTTGAATAGGTAGTGCCACGCTGCTTTAACTTCAGCTGTAAATTGCGAGGGTGTAAATCCAAGGCATTGGCCACGACCTCGATACTGGATTCAAAACTGGGAAGGAACACACGAATCATTTCTTTGACTTCGTCCTCCAAGGTCAGTGGCATTTGTGCTCGTAGAAACTGTAAATAGTGATCGATGTGCTGGCGTAATGCTGGTGCATACAGCTTATTCGCGAGCAGCATGTCTGCTTCATGCAACATCACCCCGTTAAAGCTTGCCCCAAAGTGGACGTGATTCAAAGGCATGTCTTTGATTTGAATCGCACTCGCGCGAGGCAAGGTGAGATAAAGATTAATCTCATCTCTTGGTCGCCCAAGCAAAGCTGCCACAAACATGACTAAGTGCCCCATACTCAGCTGTTGTAATTGCCATGTCCCACGTGGACTAGACACCCCCCATTGCATACTCAAGTGGTATTTACCCTGATGGGGGCAAATCGCCAAATCGACACCACCGCTCACTAATAATGTTAGTGACTGACTAGCCCCACTCAAGGCCTCAGCCACCGTTTTATACTGGGCCGCGATCAAGGGTATCGGTGCTAGCACATCCAGCGTATGTCGCTCGGCGAGGCGAAGACCAAACCATGGTTCGCGGCATTGCGCGGCAGCAAGTTCTAGGATGAGGGCTAATTTTGGGTAGGAAATAAGCGCGCCTGACGACCTCAAGGCGGCTAATGACAAACCCGCCTCAAGAAGGATTTGCCTAGCGTCCTGTCCATAGTGCCCCACCAAGTGCTCAAATTCTTGAAGCGAATAATTTCTAATCTGAAACATTACCCAACGCCCAGTTTTCGCAAAATATCAAATTTATCTCGCCATATGTCAAGCAGAGTCTTTTCTGCAAGGGTAAGTTAAGTATCACTCTTACACCTATAAAAAACTCATGAGGATGTTATGGCACTTCCATCACCGATTAATCACCAAGATAGACTGCTGTGTATACACACTGACGATATTGAGCCTGTCGATGTCTCAGCCATCCTGCCGGGGCTTCAGATTTGGCCTCTTTTCTTAGATTCTGAGAATGGCTACTGGGTGCTGCGGGTTAAATTTGCGCCTGGCACAATCCTACCCATGCATTTCCATACTGGAACGGTGCATTTTTTTCAGTTGTCCGGTACCTGGCATTACCTTGAACATCCCGAAGACCCCTTAAAGAAAAATAGCTATATGTATGAGCCCGGTGGATCGATTCACACGTTCAGCGTTCCAGCGGATGCTACTGAACCGGCGGATGGCTTCATGGTAGTACAAGGTTCTAATGTGAATTTTACCCCGGAGGGAGAGTTCATTAGTGTGATGGACGCCGGTTGGATTGAGCACGTCATTGTTGAGTGCTGTAAAGCCCAGGGCCGTGCGGTTCCTTCTTATATTAAACCGCTGGCTAAAGCAGGGTTTAGCCACCAAGTAAAAGAATCTTAATTATGCCTGGGCATATTGCACTTATCACAGGGGGCGGTTCGGGCATTGGTCTGGCTACAGCTAAAGTATTGGGTTTAACCGGGCACACCATCATTTTGGCAGACATTAATGAGCCAGCCGCCCAACAGCAAGTGCATAATCTCGCTGAAGCAGGTATCAACGCCCATGCGATGGCCTTAGATGTCAGCAGTGAATCTAGCTGGCAATCTGTGATGACTCAAATAGAACGTCAGTTTGAGCGATTAGATATTCTCGTCAACAATGCTGGCATTGGTGAAGGGGGCAATGTTCAATCGACAACCTTCGACGCCTTTCAACGCAGCATGTCCATTAACGTTGGCGGCGTATTTCTGGGCTGTAAATATGGCATCGAATTGATTGAAAAATCGGGTGGCGGAGCCGTGGTTAATGTCAGTTCTATTTTTGGTATTGTGTCCGACCCACTCACTTTGGCCTACTCAGCGTCCAAAGGTGCCGTAAGATCCATGACAAAATCGTTGGCGCTAGATTGTGCGGCGCGACAAAACGGCGTACGAGTGAATTCGGTGCACCCTGGCTTTGTTGAAACCCCCATGGTCGCTCAGGCTATCGGGTCTCTTCCGGCGGATATCGCCGAAGAGTATCAAGCGAGAACGGTTGGGCTGGTTCCGATGGCGCGACTGGCCCAAGCGGAAGAAATCGCCAAGGCCATTGCTTTCTTAGTATCGCCCGACGCTAGCTTTATCACAGGCACTGAATTGGTCGTGGACGGCGGCTTTACAGCCCGTTAGGTTGGTTTGGCAGCCTTGGCTGCTTCAATTTTTTGATTGAGCTCCTCAGCCTCCATCGTGATCATAGAGTAACTGCGGATATCGCCATTACGCTGGGCATGCATAGCTTTTTCTAGCAAGGCAGAATGCTCTTTTTCAAGCTTTTTGATGGGGTCAGATTTAAAAAATGAAAACATAGTACCTCCAAGGTGACCTTCCTTTTACGATCACCAACCCCAAAAAGACCGCCGCATTTTCCATGCGCGTCGTTCGTCCATTACGGCTCACAAACGACGCAATTTCTGCCCTTATATTTTGCTTGATATAGCCGCTTATCGGCCCGTGCAATCAAGAGTTCCTTGGTATCGTCTTCACGGTAGCTGGCGACCCCAAAACTGGCCGTGCAGACGTTGCCCGTTTCTAACACAGTGTGACAAATGGCGTGGCGCAATTTCTCCGCCAAAGAGACAGAATGTTCAAGATCCGTTTCAGGCGCGATAATGAGAAATTCTTCCCCGCCCCAACGACCCACGTGATCGGTGGTACGGACATTGTTCTGTAGGGTTCTTGAAATAGCCACAAGGACTTTATCACCCATGGGGTGACCATACACGTCATTGATGCGTTTAAAATAATCAATATCCAGCAAGATAATCCCCAGCGGTCGACCATGACGCTTTGCAAGAGAGATTTCACGATCGAGTAAGTCATTTATACTACGACGATTATTAAGCGATGTTAGGTCGTCCGTAATATGCATCTTGCGCAGCATGATTTCCGTTTTAGCCTTGTAGTCCTCATAAAAACTCAATATGGCAAAGAGAAAAACCCCACTGGCAAAAAAGTTGGAGTAGCCCGCCCAACTGATGCGATCATCGACCTGAGTCGCGAGATAAATGGCAAGCCATAATAAATAGATAAAACTCGCCTGTGCGCCACGCTTTTTACCCAAAAAGAAGAACAGCATCGAGATAAATAATAACGACCAACTCAATGCGTAATTGAAGAGATTGCCAAAAATGCCAATGTAGACTGACCAAATACCGGCGAGGGTTGGGTAAATCCACGTCGCTTGCTCATAGCCCCGTTTATTGGGCATTAACATAATATTGATGCCTGCGATCAGTAAAAACATACCTCCCTCAAGCCCGGCAAGGGCATAGTTTTTACTGATAAAAATATTAAACGGAATAAACAAGACAATGACGCATTGGGTCATCATCAAGATATACCCGAAAAACTGCGCATGAAAAAAACGAGGGTGATTGTCGTGAAAGGGCAGCCGAGGATAAAAAAGACGTTTCAAAAATGCGATCAATGCACTGCCCCAAGCAATAATTCTCCCTTATTTTTTAGATCACAACGGTCTTTTTTTCAAATACAATTGACGGATATGGAGGACACCCATGCCCCACGATACCCGTCACCTAAATAGTGACCGCAGTGATCTGGCCTCACTGGACCAAATTTGGTTATTTGGTTATGGCTCGTTGATATACAAAGTCGATTTCCCCTACCTCAGTGCAAGCCCTGCTTATCTAGATGGCTGGCAACGACGATTTTGGCAAGGCAGTCACGATCATCGCGGCACACCCACCGCGCCAGGACGCGTCCTCACCTTGGTTGAATGCCCCGGCACTCGATGTTTCGGTATGGCTTATCAGGTAACGCTGGAGGTCTTTGATCACCTCGACCATCGCGAGAAAAATGGCTATGTTAGAAAAATCCAACCTATCGAACTGACAAATGGTCAACAAACGTCAGGTGTATTTTACGTGGGTTTAGAAGACAGCCCCGCGCATTTAGGCCCTGCGCCGGATGAATCTATTGCTCGACAAATTTTTCAAAGCGAGGGACCTAGCGGAACTAATCGCGAATATCTGTATCAATTGACCGCCGCGCTGCGCCATGCCGGTGAATGCGACGAGCATGTGATGCGCCTTGATGCTCTGGTGAGACAATTAGCGGGCGAAGAACATCGCTAGTAATTAGCGCTGTATATCATGTTCGCTAACAATGGCTCTCAGTGCGGTAACATGATCGTTGAATGCCGTGCGTCCCTCCTCGGTCAGTAAAACCCACGTGGTCTTTTTACCCAAGGTTGACGCCTTGCGCTGAGCAATATAACCCGCCTCCTCTAACTGTTTGAGATGCTTAGACAGTACAGAGTCACTAACATCGAGGATTTTACGGATATCTTGAAACGCTAACTCGTCCATCGGGGCCAGGGCCGCACAAATTTTAAGCCGCTGCGGCGCGTGAATCAGTTCGTTAAACCCTCTCATACGCGACGCGCCTCAATAAATCTGCGTTGCACATAGCGCTCGACTAGGCCCAACATAAAAAATCCTAGCGCGTAAGTAGCCCCTGCCATCCACGCAGCGTTATCAACACCCATGGCAGGAGCGAGCGATTGGCCTAAATAGATAGCGCCAAAAAACGAACTGAACATCGCCAGTAATACCATGCCGCCCTGTAACCACGTAATGTCGGCAAACATACTCTGAAGGCTGTCGCGCCGTGCCGCGACTAACAACACCATTCCGATCAAGCTGATGGTATCCAACTCGCGCTTATCCGCGACACTCGATGTCACTAAAAGGCCCACCAGACACCCCATAATGGCGTAATACCACCAAGGCTGAATCGCACGAGACTGAATATCGTTTTGCGTCGTTTGAATGTCCTGCAAGGCATTCCCAGCCTCACTGGCAGAAATCGGTGATTTTTCTTTCATGACGAGATCCCTTACTTTCTGTTATGGAAAGAAGAGTAGCCAAAACTTTCCAATATGGAAAGTAAAAATAGGGGCGTATTTACACCCCTGAAACACCACGCTAAGGTTGCTGCAAATGCCGGTTAAAAAAATCCATGACCGTTTGGGCATAGTGCAGGCGAATTTGCTTGGTACTGGAGATGCCGTGTTTTTCCCCAGGATAATCCATCACTTCAAAGCGCTTACCCTGCTCTTGTAGATGGCGATAAAGTCGCGTGCTGTGACTAAACAACACGTTGTCATCTGCCATGCCATGCACAATTAATAGCGGTCCTTTAAGCCCCTGACTATATGGAAAGACCGAGGAAGCCGTGTACGCCTCAGCATCCACACGCGGATCCCCCATGTAGCGTTCCGTGTAATGTGTATCGTACAAACGCCACTCGGTGACAGGCGCACCCGCCGCCCCGGCAGCAAAGATGTCGCCAGCTTTAAACATACTCATGAGTGTCATGTAACCGCCATAGCTATGGCCATGAACCCCTATTCTCTTAGCATCGACAAAAGGTAACGCGGCGAGAAATTTGGCTCCGGCCACTTGATCCTGCACTTCTATGCTACCCATTTTTTTGTAAATAGGTTCTTCAAAGGCTTTACCGCGATGATCAGATCCACGGTTATCAATACTGAACACCACATAGCCTTGGCTAGCCCAATACTGCATCAACAGACCGCGCTGCCCCCACCAGCTGTTAGCCACAACCTGGACATGGGGACCACCATATAAATAAACAATGGCTGGATTTTTTGCTTTGAGTTTGGCGGGTTTATAAAGTCGATAGTACAGTTCAACGCCATCTTCACTGGTAAAACGTCCAAACTCGGGTTCAACCCAATGCGGCAAATAGGGTGTTAAGGGGTGGCTAGCATCGAGCCTATTTTCTTCTAACCACGTCAACTGTCGACCATTCGCGGTATGTAAACTCACCTGAGGCGGGCGATTAATGGTAGAGAAGGTATCAATGTAAATAGAGGCATCATCGGCAAAACTGATGCTGTGCGATCCCGCGCGTTCGGTAATTCGCACAATCTCTCCACCCTCGAGTGAGACCCGATACAAATGACTTTCCAGAGGCGTATCTCTACGACCAGTAAAGTACACAACGCCCTCTTTTTGATCAATGGCAGCAATCTCTTCCACCACCCAATCGCCACGGGTTAACTGACGCAGCAACTGGCCCTGATTGGTGTAAAGGTAAAGGTGTTTAAAACCGTCTCGCTCGGATGCCCAAACAAATTGTTCGCGCGTGTTGAGAAACTTGAGATCTTTATGCAGATTGACCCACGTGTCACTGGTCTCGGTGAGCAGAGTAGTCTGCGTGCCATCGGCGACATTCCATCGCCGCAACTCAAGGCGTTGCTGGTCTCGGCTCTGCCACTGGTAGGTGAACGCCTGTGATGACGGCATCCACTGACCACGAGCAAGGTACATATCACGCTCGTCACCCAGATCAATCCAGCGGGGCTCTCCGCCCTCAATCGCCTTCACGGCGAGCGTAATCGCGACGTTTTGTGTGCCTGCAAAAGGATATTTTTGACTGATCATTTTGATGTCATCGGCATAAATTTCGGCACGAGTCACCGTTTCAACCGGCGACTCATCCACCCGCGTGAATGCCATGTAGCGTTCATCGGGCGACCACCAGTATCCTGTCATGCGCGACATTTCTTCTTGGGCAACAAATTCCGCCATGCCGTATTTGATGTTGCCTCCCCCCTCTGTGGTCAGCGCGGTTTCCACACCGGACGCGATGTGCTTAATAAAGAGGTTTTGATCACGGATAAACGAAATGTAATTGCCTTGAGGCGACAATTGGATATCCGTTTCAAACGCCTCGGTAGCCAATAAGGGTTGGGCACCTGGGGTGCCAATTTTGTGATAGAACACATCGCCGCCAATAGGGAATAGCAACGCTTTTCCATCCTGTGACCACTGGTAGCTGACAATGCCCTTACCCCGAAGACGCATCCTCTCGCGGCGCGCTTTTTCTTCGTCAGATAACGCCACCGCGCCAACCCCAAGGGCGTTAGAATCAAATAATAGGCGTGTTTCGCCCGAGGCAATATGGTACTCCCACAAATCAAGCTGATCGTAATCGTCTTCTTTGCCTTTTAAGAAGGTCACTCGCTGGCCGTCGGGCGAGACTTTCAAACTCATGGGGGCCGAGCCATCGAGCGAGGGTGAATCAAAAATGCGTTCAAGCGTCAGTTCACTTGCCTGGGCAGAGGCACTCAACATAAGGGTTCCTATCAAAAAACGAGTCAGTCTATTCATGGTGTCGCACACGTGTTTTTAAACGAATAAGAAGTGTATGCCAATTATTCCTTGGAGAGCATTACCCGGTAGGCGTCTGGCGAGGACTGACACACTGTCTTGCTGTCGCTTCGTGCCAATACGACTCAACGAGGCCGCCAGTGTTTGAATCGCCTTTCCCCTTCCACTATCTTGCTCATTGTCATCCATTACCCGTCAATGAGGCGCACACCATGAATAGACCGCGTTTTCTTGCCATCGCCAGCGTTACCCTCGCCAGCGCTATGGCCGTTAGCCAACCCTTTGCTGACCATAGCGAAACCTTATCTCCTGACAACTCGGCATTTAATTATCAAGATATCTTTAGCCTTGAGTACGCCGCCAATCCCGTAATGATCCCAGGGGACAAGGGTGTGGTCTATGAGAGACGCAGTATGGATATCATGAGTGACAGCATGAGGCGCAACCTATGGATGGTGTCGCTCGATGGTAGTAAGCACTTGCCTCTCCTGTCTGACAGCCAGAATCATTACAGCCCAGTATTCAGTCGCGATGGTCGAAAAATGGCTTACCTATCCAGCGCGGAGGGTAAAACGCAAGTGTATGTGCGCGACATGGACACTGGCCTGACAGCGCGAGTCACCGACGTTGAATTGAGTCCTTCCAGTCTCTCCTTCTCGCCCGACGGCAGCCAATTAGCCTTCGTCATGTTTACGCCTAGTCCCGCAAAACCGCACTTCACGCTGCCATTTAAACCCAAGGACGCGCAATGGGCGGATGAACCGCACTACATCGACCAGACCCTGTTCCAAAACGATGGTCGTGGCATGAAAAAGCCGGGCAATACCCATGTGTATGTTGTCCCAGCAATTGGCGGAACCCCTCGCCAACTCACTTTTGGACCGCATGATTACAGCGGTCAATTAGCCTGGACACATGATGGCCAGCACATTTTGGTCTCAGCCAATATTCATGAAGATTTTGACTTCGATGTTTTTAACAGCGATGTACACGCCATTCGCATCAGCGATGGTACGATGACAACGCTTACCTCGATGAGCGGCCCAGAATATGACCCAACCATTAGCCCGAATGGCCAGCTGATCGCGTTCCTCGGCTTTGAAGACAATGGTAAGTCACACCAGAACGATCAACTGTATGTGATGGACAGCCAAGGCAACAACATTGTCAATCTCACACCATCACTGGATCGCGGCGTCAGCGATATCCAGTGGGATAGCCAAGGCAAGGGACTTTACTTTAGCTATGATGACCACGGGAAAAAGCACGTGGCCTATGTCACATTAAAAGGCAAAATCACCACCATCACTGATGCCCTAGGCGGCACCACCCTTGGCCGTCCATACACCTCGGGAGATTTTACCGTCAGCGAAAAGGGCCAAGTTGTCTACACCCACTCCTTTACTAACAAGCCAGCAGACTTGGCGGTGGCAGGCAAGCGCGGCTTCACCCTGCTGACGGACTTGAATAGTGACGTATTTGGACATAAATCATTACATCTCCCCGAGCTACTCAGTGTCAAAAGCTCTGTGGATGGTCGTGACCTTCAAGCATGGATTGTCACGCCGCCCAATTTTGACCCCAGCAAAAAATACCCGATGATCTTAGAGATTCATGGCGGCCCGCACACCGCTTATGGCCCAGCGTTCTCAGCCGAGGTGCAATTATTTGCAGCGGCGGGATACGTGGTGCTGTATGGCAATCCACGCGGCTCCACCTCTCAAGGGGCTGCCTTTGCTAATCTCATCGACAAGAATTATCCCTCGCAGGACTATAACGACCTCATGGATATGGTCGATGGTTTACTCAGCAAAGGGTATGTTGACGACCAGCAACTGTTCGTCACAGGAGGTTCGGGGGGTGGCGTGCTCACCGCGTGGATCATTGGCAATACCGATCGCTTCAAAGCCGCCGTGGTCGCTAAACCGGTGATCAATTGGATCAGTATGGTAGGCACGTCGGATATCTATACCTTTATGACACGCTATTGGTTCACTGACCTGCCTTGGAACGATGTCGATCAATACTGGAAGCGCTCGCCCCTCTCACTGGTGGGCAATGTGAAGACACCCACCATGGTGCTCACCGGTGAATTGGATGTTCGTACCCCCATGAGCGAGAGTGAACAATACTACGGTGCTCTTCGACTACAGGGTGTTGAGAGTGCCCTGGTGCGAATCCAAGGGGCTTATCATGGCATTGCCGCCAAACCTTCCAACCTAGCCCGCAAGGTGGGCTACATTCTGCATTGGTTTGACAAGTACCGCGGCGATAACGCTGAGGAACAGTAGCGCATGAACGCACCAGCACGGCGCCGTACCATTGGTCTCTGGCGCTCTTGGGCGCTGGTGGCCGGCATGATGATAGGGTCAGGGATTCTGACCCTACCCAGTCTGCTTGCTGCCTATGGCAGTAACAGCTTTATTGGCTGGGCGATCACAGGCCTTGGTGCGCTGTGTTTAGCACTCACCTATGCGCATTTGGCGGCACGTAAAGCCGGCCTCGGCGGCCCTTATTATTACGTACAGCAGGCCTTTGGCGCACGCTGGGCAGGATGTGTCGCTTGGGGGTATTGGTTTTCCCTGGTCGCCGCCGTGGCGGCCTTAACGCTATCGTTTGCAGGCTACAGCGCCACTTATTTACCGTGGGTGAGTAGCTCCACGATCAATAGCACACTCTTTGGCATTTCTGTGGTGGTTATTTTTATGCTGATTAACCTCCGCGGCGTTCGCGATGCGAGTGCCGTTCAGGTTGTGGCTACCGTCTTCAAAATCTTACCCTTGCTCGTCATCGGCATCATGGGCATCGTGTTTGGTCATATCGACGACATTCCGGCCATCAATCCAAACGAAGGCAGCCCGTTAAAAATGGTCACCGCGATGTGCCTGTTGATCATGTGGGCCTTTATCGGGGTGGAATCTGCCACCCTGCCAAGCGAAGACACGATAGCCCCCGAAAAAACTATTCCTCGCGCATCTATCTTGGGCACACTGACCGCCACCAGCGTTTACGTCATTGCAACCTGGGGCTTAATGTCCGTGATGCCACTCGACGCCCTGCGCCAGTCAAGTTCACCATTCGCCGACGCGGCACAAGTGCTATTAGGCCCAGGCGGTGAGGCTATCGTGACGATGGGGGCGTTGTTTGCGATCGGCGGCACGCTCAATGTGTGCCTAATGATGAGCGGTACCATCATGCTGGCCGCTGCCCGAGACGGCATGTTTCCCTCCATTTTGCAGCGGCAAGACACCCAAGGCACACCGATCAATGCACTCTTGCTGTCAGCGGCCTTGAGTATTGTGCTGCTCTTTTTTAATACCCACGCGTCGTTACTGAAAGGCTTTGAAGTGTTACTCATCCTCTCCACCTTTGCCGTGCTCATGGTATATTTGGCGACGGGATTGGCCAGTTTAACCTTGCTGTGGCGCGAACGACACGCTCAAGGCGGTGTTTCATGGTGGCACGTTAGCACCGCCGTGCTCGCCACTGGCTTTTCAATACTCGCCATCATGGGCGCGTGGGTGCTTTATCACTAACCGGGTACATATCATGTTCAACTACGCTATCGTGCGCACCCCTTCTCAGGCAATGCTTCATGGCCTTACCGAAGCCAATCTCGGACCACCGGATTACCACCTTGCGTTGGCACAACACCAAGGTTACATCGAGGCCTTGGAATCATGTGGACTTACCGTTGTGACATTACCCGCGTTAGAAGCTTTTCCAGACGCCTGTTTTGTTGAAGACGTGGCTTTACTAACCCCGCACTGCGCCATCCTGACCCACCCGGGTGCCCCCAGCCGTCGCGGCGAGGTAGAGCATATCGAAGCGGCCGTCCGTCAACACTACCACCAGATTCATCGCATCAGCCCACAGGGCCATCTGGAAGCCGGTGATGTCATGATGGTCGGTTCTCATTTTTATATTGGCCTGTCTGCTCGCACTGATATGGCAGGCGCTCAGGAGTTGATTGCCATTCTTGAACAGTATGGAATGCGCGGATCCGTGGTAACAATGTCGGAGATGCTGCACCTTAAAACCGGCATCAACTACTTAGAGAACAACCGTATGTTGGCGTTTGGCGAAATGCTGACGCATCCAGCGTTTGCACAGTTTGAACGCATCGCTATCCAAGCGCATGAGAGCTATGCCGCCAACTGCGTCTGGATCAATGGCACAGTACTCGTACCCGCGGGTTTCCCTGAGACCCTTGCGACAGTACAAGCCCTTGGTTATCACACCCGCGAGGTGGCTGTGAGCGAGTTTCAGAAGCTAGACGGCGGCCTGAGCTGCTTGTCACTGCGTTTTTAATTTTTAACACTGTCATAGGAATACAGCATGGCGGGAACACTACAAGATCAATTGATGAAAGCCGGCCTTATCGATAAAAATAAGGCCAAAGCTATTGGCAAAGAGAAACGTAAAGAGGTGAAAGCCGCGAAAGGCCGCGGTGTTGAGCTTGTCAACGAAGCGCGAGAAGCCGCACTTCAGGCGGCCAAAGAAAAGGCGGCGCGTGATCGCGCCTTGAATGCGTCACTCAATGAGGCGGCACAACGCAAAGCGATCAATGCCCAAATCAAGCAATTAATTGATACACATGGCATCGACCGTAAGCAAGGTGACGTCAGCTTTAACTTTACCGACGGCAAAAAAGTTAAAACGATTTATGTCTCCCCAAGACAACAAAACCAGCTCTCGTCTGGCATGCTTTCAATCGCCAAGCAGGGCGATCAATACGTGCTGATCCCAAGCCCCATTGCTGATAAAATTGCCCAACGCGATGCACAGCGCGTGATCAATTGCCGCGACAGTGAAGCCACCCCCATGACCGCCGAAGAACAAGAGTGGTACAAAGACTTTGAGGTCCCTGACGACCTCATGTGGTAGTGGCTCGCGGCGCCAACACGCCGCCATGCCCAATTACTGCGAGAAAAAACTCGTCACTTGCAACGACAGTACGTCCCCCACACCATCGAGGTTGTTATTTGGTCCTGCTGCAGGGCCAAAATTGGGCGCGTTGGCACTGCGTATTTCATAGTTAATCGCTAAACGTGTTTTTTTATCAAAGAAATACTGCGCACCTAGGGTAATGTTGTCGAAATTCACTTCAAACCGATCATCTTCAAGGCGGTTATAAACGTCGTAACGCAGGTCGAGTTCCCAGGGCGAGCCAGCAAAACGGTAACCGCCTTCTATGTAATAACCCGTTGATTCTCCAAATGCGCCATGACCATCCGCCGCCAGCGGATTGCCCGCCGCCGGCCCCATGCCAAACGAGGGATTGTGCGGTGCCACCCAAATCATACCCTTACCTTTAAAAATCTCGCCCGAGACGCGCAAGCCATGTCGCAGGTATTTGAAACCCACACCCGAACGATGGCGGTCGTAGTCGAGCGGATTGAACTGCTCGTCATTGGTCAGATCAGCGGTCCGAACGCCGCGCTGTGACCACGCAAACATTTTCATGCCTTCACGTCGTCCGCCCTTGCCACCAAAGACCTTCTCACCCGCTAAATAAAGATAGGTATCTTTATCGCTATTGTTGTCATTGAAATTTAAGCCGTTGCCATTCCCAAGCATCGCGGCATAGGTCAACTCCCAACTATCGTCCAACGCGAGGGTATCAAACAATTGAACGCCAACATCGCGAAATGCCGCCACAGGACGCTCAAAACCATTGAGGTCGGTCTCCGGCGGCAGCATTTGTGGCGCCACATTGGGGGTGTAATAGGTGTTGGCAAACCGCTCTTGCAGCAATTGGTTAGTCGCCCAACTAAAGTTGATATAGTTTGACACCGCCACCCCGCGCAACCCTTCCTCGGCGGTTGGGGTCTTAAATAGTCCGACGCGTACCTTGGCACCTTTAATATGTGTCAAAGAGATACTTGCATCCACCAACTTGACACTTCCGCCACCTGGCTCGGTAATGCCGTTGTTTCCCGCTTCGACCAACACCGCATAATTGATGTGCTTATTGTCGGGGTCTAAGAAACCGCGGACGCCTACACGCGCGCGATTAATATTAAAGGCTGACTGAGAGGTTAAATTAGGCCCTACTAACTTTGGCGATATATAGCCGCCAGCAGCATTAGCCTCGCTGTCATTTTTCTGATATTGCGCTTGTACAAAACCCCAGACCCGCGCGCTGCCAGCACTGGCGGGCTCAGTCCCCTGCAGTGAAAGCCAGTCCGCCGCCAGGGCGGAAGATCCCAAAGCGGCAGTTAACACACCAACGCCACCTAACAACAATGTTTTCTTATAACTCACAGTTATTCTCACTAAGGCTCTATTGACCTTAAAAGTAACACGTTATGCCAAAAACGCCATTCAAATGTCACGCGCGAGACATGGCATCGTTAAACCGTTCCACTGGCGTTCGATTGTTCTAAAATAAACTATCAAATATTCACGAGGTCTCCCCATGAATACCCCCTTTGAACAACACCTTCAACAACAAATTGAAGGATTAAAGCGTGATGGCCTCTTCAAACAAGAGCGTGTTATCACCTCGCAGCAGCAAGCGGCTATCACCGTAAACGGCGGCGAACAAGTATTAAATTTTTGCGCCAACAATTACCTGGGGCTTGCCAACCACCCGCGATTAATTCGTGCCGCTAAGCGAGGATTAGACGAGCACGGTTTTGGCATGGCATCGGTGCGCTTTATCTGCGGCACACAAGATATTCACAAACAGCTAGAAGAAAAAATTAGTGACTTTCTTGGCACGGAAGACACCATCATTTATCCCTCGTGTTTCGACGCTAACGGTGGCTTATTTGAAACCATTTTAGACGCTGAAGACGCCATTATTTCCGACGCATTGAACCACGCCAGTATTATTGACGGTGTGCGCCTCAGCAAAGCGAAGCGATATCGTTACGCCAACAATGATATGCACGCCCTCGAACAAGCCTTACAACAAGCCGATGCTGAGGGTGCCCGTTATAAACTGATTGCTACCGATGGCGTGTTTTCAATGGACGGCATTATTGCCAACTTACAGGGGATCTGCGATCTCGCTGAAAAATACCGCGCCATGGTGATGGTCGATGACTGCCATGCGACAGGGTTTATTGGCGAACATGGACGCGGCAGCCACGAATACTGCGGTGTTATGGGCCGCGTGGATATTATCACGGGTACGCTCGGCAAGGCGCTGGGGGGGGCTTCTGGGGGCTATACTTCTGGTAAGAAAGCGGTAATTGAGTGGTTAAGGCAACGCTCGCGCCCCTATTTGTTTTCAAACTCTGTCGCGCCACCGATTATTGCGGCCTCGCTCGAGGTGTTTGATATGCTTCGCGATGGCGACGATTTGCGCGCCAACCTAAGGCGCAATGCCGCCCATTTTCGCCACCGCATGCGTGAGGCGGGATTTACCCTGGCCGGCAATGATCACGCCATTATTCCGGTCATGCTAGGTGACGCCAAGCTAGCCAGCGACATGGCCGAACGTCTACTTGAGAAAGGCATTTACGTGATCGGTTTCTCTTTCCCTGTGGTGCCCAAGGGTCAAGCGCGTATCCGCACCCAAATGTCGGCGGCACACAGTTTGGCACAGGTGGATCAGGCGATTGACGCCTTCATTAGTGTTGGTCGAGAGATGGGAGTGATCGCATGAAAACGCTCGCTAAGCTGCAACCCGAAAAGGGCATTTGGATGGCTGAGCGGCCACTCCCCGAGATGGGTCACAACGATCTGCTGATTAAGATTCGCAAGACAGCCATCTGTGGCACCGACATGCACATTTACCATTGGGACGAGTGGTCGAAAAAAACCATCCCCGTGCCAATGGTCATTGGCCACGAATACGTCGGCGAAGTGGTCGATATGGGACAAGAGGTGAGGGGATTTAAGGTGGGTGACCGCGTCTCAGGTGAAGGGCACATTACCTGTGGTCATTGCCGTAATTGCCGCGCGGGTCGCCGCCATCTATGCCGTAAGACAATTGGTGTTGGTGTGAATCGCGATGGCGCGTTTGCGGAATATCTGGTCATTCCTGCGTTTAATGCCTTCAAAATTCCGCATAATATTAGTGATGAGTTGGCCGCTATTTTTGATCCTTTTGGTAATGCCGTTCACACAGCGTTGTCCTTCGATCTAGTCGGTGAAGATGTTCTCATCACAGGGGCTGGTCCCATCGGCATCATGGCGGCCGCTGTGGCTCGCCACGTAGGGGCTCGACACGTGGTCATAACCGACGTAAACCCATTTCGCTTGGAACTTGCGCTCAAGATGGGTGCCTCACGCGCGGTTAATGTGCAACAACAAGACCTGAGTGACGTGATGTCAGAGCTAGGCATGACCGAAGGCTTTGATATCGGTATGGAGATGTCAGGGGTGCCAAGCGCACTCAGGGATATGCTGGCCAAGATGAATAACGGTGGCAAGATTGCGATGCTGGGTATTCCTCCTACCGATGTCGCCATCGATTGGAATCAAGTCATCTTTAAAGGCCTTACTATTAAAGGTATTTATGGCCGTGAAATGTTTGAAACCTGGTACAAAATGGCCAGCTTACTGCAAGGCGGATTGAACCTTGATCCCATTATCACCCATCAATTTGACGTCTCTGACTTCCAGAAAGGCTTTGAGACCATGGCCTCGGGCCAGTCGGGCAAGGTTATTCTTAATTGGTTATAGCACCAAGGCTCGGGAAATTAGCGAGCCTTTAGCCGCTGCCTTTGTAAATGCGACAAAACAGCTACTAACACTATTGGGCAATATTGACTATGCTTAATTTAATATTCAATGTGCTCGGAGACTTATGCAGGGTTTAGCCCAAGAAGCACTGTTAGAACTGATTCCATTCGCTTTCATCCAAATCGATCTCGAAGGCAAATACGTCTTTGCCAATGCTAAATACACGGAGATGACCGGCTATACAGTGAAAGAGCTTGGCGATACCAAATTTTGGTCTCGATTGAATACCCCTGACAGCCGCCATAAAACTATGGCGCTCTATCAACACATACTCACACACCAGCCTGAACCTTATCCCGTAGAATCATCCGTTCGACATCGCGATGGAAGACTGATCCACACCAGGACACTGTGGGGTTATCTGCGAGACAAACATCAGCAACTCACGGGCATCATGTTCTTCGTCGAAGACATCACGCAAACTAAAGCCATAGACACGTCATTAGCATTAAGCCTCCAGCAATACCGGGATCTGTTTGAAAACGCCCAAGACGCTCTACTGATTATTCAAAATGGTAAATTTGTGGAGTGCAACCAAGCCACACTCGACATGCTGGGTTATACCTCACGCGAAAACTTTTTGACACTGACCCCGTCTGACTTATCGCCGGCCTATCAGCCCGATGGCCAAAATTCTATTAGTAAAGCCGACGAGATGATGGATATTGCCTTAGCACAGGGCAGTCATCGCTTTGAATGGGAGCATGTTCGTGCCAATGGTGAGGTGTTCCCTGTGGAAGTGACACTCACCCCTCTCACCAATGCGGCGGGAGAAAAAGTCATCCACACGGTATGGCGTGATCTTACCGAGCTCAAAAAGCATCAAGCCCTTGTATTGAAACAAGCCCACTACGACAGTTTGACGGGACTGCCTAATCGCCTATTGTTGCTTGACCGCCTTCATCAAAGGGTCAACGAGGCTCGCCGCAACCATCAATATCTCGCCATTCTGTTTATTGACCTAGATAATTTTAAAATCATAAACGATTCACTGGGTCACCAGTATGGCGATCAAATACTACAAGAAGCCGCTGAACGCCTTCGTACGGTAGTGCGTGGTGCCGATACCGTGGGTCGTCTGGGTGGCGATGAGTTTTTGGTTATCTTATCTGATCTTAAAAAGCCCTCCGACGCAGAATACGTCGCGATGAAGGTTCTGGAGCAATTTAACCGCTCATTTGAGCTTAAAGGTCGCCACTTCATGATGACCTCAAGCATCGGCATCGCCTGCTTTCCCGGTGATGGCGAAGATGCCGGGGCACTTTTACAGCATGCCGATATGGCGATGTACCATTCAAAAGGCGAAGGTAAAAACCGCTTTCACTTTTTTACCAAGCGTATGAACAATAATGTGCAACGCCGACTTCAGCTGGAGGGTCAATTACACGGCGCGCTAGCTCGCAATGAATTTACTGTGTATTTTCAGCCGATTATTCATTTAGATAGCATGACAGTGGAAGGTGCCGAAGCTCTGATTCGCTGGAACAATGTAGCGCTTGGCACCGTAACACCCGATGAATTTATCCCCATTGCTGAGCACATGGGATTCATCGAAGACATCGGCATCTATGTCCTTGAAAGCGCGCTTGCCGAAACAAATCTCTGGCGACAAGCACTGGGGCGCGACTTTGTCATATCCATCAATGTGTCACCGCAACAGATCAAAACCGCTAAGCTATTCAATAAACTTCTCGACATTATCGCCCATTCTCCGCTCCCCAATCATCTGGTACAACTAGAAATCACAGAGGGCGTTTTAATGATCGCCGACGAGGACATTTTGCAGTGTTTCGCCAAACTCAAAGACATGGGCATTGGCTTAGGACTAGACGACTTCGGCACGGGCTACTCTTCATTAAGTTATTTGCGTAAATATCCTTTTAGTACCCTTAAAATCGACCAAAGCTTTGTGAACGATGTGGTCGATGATGAGGCAGACCAAGAGCTGGTGAATGCGACCATTGCCATGGCCAAAGCCATGGGACTCAAACTCGTAGCCGAAGGGATTGAAACACAGGCACAATGCAACTTTATGAAAGAAGCTAAGTGCCATTTGGGACAAGGTTACTTATTTAGCAAGCCCATCACATCAGAACAATTCATCATGTTTGTCCTGTCATTTAATACGCAGAACAGCGCCCTTGTCGACGCCCATTAACAGTTCACGTCATCCATTCCAACCAATTGACATAGCTGGGGTTTAGCAAAGAAATAACCTTGGAACATGTCGATACCTGCGCGCGTCAAAAAAGCATATTCCTCCGCGGTTTCCACGCCTTCGGCAATGAGATCAATCCCCAAATCCAACGCTAAACCAACCAAGGCTTTGATGGTCGCTTGCCGTGGTCCACTAGAATCGATATTTCGAATGAGATACATATCCAGCTTGATAATATCGGGATTCACATCAATCAGTGAGTTAAGCCCAGCATAGCCAGCCCCAAAGTCATCCAAGGCAATCAGGGCACCCCGCGCATGCGCTTCATTCAGCCGATCATTCAAACGTGGAATGCCATGAATAACGTCAGACTCACTAATTTCAATCACGACGTTTTGCGCCGCGATACCACATTGCTCCGCATAATCAATGGTCTTCAATAGATAATTTTGGTCTTGAATCATGCAGGATGACGACATATTCAGTGACAGCCTACACGATACCCCCAGTGCACTGGCGCGAGCCAAGGCCGTTTCTCGAATGGTTTGATCCAAGGCACTGTAGTACTGCTTTGGGACGGAACGAATGACATCGACAGGACCTTGACCACTGGGACTGCGAAGCAATGCCTCATAGGCGTAAATACAACGGGAAGAAACATCGACAATGGGTTGAAAGGCGTGAAGAAATTCAACCCGTAGATCACCAGATTGGAACGTACTGAGACTATTCACGCTCAATACCAACGCCCTTGCTCAAAGGCCAGCAGAATCTTTGCTGCGCGTCCTTTATCAATATCAGCAAGGCATGTTTTTTCAGTAAAGAAATCGTTGAGGCCGTCAATATGATTCAAACGCTCGGCATTGACTTGCTCAAAACCCATACTCCAATCGGGAAATTGGCGCTTTGCAATAGGTTTTTCAAGGATGGTGACAATACCGTCGTGGCGGGTATCGCGTTGGATGAGGGCGAAAAGTTCGCACAATGTGGCCGACTCGCCCTCAAGAATTTGCAGAAAAGCTGAGCCGTCAAACAATAACATGCCCGTCACATGGCGACTCTGATTTTTAGGACGAATATTGGCTAAGAATTTAAACAAGTCATCATCGCCCCAATGTACGTTTGTCCGACTCACGTAAACCAACTGCTGCAACGCACTCATAACCGTCCTTATCTAACAACCTATTCGTACACATTATGGTGTCTCATTCACGTTTTTCAAATGGAACGAGGCCTCCTCTTCAGCCGGTGTAAGAACACAACATAGCCATGCCTGCATGATAACGGAGTCATCGCAAAGATTCTTGTGTTAAATCACGTTTAAACTCAGTGACATGACTGGCGACGGTCATGTCACTGATCACGCTAGGCCACGCTTACACGACCACGTGTAAGTGATGAATGCCTTATCTTGTCCATCGAAGGCCTACAAAAAAGGTGCGAGCGTGTGCCGGTTCAATCCCATCATTGCGCACTCTCGAATAATAATTTTGATCGAACACATTATTTATCCCACCGTAGAACTGCCAATGCTCATCTAAGGCCCATTCAACACTTGCATCCACCACCTCATACGCGGGAATTTTTGCCTCGATCCTCTGATTGCCTGCGCCTCGTGACTGATGATTATCTTGCCAGTATTGTTCGTCAACGATGGTCGCTGTTAGAGAAGCATGTAAACGCCCGTCGTCATACATTACGCCGCTCCGTAATAAGTATTGGGGCGCAAAAGCAGGAGTATTGCCTATTAAGGCCTGATTAACACTGCGTCGAATAGTGGCATCTAACCACGAGCCGTTAGCAAACAGCGTCAACTGACGCTCCCTGTCTACGTCCATCCGATATTGAATGGCCATTTCTACACCCCGATGACGAGAATCACCGCTGTTCACGCGCTCAATATCGATTTCATTGACCTGAATTTGTTCCACTTTATCGGAAAAATCTATGGTAAAGACGCTCATATCGAGCGCGAGACCTGTGGCACCTTGATAACGCCACCCAAATTCCACATTGTGCCCCGTCGAAACGTTTGGCGCATTCGTCAATGACAACTCAGAACTTGGGTTAATAAGATCATCGAAGCGCTGGGGACGATAGGATTTGGAGACATTGCCATACCACTGCGCAAACGCACTGGCGTCATATTGAATACCGAGCCCCCATAACCATTGGCTCGCCGATGTATCAAGATCGATCCGATCACGCTGTAATCCAGGGTTTTTAACTCGCTCTTCTAGATCATAATGGATAGATTCATAACGCACTGTTGGTACGAGCCGCCAATCCCCCACATTGAACAGATGCTCCGCAAACAGAGCGTGATAGGACATCTGTCGCGCTTGTTGATATAACAAATCTTCATTTTTTTGCTGATTTGACGTTAACTGTCGACCTACATGACGGGTGCGCGGGCTATCACTGTCATACAACGTGGTACCCAGCGTGGTGATATCGTCGCCACCCCAGTGGCGCACCATGCGGACATCCATACCCAGGGTGTCAAACACTTGCTGATCAAGGTTTGTGACGTCAGGCTGATCGGCGGGATCAATAAAAGACGCCGAACGTCGACTAAATCTGTCCTGACTGGAATACCATGCCTTGCCGTGGAGGGTCGTCATACTGTTCCACTGGTGGTCTAAATTCAGGCTAAGGATGTGGCGATCAATCTCAACGCGATTAAAAGGCGTTTTGGTGAGATATCGGTCATGCGCAAATTCGTCACTCGATAGCCTACCCGCCTCACCAGAATCGGATTGGTAAACATCGACATCGACACCGAGGCGGGTGTTATCAAAGCCATCGAAAGTAAACCCCAAATATCCGGCATTAACGCGGTAATCTTCATTGATCCGAGCGCCATCAGCGCGACGATGGTCAAAACCAATCATCAATGCACTGTTCGCATCAGACCACGCGGCCTCGTTATAGGTACTGTAAAGTCCGTCACTGCCGAGCGCGTGATCGGTTCGCAAGTGACTATCGCTGCCGGGTTCAGGGCGACGCAGCACAAAATTGATACTAGGACCTATTTGTGGCCCATTTAAAAGACTAGAACCCCCGCGGATAAATTCAATGCGCTCTACACGCTGCGCGGGTGGTAAGTAATAAATAGTGGGGTAACCAAACCAATCTGAGGCTAAAGGCACGCCATTTTGGAAGAAGGCGACAAACTCTGACTCATGTGGATTACCTAAACCGCGGTAGTTTATGTTGTAGATGCTGGGGATCTTCTGCTCTGACACGAATAACCCAGGAAGGGTCGAGAACATTCGACGCAAGTTAGGCTCGACGATGGCCGGTTGCTCAGCCATCTCGACCACGCTGATTTTTTTGCCGGTGTAAATTTTGCCTAGCCCGAGCGCCTCGCTAAACGGCGACAAATGCTCAGCGGATACCTCAATGTACTCCAAGGTAGTCGACGACTTTCCGCGCGTGTCGGCGAGCACAGCGTGGCTTACACACAACCCCAAAGAGGCCGTCAAAATAGCGCGATACAAACGGTGATGACGTACCATTACTTCCTCCATATGCAAATGATAATGATTCTCATTATAATAAAGGAAGGGGAGTTTTCAAGGCCTACCCGATAGGATTTTCGATACTGACGTTTTAAGAACGCATCATCATGGGCGTTATCTCTACTTAAGCACTACACTTAGAAAAAGTATGGTGAGGGCTTACTTATGTGGGGTGGCATGGGCATGATTTTGTTTTGGCTGTTACTCGTAGGCTTATTTATCGTCGTGGTCACCTCGTTGCTTAATAGCAGCAGAGACGTCAAACGCGATGTGGAGCAGGATCCCATCCTGATTTTGGAAGCGCGCTTTGCAAGGGGAGAAATTGATGAGAGGGAATTTGAACAACGTAGAGCCGTATTAATAGCATCCAAACAGCGCTAAACCAAGGCCATATCAGACACAACGCTAGGGTATATTTACGTCACTTTTATATACCAGTAAGAACGGCTTACCTTGACGCCAACCTGTGGTAAAAACTCAATATACACCGTCGTTATCCTTCAGACTGATCAATAAACGCTTGAATCGCCTCAACATCTGGGTTGTTGTGATCGGCGTGCTCTTCTAATAAGGTCAGCAAAGAATCACCCGCCTTATTGCAGGCTCGCTTATCTGCACCATGCTGTAAAAGCAATAACGCGACATCAAGCATACCACCTGAGAGCGCCAACAATAGAGGGGTATTTCCCATCGGGTCACGCGCGCCCACATCGGCACCAGACTTGAGCAACAGTTCCGTAATGGAACGATAGCCCTGTGTTGTTTTGCCACAGGAAATGAGTAACGGCGTTAGACCCAATGCATCTTTGGCATTGGCAAAATCGCCGGCCTTTAACAACATGTGCGCACACACGGTATAGCCCTTTTTAAGCGCAATCAAAAGTGGTGTTGACTCTTGTTTATCGCGAAGGTGTTGAAATCTGAACCCTGCGTTGAGAAACAGATCTAGCGACTGCTGGTCTCCATCGAGCAGAACTTTCATGAAGTCACCGTCCTCAAGACGCATGCCTTGTTGTTCCAACTGTTGCAACGCGCGCCACTTGAGTTCTTGGAGTCGCAGTTTTTCAGACTGGCGAAACTCCTTGAGACGAATAATGTCATTCAATACGTCTAATGGAAAACCCTGCCTGCCCCCACGACGATCAATAATGAGATCTGAAAATACTTCCTCTATGTCTGGACTGTCCCACGCGGTATCGATCTTGTTGAGGATGCGCTCATAATGGCGCTGCAACGCAAACGGATACCCCGCACCCAAGGCTTCAAATCTCGGGTAACCCATCTGGTTATCTTGGCCGCCCGTGTCGTGTTCAAAATTGATTAATGATTTATCCATCACCATACCACGTAGGGTCTCATTATCTGTTCATTGCCAAGAGTATAACGAAGAATCCAAGGAGGGGGTTGATCTAGATAGGAAATACATCGAAAACACACTGTCGCTATCTATGGCTCCTAGGATGATTTTTTGCTTATAAAATAAACATTTTTAAGATATATTGTCAGCATTATTGGTTTGCACATAGGAGGTGCTTATGCTGATTCAAGGTGATTTCCCCTCAGGCTCAATACCCCGCTAACGCTTTTTACGCACCGCTATTTCCGCTGCATGTCGCGTTTACTTATTATCAGCTTAATACTGGCCGCACTCAGTCTCGTGGGCGGCAGCCTCATGATATCTAACCGCTTACACAGCCAGACGGAACAACACCTCGATCGCATAGATAAACAGCAAGTCGAGATCGCTACGCTGAAGCTTCAGCGCCAATTCAATGACATGAAATTCGAACTGGCACAAAGGCAGACACTTTATTCGATGACGCATCGCAAGATTGAAGACACATTGCTTACAGGAAAGTCACCAGATCTAGCGGCCTTAAAAGCAAAATTCAGCGCGGCATTAGGCTTTGAAATCGATCTATTCTTAGTCAACGCCGATCTTGTCGTCACTGAATCGACTTACACTCCTGACATTGGATTAGATTTTAATGCCCCGTATTTCACGGATGCTCAGGCGGCATTTTCACAGGCAAAAATTACAAAAGACATTGTACTTGGCCAGCCGACATTGGAAATTATTAGCCTGCAGCATAAAATTTATACCGTATCACACCTAGAAGACGGAAGATTTCTTGAGGTGGGTTTTCTCGACCCAGCGATAACCGCCATTTTTAACAAAGCTCAAGACATCATAATGGCCGAGCAAGGGCTATTGAGCGTGGAGTTTTATGCTGAACATAACAAACAACGACTGTCGCCACTCACGCAATTAACAACGTTTGAACCCATGGTCTCCAAACACCAAGATAAAGCAGCCTACTTAGCCTTGGTAGACGAGTACTTAGCGAGCCAATATCCTTACTTTAAAGATTTAGGTCTGGGCGAATTTCAAGCCATAAAACGCGCTGGTAAGCCGAACGAAAGTTTCTTCTACGTGGTCCTTTACAGCGCCAAGTTAACCCCGAATTACGAAATACGCGTGATTGGTAAACTCCATGCCCTTCGGGCTGAACGCACCTGGTGGGAGCAATACAATTACCTGATTGTTATCGTCATGGCGCTAATGACACTGGGTATTTTGTTACTGACGCTTTGGCAAAACCGCCGTAAAAACATTTCCACAGCGACACAACAGCTAAATTAAGCAACCGTCTTTTTCTTTTGATGGTATTTCACCCGACGGCCAAACTCGATAAAACACTCTAACGCCAACTGTGTCTGCAGGGGTTTGGCTTCCATCAAGCGCCGAGCAATAACCTTAAATTCCTCGTCACCGAGTAGGCTTCCGATCGTATTAAAGTGAAAAGCAATGTGTTGGACGTCTGACAACTCGCCTCGAGCCAGATGTTTACGCATGTCATCTATCAGCAAATCTAAATACGCCAGACATGGATTGACGACTGTTTCTGCCCAGTCGCTAGCATTACTCAACCTAGCGAGGTTGGTTAAAAATGACGTTGACACTTCGATATCAAGAGGGTCGTTTGACTTATCAGACGACATGTCTGCACTGGGGGCGACGGGCAACTTTTTACGGAACAAGCCCAGGGATATCAGTACAGACTTGAGTGGCTCAATGGCAACTGGCTTAATCATGCTGGCATTAAACATCATGTCCAGATCGAGCGAGGCTTCTTCACCTGTACACGCTACCACTGGCAGCTTAGGGTTCACTCCTTGCAGCTTTTGCTTCTTAATGGATGTTAACAGGTCTATGCCGGTTTTTTCGGGCATATTAATATCGGTGAAAACGGCGTGATACTTATTTTGCTGAAGAAGTGATTCAGCCTCAGCTACCGAGCAGGCTTCATCAATAGACACATCGCCAAGAAGGCGTTTCAGCATGATACTTAACACAAAATTGTTGGTGGCCACATCATCCACCAAAAGCAGCCGAATGGCACTCTGTCCAGCTTCCGTCATGGAAACCACTTTAGCCGGCTGACTTAGGGTGTCTTCTAACAATGTTGCCGTCACTTCTTGCTCGGACATGTCTGATACAACCTCAGCCATGGGCAATGGCAGCGTCATTTCAAAGCACGTCCCTTCATTGAGCGTGCTAGTAAACGAAAGATCTCCCCCCATAAGCTCCACCAGAGAACGACTGATCGACAAGCCTAGTCCCGTTCCTCCATAGCGCCGGTTAATGGTGTCATCGGCTTGCTTAAAGCGCTTGAAGACATCGGATTGATGCTCCTTAGCAATACCAATGCCCGTATCTTCTACCCGCAGCAAGACATCCCCATTAGCTTTCTGAATAACATCTACTGCGATAAATCCCGTAGATGTAAATTTCACGGCATTACTGACTAGGTTCGAGAGCACCTGCAATAATCGTGTAGGATCTGTCATCCGAAAGGGTACACTGAGCGATAAGGTGCGAGGACAATCAAATCGAAGCCCCTTACCCTCGATACGTGAACGCCATTGAATGGCCACATCCTCCACCACTCGCCTAATATCTACCGGGATTGATTCCAACGAAATTTCACCCGCTTCAATTTTGCTCATATCTAACACGTCGTTTAGCAAACGCAACATGTGTTGACCACTGAGGTGAATAATATTTGCCTGTTCGCTTTGCAGCGCATCGAGCTTGTGATCGTGACTCAATAACTCTGACATGCCCAAAATACTGTTCATTGGCGTACGTAACTCATGCGACATATTGGCAAGAAAACGCTTGGTATGATCTAGTGCTTGCGTATGAACATAATCCGCGCGCTGGCTTAGGCGCAAAAAAAACAACAACGTCAAAATAATACCGACCAACACCACCAAAAGAATCACAATTTGTATCCAAGGCACAACGACGCGATCTCGGATGATAATTTGACTAGCGTCTGTTTGCTCAAATTGCTGCTCGACTAAATTTTCTGGAAGCATTTGAATACCAAGGTTCAGTATCTCTAAAAGCGTTGAATCTTTCACAAATAGCGTGAGATGCGTCTCGAGATCATAATCATCCACGACAACCAATCCTTGCTGTGTAAATTGATACAGGTTGTGATGCCAAAGATTGCTATCAATTATCGCTCGATCTGCTTTATCGTCTAACAGAGGTTGAATTTGTTGATTTGGCTCCGTAATGAGCCAAAAAATATTGTTGCCAGCCATATTGCTTGGCAACAAATTAACCAAAATATTACTCACCGCCCACGTTGTCATGTGATCACCACCGCTATTTAACGACAGGCGATCCTCGTGCGCTATGGTCAAGTATTTACCCTGATATACAGGGGTACTGTTCACCTCTGCACGTACATCCGATGGGCGTTGAAGTTGCCATGCTACATCACATAATCCTTGTGTCACCGCAGCCACATGCTGAGTCGAGGCCCCTACCTTGGAAAAAGTCATCGATAAATCAAACGTATCGAGTATTTTGCGAAGAACGTAGGGTAATACCCCACGAACCATACCTTGTTCATCTACCCACTGATAGGGGTAACCCTCGGGATCGATACAGGCGTTAACCGGCGCGTCACTCATTAGAATCTTCTCTAGCGCGGGCGTTAACTGATGTGATTCTGCGGCATTTTTTAAACGCTGGAACGAAGGAATACTAGGGCTTATCTGCGCTAAGTAATTTAGGACGGCAATCATTTCATCCGATGATTTATGCACAGCAAAGTGGCCTGAATTTAAGCTCTCTGGTACGTCAACGGCAAGGCGAGACGTAATCGGTACTTTTGACCAATGTCGATTCAAATAGCCGAAATGATCAAAATTAGTTAACACAACATCTACGCTTTGTGTTGACAGAGCACCTTCCAATAAGGGTAGAGATTCAAAGCTTTTAATCTGCGCTTTGGGCACACGCTCATTCAAAAATTTAAAAGGCGCAGAGTTTGAACCGAACACACCAATAGTTTTCCCGCCAAGATCAGCTAAAGACGATATGGGTAAATCTCCTTGTCGGACTTTATAAACGTAGGGGTTATTAAAGGCTGGAACAAAATAAAACTGCTTCTCGCGCTCCTCATTTGCCGCTAAAAACATCATCATACCATTGGGATCCGCTAGAAATGCCCCATAGCTTTTATCGAATGCATCTAATTTTAATACTAAAGGTAACGCTGTTTTCGCACGGAGATCACTGATGTAGTCTTCTAACAATGTTTGAAATTGCTGCAGAGAATTGTGCTTATCGCCTGGTACTGATAAGTTCATAGAATAGATGTTGATGGGTGAATCCGCAGGCCATGTGTCAAAGGCATCCATCGCCGTAGCACGATGACTTTGTGAAAAAATCCATAATAAACAAACTATTTGCAAGGCAATCTGATATGTTTTCTTTAGGATGAGTGTATTGTTCATTGTCTATAATTATTAGCTTAATATGATATTAACAATGAACCAATACATGAGCATTAGCAAATACATTTGCGCTTAACTCAGATGGTTTTTATTAGATCATGTCTCGATGGACGTTTATTGATGACGTCTCTATTCATTTGGGTAAGCCGCGTCAAACACGCCCGAATGTCACGTTGACTGTAGGGTTTCATTAAAAAGCCATCAAACACGCCACTCGCCATAGCCTCATGCTTACTGGCGGCGTCCGCTGTTTGGCATATCAATAGCGGTGCGGGACTACGTGCCACTGCCCGAATATGACCCGCTAAAGCCAAGCCGTTCATCCCCGGCATATTAAGATCGATGAATACCACATCATAGTGCTTAGAAGCCAAGCACTGCAGGGCTGTAACGGCGGATTCAGCCGTGTCGATACACTGAAAAAAAGGCGCAAGCATCTGTTCACCCACAAAGAGATTAAAGGGCGAATCATCTACCATTAAACCATGGCAATCGGTGACTTCCGCTGAGGAAATGTCACTATCAGACAATGTGTGATCATTCGTCGCGACCTCAGTGTGTTCAACTGAATCTAGAGTGAGCGTAAACGTAGTTCCCTGCCCCAACATCGACTCAACCGTTAAATGAATACCCAACAGATCACACAATTGCTTCACAATACCTAGCCCAAGCCCTGTTGATCCCTTGTCATTTAGCAAGGTCTCACGAGAAAAATGACCGAAGGCAGCCTCAATATCGGCAATACCAATACCGCTGTCTTCTACAGAAATCACCACATTGCCCGCGATGACACTCACCTCAAGATGGACAAAACCTCGCGGTGTGTATTTCAAACTATTGCTGACCAAATTATGAAGAATCTGCGTTAATCGCGCTGGATCTGTGCGACAGATGACACCACGAGGCACATTACTGACAGCCCTCAGCGTGATCTTTGACATGGCGGCCTTAGGCTGAAAAAGATCGACCACGTCCTGTACAATTTTAGGTACATCTACCGCTTCAATATTCGGTTTAATACCACCGGCGCTGAGCCGAGCAATATCTAAAATGTCATCCATTAAGCGGGTTAGGTTGCCCCCGCATTGCTGCACCACATCAAAAAATCGGTGATTTTTTTGATCCATATGACGTCGGTCGATGAGACTAGCCGCCGCTAGCATGGCGTGGACTGGCGTGCGAATCTCATGAGATATCTGGGCAAAGAATAATTCACGGGCCTGTAAGGCCTCTTTGGCACGTTGCTCAGATTCAACATAGGCGGTGACATCCGTATGAGTACCGGTAAATCGAATAGGTAGGCCGTGCTCGTCTCGCTCCACAACCGTGCCGCGATCTAAGATATATACCCAATGGCCTTCTTTATGCCGCATTCGATGGGTATTTTGATAAAACGCTGTCTCTCCCTTAATATGCGCCTCGATATCATCAAAACAACCTTGAAGGTCATCTGGGTGAACGCGCTCAGACCAATCAGCCAGTGTCTGCGACAACTCATCTGGACGTAACCCCAGCATAGCTGCCCATTGCTTATCAAAAACGACCTCGTCAGTTTGAGGATTCCAGTCCCATACCCCCACACCTGAACTTTCGATCACTAATTCTAACCGTTGCTTAACTTGCTCAAGCGATTCTGAATGACGCGTAATGAACTCCATATCCAAGCGCTCTCGTTTATTTTTGTGTGAATACTGGGGCTAATTCATAGGCGAACCACTGCCGCATACTATTTGGACCACGCTGTTTTGCCTCATACATCGCCGCATTGGCTTCATTAAAAATGACCGTAGTGTCGGCCTCTGAATTAGGCAAAACACTGGCCATACCAATACTCGCGGTAACCCGCCCATGTGGATTGCACGCATGAGGAATGTCAAAGTCATACAGTTGCTGCTTGATGCGATTAGCAACACCCCAAGCCCCTCGTGCGGCGGTATCTGGTAATAACACGGCAAATATAGAAGAGGAATATCGGAAGCATTCGTCGTCAGGGCGTAAGGTACAGGCATTAAGCACACGCGCTAATTCCACAAAGAGCCCCTGTTCTGCTTCTTTGCCGAAAGATCGGGCATACTCAAGGATATCGTCAATTTCGATCAACAGTAGTGTTAGCGGGTGTTGATAGCGTCGACAGCGTTGCCATACTGCTTGAAATTGGCGATCAAAATAGCGTCTATTGCCCAATCCCGTGAGCGTATCCGCGATAATGGATTGACGTAACGCATCTTCGGTTTGCTTGCATTCCGTCATGTCACGCATGGTCTGTACCACGGCTATTATGCCCCCTTTGTCGTCATGGACAGGCCCTACATCTATCGACAGGTAGCGAGACCCACTTGCAAACGGCATTGGCATCCAATTTTCAGCCTGTATCACACCTTCATGACACTGTGGATCGATCTGGTATTTTTCGTAACCATCGAGGAGTAAATGATGTGAATGATTTAAATAGATATCTGCCAGCGTAGGTCGTTCATACTGATAAAAAGCACGCCAATGCTGGCGTGTGTTTAACACCTGGTCGGCCATGACACCTGTGAGTCGCTCACAAGCACGATTCCATATCACCACATGGCCAGTGGCATCCAGCACGAACGTAGGTGTCACCAAATGGCGCAGTAAATCCAGCGCAAAGTGACTCGCTATGTGCATAGGTAATTCCCAGCAAAAATGTAACTTCTTCACTATAGATGTGTAAGCGACATCACATAATATCGTTTAGTTATAAGCAAGATGTAATTCAATAACCATCGTCTCTTTAAGGCTTCTCGCGCAAGCATTTGCCTCAACGCCAATCAGAATACTCTAAAAATTAGAATAAAAATCACAAATATTTATAATTTTTGTTCGCTTTAATTGGATGTAAAGTGAAGAAAATCCTTAAGGAGACTGCCATGAAGCACTTATTTATTTATTCATCACTTCAGGGCGCCAACAGCGCCTCGTCAAGCCTGTTAAAGCAGCACGCAAAACGTATCTCTGGCCATGTCGTGGAACGTGATCTTGCCGCCATGGCGCTCCCTCACCTAAGCGCTGAGGAGATGGCAGCCTGGAGTACGCCCGCTGAAGTTAGAACCTTACAGCAAGCCCAACTCGCTGCATTATCTGACACCTTTATCCAAGACCTGAGAGACGCTGACCGAATTTTTATTGGCTTGCCCATGTATAATTTTGGTATCCCCAGTGTCTTTAAAGCGTGGATTGATCGCGTAGCACGCGCAGGTGAAACCTTTCGCTACACAAGCGAAGGACCAGAGGGATTACTCAAAGGTAAAAAAGTCACAGTGGTTACCACGCGTGGCGGAGAGTATCGCGATACAGCAATGGATGTTCAAAGCCAGTACATTAGGTTAGTACTAGGATTTATTGGGCTAGATGATATTGAGATCATCTATGCGGAAGGTCTTGCGATGGGTAAGGCAGATGCCGCGATTGCAGAAGCTGACCAAGCACTTGCAAAACAGCTAGCTGCTTGAGATTAAGCGTCGCCATCTCTATGGGGTTTTACTGCCTCCATGATGGCGACATCTTCCACTTCTTCAACGGTGGATAGCTTCTCGATTAACTCTTTTGCCTCCCGCCTAATCTCATTCAACGTGGCTATGACAAATGTATCGAAGGCGGGATGGCGCTCAATTTCTAAATCAATTATCTGCAATTGATTCAATAGATTGTAAATAATATGTTGCGCGCCAAACAATGTCGCCCGAAAAATCTTGTCTTTTTCGGCTTGAACTAACTGCTGGAGACGCAAGGCTTCGCGCGACATTTGAAGCTGTTCTTTACTGTCTCTTATTTGACGATCAAGCGCACTAATTTCCGCTCTGGCGATTTCTTCATCCTTCACAAAGTCGGAAATGTCGTCGCCGGTAGTAATAAAGAACTCACCAAACGGGATGGAGGTAAAGCGAAAGTGCTTATCTAGGTGAGGAAAGTAATCCCGATAACTGT
>DATHYR010000419.1:0-1312 GCA_035458985.1 Pseudomonadales bacterium
GTACAGTACCATGAATATCATGGCTAATTTTTGGCCGTTTGACCATTTATATATGTGAGACTAACGCAGTTTCTCCACGAAACTCCACAAAAATAACACATCATAAAAAAAGGCACGTGTTTATGTTTGCGTCAAAAAACAACACATGACATGACCAAGTGTCTCCAGGTAGATGTGATTCCCCCGAGGATGATACCGCCACACTCCTCTTCTGAGGCATACATCTGGGATACAGAGTTTCGAGATGGAAATGATAGGAGTGATGGGGGGGGTGGCGATGGCAATGGCAAGATTATCATCAATGTTAATACCGAATCCACGCCATTTTTTATCATTGAGTTTCCGGCGTGTGCTTATACATTGAAGGAATTTGAGGGGTTTAACGTTGTGTCAGCCACAACATGTTGCAAAAATAATACAAGCGGCGGCAAGAACGGATTGGCTGATCGCGTGTATGCTGTATCGATGCGAACTGATTTCCGCGCACGCATCAACTGTAATGACGGACTGCGATCTGCGTTTTATAACGTTGTATACAATATTGCACGAGACGTAAGGGACAACAATATACAAACCACCACCACCACCACCACCACTACCGACCTCATGATCGGATACACCATCGTGCCTGAGCCATCACCATCATCAGCAACAGACCGTGGCGATTCATCATCTGGGCGATGGCGGTTTCAATTAAGACCCAGTGGATATGTATGTGCATCGTATTGTGACATCGCGCCTATTCGTAGGACATCACATCTCGGACGTAAAAAACTCCAGATGTTGTATCGTGCGTGTCCCGATGCACGCCATAAACGGTATCCAACGATTGGACACTCCTATACAGCAGTGGACGAATGTGGTACGCGCTCATCCGTGCTCATTGCATACACGCTATGGAAGGCACTCGTACGCTGGAATGTGCTTCATGGTCCACACGCCGCCGCAAAAAATAGCAGCAGTGGTGATGCGTTATTATTACCAGACATAGCAGCGGCATACGCACGAGAGTTTGTGATGCAGGGTGGATTTCGGCGTGTGTTTGTGACTGTACCGCGAAAACATCGCCACAACCTCGACGCAATCGCATCAGTTATGCGCAACTTCTACGTGGAAATACCGGCACAATGCTTTGTTTTTGATCTCCGCCTCCTTGAAAACCTTCGCGTCGATGACATTGTGGAGTTGATGAATAAGGTCATTGCGCGTTCATTCTACACGCGAATCTCGCAGTACATGGAACGCGCTTCCATGCATGGCGAGTATACACTGACCCCCATCATCCCGCTTATGGGCACGTGGCTCCACGGTA
>DATHYR010000420.1:0-1966 GCA_035458985.1 Pseudomonadales bacterium
GCTGTGCATGGTCATGCGCGCCACCACGGTTCGCATAAGACAGTTCGCCTGTATTGCGGATGATGCCACGGCGTGATGCTGCGTTAAGGCGCCCAGCCAGCCCTTTGGTCACAGGGAACTGGTCTCCTAAGTGTTGCCACACGTCATCGGCGGTAAAGATGCCCTTTGTTTTTGCCACGTGTGCGATCGCTGCATCTACTTGGTTTTGTTCTATGCGTGTCCATCGCGCGTCAGCTGATGATTGTGATGCCAACATGCCCTGTATAAATGGCGCTTGTTTTCTTGCCGGCACACGGCCGTCACATACGAAGTGTGTTTTGCCGTGTATCTCTGGGTAGGCAATTGTGCCTTTGCAAATTGTGCAGGTTTTCATTGTCGGAATCTCCCTGTGTCGGTTAGGAATGTGCTTGTAGTGCTTTGATTGCTAAGTCGAGTGTAGTCACATCGTAAAGCGGCATCGGTTCATTGAGTGACAACTGGTTTTTCATGGTTTGTAAACGCCTGATAATGCTGGCGTGTGGGTTTTGACGTGTGTCTGCGATCTCGTCAATTAGGTTAAAGATTGCCATGTTGTGGTTAATCATTTCGGTGCGCTCCAATACAAGTTTGCGTGTTTCTTCGGATAGTTCGCCTTGGTTCCATGCGACACCTTCGCTCATTTTGTTGCACTCCATGGCCCCCAGCCGTAACCGTAACGCTCGACTCCGTAGTTGTAGATTTCTAATGCTGCGCGCAAATTAACATCTGCCTGTAACAAGTTTTCTGCGCTTGTGATTAGACCGCGTTCAATAAGCCAGGGTGTCCAGAATCCGTTGATCTGCATGAGGCCACGTGATCCACCGCTGGGGTCTTTAGAGTTGACACTTTGGGGTAGGCAGCGCGACTCTCTGAACATCACAGCCTCAAGCACGGTTCGCTGATCGGCAGGCCAGCCAAGGTTGACAGCCAGCGCGCTGAACTGCTCACAAGCCGATGCGTACGGGTCAATGAACATCGTTGACGATGTGCTTGATGTCGTGGTCGTTTGCTCTATCAGGTAAGGCGCTAGGGCAATGGTGTCAGACGGGGCGCTAGACGCGTCAGGAGCCCCTACCGCAAGCGTAAACCCGAAAACGGTACAAAGTACTAGCCCGATCAATTTCTCTGCAAAATAGGTCATCTTTTCTCCAAAGGTATGGGCACGCCCCAACTGGATGCGGCCGATCTAAACGCGATTTGTCCCATAAGGAACTTTCCCGACTCTGGGCTGGAAAATATCTGCACCAAGATTTCTTGGCCGTTGTCCATCACTCCTGTATAGACCTCGTAATTAAATATCTTTGGGTCAGTCATCGCCTGTCCTTTTGTCGGTACTCCGACCCTAGAACATAGATCAAGCCTTAGGTGGGATTTCCCCAAAAACCTTTAAGAATGCGGCTTTTACGAAGATTACCGAGTCCGCAGCTTGAGGTGAAATCTCAATGTGGAACCAGTCGCCACCTGGTGCACCGCTAATCGTGGGCTTGCTGTATTTCTTCCACGCTTGACGATCACAGCGCCATGCTCGACCGTATGGCGATGGGAAATAATCAATCACCATTTGGATGCCCAACTCGTTTGCGTTTGCGACCATGCGCTCAATAAATGGCAACGCTGATTTGCGTGACGCTTGCGGACGGCGTGCACTTCCTCGATACGACAAGTCAACTGCGCGCCCTGTCGCATGCACCGACAAACTACCTGGCTTGCCTTTCATGTCGCGCCGACCGTAACTACCGTTATTCCATAACGCGCCATTCGAGTGATAGATCACCTGTTTTATAAACTCGTTCATGCCGGCACGTGGGCCTGCTGATGGGCCGTCACTATTGCCAATGTATGGCCGTGAGTTGAGGTTAACTTTCGCTGTTGCCACGCCCAAATGCCTGATCGTTTTTGTTTACCCAACGCAATACAGGTGGGATTATTGCTGCGATTGCACCTTTGC
>DATHYR010000421.1:0-3344 GCA_035458985.1 Pseudomonadales bacterium
CCTTGACGTAGTTGATATCTTTATCCGCTAAAGTATCCCAGGAGATGTCATAGATGCGTGCGATATCATAAGACAGCACGGCATCCCTGATTGCCGAAACAAACAGGTGCGCTGTATGCTCGGCACGCTTGATCAGCTGTTGTTCATTAGAATCTTGCAGCCAGCGGATACCGCCAACGACCAGAATAGCAAGTAACACGACCTCGATCAGCGCAACCCCTAATATGGTTTTGGTACGAAGTTTCATTCGCCGTTAATAACCTTTGCGTCTTGCTGGCTGATATTGAGTGCGCGCACATCATCCCAGTCACTGTCGGACGCTTTTTCGAATCCCTTGATACCCAAATCCTCGAGCATGAGCATGCCGTCCTGGTCTTCCGCCAGTTGAACCAGGGCATCAGTGATGCGTTCAGCCAGTTCATCATTTAGCCCTTTGTTCGCCGCAATGGCATGAGGCGTGTATCCATTGGTTTGCCAGAGAATTTTCAGCGCATTCCGCACGTTTGGCTTGCTTGTGTTGAAGGTGCGTTTGATACCGCCGCCAGCAGGAAACAATTTCAAGGCCACCGATTGATAAACTGATTCATGGGAATTTACATATTGTGGCGTGAAACTGATCCCCCTGGCTGCCAACTCGGCACGGGGCAGGATGCTGGCGGCGAAGGCAGCCGGCGATGGAAACGCCAGGGTTTTACCATCCAGCTCTTCGATACTACTAATACCACTATCCTTATGTGACACCAGAATGCCGTGGATTTTCCTGTCTTTTGCCTTGGCCATTGCGCGGTAGCCGGGAGATTTGCTAAACACCGTGTAGTGATACGGGTTCATGTAAGCCAGGTCATATTTTCCAGCAGCCAGGTTCTGTTCAAAAGCCGGTATGTTGGGTGCTGTGCGATATACCAGATCGATACCGGATTGCTGACCGATGCGTTGAATAAGCGGCCCCCATTTTTTGGCAAGCACGCTAGATGACTGTTGTGGCACGACGCCAAACGTAAAAACACGGTCTGGCTTGTCCGCGGCCTGCAGGAGCGTGCAAAAGCTCAGCGTGATTAGCAGCAGTAATCTATTGCTAAATCGTTCCCTCATGTGTACTTCCTTTTTTAGTGACCTACGTCAGCAAGGCAAGAAAGAGGCCAACTTGCAAATTGCATTGGTTAGCGCATTTTGAGCCGCAAATTTCCATGATAGGCAATAAAATTGCATTTTGCGAAGCATATTGCGTATCTATTTGCAATTTTTCCGTCTTTTGATCCGCTGTGATGCGTTAATTATGGCAAATTGCTACTCTTTTGCGAGAACTCGCCCGGTCCAGCTGGTGGCATCGCTTTTGCAGTCACAAGCGTGACACAGCACCGACAAGGATCCGATGGAAATACTGATTGTAGAAGATGCCGCCGATATCAGGGCCTACCTGAAAGCAATGCTCGTACCACTGGGATGGAAGGTCCACGAGGCCGCAGATGGTAACGAAGCGTGTGGTATTTTGCGTCAACAGGCCATCAAGGTTGTCTTAACAGACTGGATGATGCCGGGCATGGATGGTATTGAACTCATTCGCTGGATTCGTAATCATCAGAGCGGACACTATATCTACACCATACTACTGACCAGCCGAGACCAGGAAAACGATATCGTCACTGGCCTTACCACCGGCGCGGATGACTTCATGATTAAACCCGTAAGCAAGAAGACGCTGGTCGCCCGATTGCACGTGGCACAACGTATCCAACTCATCCAGCAAAACCTGATTCTTCAGCAACAGCAACTCAGGCAATCCAGGGACCTTATTGCCAGCGCTCATGAAACGATCAAGGCCGACCTGGAACAAGCTGCCGATATTCAGCGCGCTCGATTACCCAGAAGCGTGGACGATCTACAGAGCACGAGTATTTCATGGTGCTATCAGCCTGCCCAGGGCATTTCCGGGGATCACCTGGACATACTTCGACTGGAAGAAGACTATCTAGGATTTTATTTACTGGATGTTTCTGGTCATGGTGTTGGCGCGGCCCTGAGATCAGCGGCCATCAGCCAGTTGCTTCACCCAATGACCGGGCTGATGCAGCATATCAAGCATAACGGTCCCGCTGATATTCTCACTCGCTTGAACGCACATATCGTGAATCAGAACCCGGATATCGATTACATGGTAACCATGGTAATTGGCCTTCTTAATCCAGCCACGGGGGAGTTAAGGCTGGCATCGGCCGGACATCCCCCATCAATACTGATTGAACAAAATCATGACATAACGGAACTGGATCAGTCCGGTATTCCCATCGGTATCGATACCCACACCGAATACCGGGAAAGCTGCCTGAGACTCAATCCCGACACAACATTATTATTGTATTCTGATGGCCTGACCGAATGTGTAAATTCACAGGGCGAACATTTCGGAAGGGAGTCTTTGATTGGAGCGGTTAACTATGCAAGCGCTAGGCGTGAAACCGATCTGCTTTCGCACATAGAATTGGAAGTCGACAACTGGCGCGGGCATACTGCCTTGAGAGATGACCTGTCCATGCTGGCAATCACATATACGGGCCAGTACTCCGTTCAACACCAGGACACCCACACATTCGCGTCATCGGGTAAATACCAATGAACACTGCCTATATGAAGCTTCGCAGCGATGCAGTGGAAGTCACACGTGTACCCGCATGGCTGGATGATGCACTGGCCGGCTGTTCGATGGATGAAATGTCCAGGACTCGTCTGCGCTACGCGCTTATTGAAGTAGTTAACAATTGTATTGAACACGCATATCAGTGCGATCCCTCGGGTGAAATTGTAATCACGTGCTCGGTTGAACATGAACGTATCAGCCTGAGGATTGAAGATTATGGACAACCATTGGATAAGCTTCCCAATGACGATGCCTTTGATCCGATGGATGAATCCGGCCGCGGGCTCAAAATAATTCGTGCCTGGGTGGATGAATTCGCCATTGAACGTGAACAAGAAAAAAACATTACCCGCCTTGCCATGCATCTGAATTAACAAAGGCAATCAGCTCGCAAATTGCATAACAGTTTTTCAATTTGCGAAAATCGCTTTTCCCATTTTGCAAATCCCTGGCCAAGCCCAGCAAAAAAACGTTCCTCGATAATCCGCATCCCTCTGATTTTGCGGGCTTTTTAATTATCTCAGAAAACTGGCACAGCCCTTGCTCTAGTAGCTGTACAAGCAATACCAAACCGCCAATGGAGTAATTGAAATGTCACTGCAACACACGACCGAAGACAACGTAGAACTTGTCACTCTGCCAAGGCAGCTACTGATGGCTGACGCACCTCATGCCAGGAATGATCTGCTACGCATAGCAAACAAGCAGC
>DATHYR010000422.1:0-1078 GCA_035458985.1 Pseudomonadales bacterium
TACTGTCTATGGCCAAACTGTCGAAACTGATCCAACCACTCATGGGGCTTAGGCTGAGCATCCATTCACCGTTAGGCACAACGATGCTATGGCTAACGGCGTTCGTAGTCAGGGGCGCGCTTGAGGACGCGAAAATATCAACCCTACCGGTGTCAGGGTGAACACGATGCAACGTCCAAGCATAGAGTTGCGCTTCCAAATCGTTAATATTGGCCCGTTCTAATAGAGGCTCCAGCAGCATCAATGCGCTGGTAAAGCCCCAAAAAGTGCTATTACCTTGGGGATCATTGATAAACACGGGTTGACGGGCGATCACCGCCACACCACCTTGTAGAAGGGTAAAAGGACCCGCTAGGGTTAGCTGTCCAGTTTTAACCGCATCGAACGCCTCTTTGTTTCGTTTGGGATCGCCCAGCAGGTCATGGCCAATTGCTTTTTCGTTGCCCTTCAGAGGAATGACCTGCATTACCACACCCTCAGGGGCGAGCTGTAAATTGGTAATCCCGGGGGTAGTGCGCAAGAGGTCGTTAGCGATCGCCTCAAAGTTTGTGATTTGGCCCTTTCCAGCCTGAATTAAATAGCCCAAGGCGGTTGTTGCCGACTCGGACTGATCGATTAAGTTGGATAAGGAGTCGGCATAAGATGCGGCAATAGCAATCGTACTCGCTTGCTTCTCGGCCGCTTCACGATGATGCTCTAGATGAATAAAAGCTGTACTGATCAGCAATACACACACAAAAGCGATACCGGCATGCAACGCGGGTCGCTGGCTGCGCTGGAAACCTTGTGAACTCTGCGTCGTGCGCAAAGGATATCGATGGAGATAGACGCTTAATACTGATCCCAGTACTAAGGCGAATAGCAGGCCGCCTGTGCTGATAATACTTACATGTGCGGGCGGGGCTTCAGTTGGGCTGTAGTGAAAAGCGAAATCACTCCATAGCCAAAACATAGCTAAAGCCACTACAACTAGGGCGATGCGTAATTGATTTAGCGGAGCATTGCCCATTTGCCCTCCAAGGCACAATCCATTGTTACATTTTAATATAGATTACCTCACCGGTAGTTCATAGCATAC
>DATHYR010000423.1:0-1676 GCA_035458985.1 Pseudomonadales bacterium
GCATTTTGTGACCGGCATCCGTGAGGTAGTGCGTGGGATTTTCAAGTGCGATAGTGCGACCTAATGTGTTTTGAACGTAGTCGATACGGTCAGCAATACGTGCGCATTCAGTCGTCGTACGCGCGATGGGCAACAGGTCTGGAAGCACAACGCCAGCCCGCCGACACCAAGCCATATGCTCAGAGACCAAAGCGGGATTGAGCCGATCAACCAAACGCTTGATTCGTAACAAATGGGTGTTATCAATAGGCGCTTGACCGGCCAGCGACAGTCCCACACCGTGCAGCGATAAGGGGTGCTTACGCTGCAACGCCACGAGCGCCTCCAAGCGCGGTCCGCCCTCGACCATGTGGTTTTCGGTATGTACCTCAACCCAAAAGGCTGGAGCTTCGCAGGCCAAGACAGCCTCCCAGTGCTGGGGCTTAACCGCCAAACCCACACCCAAAACAGGCGTGGGCTGAGCCGTCGACACGGTCAATTACATGTCCTTCTTGTCTTTCATGTCTTTCATGTCCTTTTTCATCTCTTCTTTCATGCCTTTTTTCATGTCTTTCATGTCTTTCATGGGCATGGCTTCTAACGTGCCTTTCATGTTCAAACAGGTGCCCTCGTCAACATACTTCCACGCGTTAGCTTGCTTGTCAGTTTTAGATGTGCCCGCGCAGGTGGTGCCAGGGCCTGCCGCGCAATCGTTTTTACCTGCCATGGCAACGCCAAAGCATTTTTCTTGAGGCATCTTTGCGGCGTGTGCGCTGAGTGAAGCTCCAGCGGTCAGACCAGCCAAAGCAAGAGCGGCGAATGTTGTGGTTGTTAATTTAGACACGGTAATTACCTTTTTAAAAAGTGGGTTCAGTCACTGTGACGTTTCCATTGGTTATTCGATAAGAGCTATTATTGGTTACAATTTTTTAATTTATTAATAAATTATTTTTAATTTTTATTTCGCCGTCTTTATGAAACCTTCCGAGACCGATTTGCACGACTGCCTTACGCTGGCGAGGCTGGGAGACGACGATGCCTACCGCCGACTGCTTGAGGGCATATCGTCACTGGTGCACAAATATGCGCGACCTCGGCTCATCGGACTGGATGCGGATGTTGAAGACTTGGTTCAAGATGTGCTGTTGGCGGTGCACCTTAAACAGCACACATACGATGTATCGCTCCCAATAACGGCATGGGTGCATACGATTGCGCGCTACAAATTGGTCGACTTCTGGCGCCTGAAAACGCGTCGGGCTGAAGACGCCTTGTCAACCGAGAGCGCAGAGGCCCTTGCCGATGCGAGCGACATCCACGCGAGTGAAACTACATCTGAGTTGGAGGCGCTAATCACGCAGTTGCCCCGCCTACAGCAAGCGGTGATCCGACTCGTCAAGCTGCAGGGTTATAGCGTTCAAGAGGCAGCAACGCGCCTACAAATTAGTCCTTCTGCAGTGAAGGTTTACACGCACCGCGGCATCAAAAAGTTAGCGGAACAACTTCGAGCCAACCGATGAAAACACAAGCCCTTATCAATTTCTTGTGCAAAAACCATGCACAAATTTCAACAGCAGCCCCAATGCGGACAGGCACCCTCACGACGGTTTTAGTCAGTTCGAGCATTGGTCTGTTAATTTTTCTATTCGGTTGGCAAATAGTGGACGACATAACCGCACCACCTTTTGTAACGGGCT
>DATHYR010000424.1:0-1620 GCA_035458985.1 Pseudomonadales bacterium
AGTGGCAACAGGATATTGTCAACACAGGTTCGCCAAGGCAACAAGTTACTGGCTTGGAATGCCATACCGACTGATTTCAAAGGCCCATTCACAGGCTTGCCCTCTACGGCGAGCCGGCCTGAGAATGGGGGGTGCAGCCCCGAAATAAGCTTCATCAGAGAGCTCTTGCCGCAGCCCGACGGGCCTACGACAGCGATGAATTCCCCCTTATCGATTGATAGCGTGACGTCTTCAATTGCACGCACTGCGGCATCTCCTTTGCCGTAGGCCATGGAGATGTTATCGAGTTCAACCAAGGGTTCAGCCATTTTCTAGTCCTCTGAAATCACGTCGGGTTTACTTCGCTAAACGCTGATCGCGTGCTGGCAGGAACTGACTTGTGAAGATGTCGGCTGCCTTTGGCTTATTGGTGAACTTAAAGGTTAAACCAATCTGGTCGATCGATTTCTCAAGGCGCTTCATATCAACGTTGCCAAGGCCAGATTTCAAAACATCTGGGGTGACATAGTTTTTGTCGAGCGCCATCTTGAGCCGTTGGAGTTCTACATCACGGTTCGCAATTGCATTACGTTTCATGAGCGAATCGATAGCGGTATCGGGGCTCTTGATGGTGTCTTGGATGCCTTTGATGGTGGCCCGAATAAACCCGGCAACTGCCTTGGGGTTACTTTTTATAAAGTCGGGATTCGCAATAATTGCATTGCCATAGAGATCAACACCAAAGTCACGCATCAGCAACACCACGATGTCTTCGTCTTTAATGCCGTTGGCCTTTAGGTTCATGTAGGAGGAAAACCAAAAGCCTGTAATCGCATCGACCTTGCCTTGGGCCAGCATAGGCTCACGAACGGGGAAGCCCACGTTCTCGATCCGAACCTTAGAGGCGTCGATCTTGTTGGCGTCAACGAAAATTGGCCACTGGGCATACGCACCATCGGGTGCTGGCGCGCCGAGGATTTTTCCTTCAAGGTCTTTGGGCTTAGAGATTCCCTTGTTTTTGAGTGTGACAATTGAAAAGGCTGGGGTGTCATAGGCCATCATCACGGCACGCACTGGGCTGTTCTGAGGGTTGTCACGGAATTTAATGAGTGAGTTGATATCCGCAAAGCCCATCTGATACACACCCGAGGCTACCCGATTAATGGGCTCGACCGAACTTGCGCCCGGATCAATCGTTACATCGAGGCCCTCGGCCTTGTAGTACCCCTTATCGATTGCGACAAAGTAGGGCGTTGCGGGCCCTTCGAAGCGCCAATCTAGTGCAAAACGCACCGCGGTCTGCGCGAAAGCAGTGCTCGAAACCAGCGCGATCAATCCAGACAATAACAGACTAAAAATACGCATAACTTCCTCCGGTAAGTAAGACAGGAACCCGATGTTCCTCGGTTAAACGAGTGCTCTAACTAGAAACTTCTAACCAAAACACCGCACAGCGATCAAGCAAAAATCAAGCCATTTCCATGGTCTGAGACGACACAACATATTGTGCACCCAAGGTGATTTCATCGCAGTTGTTACCCGACCCCTGACGGTCGACAACGATGAAATCGGCATCCCGGTCCAGACTAATCAAAGGGTGGTGCCAGACCCCTTTTCCGTAGGTGACCCCTTCAAACCCTC
>DATHYR010000425.1:0-1522 GCA_035458985.1 Pseudomonadales bacterium
GCGTCTTGTTATTGGGTTTGGCTTTTTCACCTTGATAGCCGGAACTGACTTTGGCACCAGGAAAGCGCTGTAAAAAACTGTGATAGTTACGGACCAATAGCTTGCGTAAATGAAACGGCCCGTGTTTGAGCACGTAGCCGATATAGCGATTGGTTGCTTGCGTATTGCTGTCTTGATAGATGTCGACATAAATCCAGTCGCTGGCAGCATCGATGCCGAGCAGGACTGAACTAGGGTTGTTATTTGTTAATTGCGGCGGGATAGTCAGTGACACCACTTGCACTACGGTATCGCCATCCGTGCTCGGTAAGGCTAAGGTTTTGGCTAAGGTTTCTGGGTTAACGGTATAGGTTTGAATATCACTGCCTTGGGTAATGGGCAGTTGATTAAAATAGCGCTCTGGCACATAAGGCGGCTCAAATTCATCCAGCCTCGAAACGCCATAGCGCTTAAGACAGCGGGCGAGTCCTGAGCGAGACACATGCGGATTGATAAAGGTTTGCGTCGCGTCGAGTAGACGATCTAAGGATAATTTAAGTTGATAGCGTAAACCGACGACCACGTATTCTTCCATCGGTGTCAGTGTGGTGTTGAGATGGTGTGGGGTATTCGGGCAATTATCGACGGAATCCCGCTTACGCCATTTCCGCACGGTCGCTTCACTGATATTCAATATTTTGGCCAATTGGCTCACGCTCATATTGGACGATTGAATAAAACTGCGCATCTCTGGTGTGGTCGTTGCGTTGCCATGCCGTGGCTGCGTTATCGATTTTTTGGCCGTTTTGGTTGGCTTTGTCGTTGCCATGTCTGTGATCGCTTACCCGAAATAATCTGCTGGGACTGACTCACGTCCTAACTAGGTGTCATTATGACAATTCAGCCATAACAAGGCTTAACCGCTTGTTCTCACTTTAAGGCAAGCAGGGTACTCGACCTTTGTGGTCGATACAATCATCTGGGACTAAAAATCCAGGTTTATATTGTGAATGAATATTGCCAATATCCGATTTGTGATTGCGATCATCATTTTATTGGCAGAGATGATATTATCTGTCGCCAGATTGGCGTGTTTCATTATCGAGTGGTTGCTTCCTTTGTGTTAAGCAATAAAAGCCATCACAATACCTTTCTTGATTGACTAATATTATAGAGAGCGGCGTTGACATTTTTATCTCATCCAGCGAGTCAAATTCGCCCCCAAACCGTAGAATTGAATTTTGTGCGTTTTGTTGCTTTGTCCGCACCGATCCGCACGGTATTGCGGCAAGATTTATCGGCGGATGAGCTAGCGAAAGTGGACCGTTATCTCAGCGTTAAGGCACAAGATAAGGCATTGCAAGTCAGGTTCATGTTACGACGCTTACTGACGGAATATGTGAACGGGCGAATTGCACCGTCTGCTTGGTGCTTTGATTACGGTGCGAAAGGCAAGCCGTGTTTGTCGACTGAGCTTTTTGCGGCCACCCAAATAGTGTTTAACCTCAGCCACAGTGGCGATTGGTTACTGATTGGCATGATG
>DATHYR010000426.1:0-1267 GCA_035458985.1 Pseudomonadales bacterium
GATGAGAAAAAAAGGGCGCATGAGACGCCTTCGCTAAAATCACATCTTCAATATCGGCGTGATGACGTGGCATTTTCGGTGGCACTCGTCTTGGTACTAAGCCATCGAGTCGGCCCCATACTCTGAGCCATGGTTGGTTGATGTGTACAAGCTCATCGCGTAAATCCACGGCGGCCAGCATGTCGAGCCCTTGGCGCAGTGCCGCTGCATCAGGCAGTGGCCGCCCTAAAACCAGTTCTTTTAGTTGCTTGATATCTTCTTTTGCAGTATCGCTGCCCATGGCTTGGATGGCTAAGAAGCGCTCAATCGTGCGGGCGAGGTTTTGTTCCAGCTCGTTGCCAAATTGCGACAGTATTTGGGCAGGCATACCGGGCCAAGCCTGTTCATCGTGAGCCATAAAACGGGGTGATGAGGCTATAGTCACTAACCCTTTTATCCTATTTGGAAAACGAATAGCCGCTTGTGTGGCCACGAGTCCACCTAAAGACCAACCGATCCAAATGGCATTATCAGGTAATGCATCCACTAATAGGTCAACCCAGTCAGTTATTGTCCCTTGATGAGGTGCGCTAAAGCCAAATCCGGGCAAGTCGACGTAGTGCACTCTATACTCATTCAGTGCGGTATGTAGAGGAGTAAATACCGCACTGTTCATTCCCCAACCATGCAACATGACGATATTTTGTCCTTCGCCAAGTGATTCAATATGTAAGCGTGCTTTAGTCATTGCGCTGTTGACCTTGTTAGAAGAGTAAGTGACTTTGCCATCCATGTTGCTTTTATACTGGGCTAGGCCCACGTTTGCATCACATAAATTAGGGATTGATTTATGGATAACCTCAGGTCGAAAAAGCAAGTCAATCGTTGGCTTCAGTGTTCTGAAATGCTCCAGCGGTACATCAAAATAGTTATGAAGTGTTTACCATGGATAGGGTCACATCTGTTACTGCCTAGTTTACCTAACCGTTGTTTGCTGTGCCACCAGTCGATTGATGCTCCGCATTCGGGTGTGTGTCCTGTGTGTCTGTCGGCGTGCCTCTATCAGGGGGCAATTTGTTTAGGCTGTGGCCGCAATATGTCAGTCTTGCAGGCGTACTGTGGCCAATGCCAACGCACTGAACCGCTAAGCATAGTTGCGCCGTGCAGCTACCATCAAGGCATGGGGCACTGGGTTGCTGCAATGAAATATCAGGGGCAATTCGCCGCGATGTCGGCATTGAATTTAGCTCTGTTGGCAAGACTACGCGCCTTAGAGCATGCAGGATTG
>DATHYR010000427.1:0-1663 GCA_035458985.1 Pseudomonadales bacterium
GATTGTTGGCATTCTCTTGGCAATTGTACGAGCATACAATCCATGGTATCCAAGCGAACACTGCACGCCCGAACATCTACCCATAGTGTAGTACGCCGCTAAGGTATTCCACGCAATCATGAGCAACGCGCTAAGGTTTACGCATGGCAAGGCGTAGCATCACGCGACAAGCCAAGCATCACGCAACAAGCCCATCGCATGATTCAAACGGATGTTTAAACCAGCGCCCGGCAATCACACGCAAGGCAATGCACACACGAACACTACTCACTTGAACACGGGGGGCGGGGGTCGCGTTTCGGTCGGACGATTTTGCTATTGATTGGTGTTTCCGTCACCCAAAAAATGGTCAAAGGGCGGCTATTAGTCTTAGGACAGCGATGATGGTTGATATTGAGGTTGTGATGATGTTTAACGATGTTGTTGACATTATTGTGGATTGGTGTAGGATTTGGTTGAACTTCCTCGATCGGGGAGGTGTAACTTTAATTATTTATGTCAGCCCCAGTCGATTACATGCTTCAAGGTTTGAATGGCAGTACTGTGCTTAATGCTGGTACTAGCTACACTGGTAACATCCGTTGGATTCAAGTGGTCAATGACGCGGTGCTTGGTACTGTTGCTAGTGCGTCTGGTAACGTTGCCAACCCGACTCGCTTGCAGTCCATTACCCTTCCCGCTGGTTTGGGTATTGGTGGCCGATTCTCGTCGGTTGCGGTAACCAGTGGTGTGGTTATTGTTTACTTTGAATAATGTCGCAGTTTGCCCAGAGCGGTAGTGCGATGGATGATGCGATCGGTGAAGATGGCGATCGTGGTTTTGTTGGCGTGAACCAAAGGTTACAGCTTAACCAGTTGCAGCCGGGTGAAGTAAGGGAGTCCTTGAATGGGCGTATGGAGGGCTACTGGAGGCCTCGTAAGGGGATCGTGGAGAAGACCAGTGCGTTTACTACTGGAGGCACCCCGTTGCAGTTACCGTTCTATCTGATCAACTCCCCCAAGACTATTTCCAATGTTACGGTTCCCACGACTGGAACTATCCGCATTACAGTTACGGCTCATGGATTTGAGGCAGGATCGACTGGTTGGGCAACCATAAGTGGTTTGGATTCTGCAGTTAATGGCAGTTACGAGTTAACTTATGTGGATGCTAACACCTTGGAGTACACGGTAGCAGGTGTGGCATCGGTTACCGACACTACTGGCACTTTGTCCCAGATGCCGATCAACGATGCGGCAAATGCCAATGTCAGATCATCCTGCCTGTTCAGCGACCCCAATACTGGCAATAAGGAGTACGTCATCATTGCCTTGGATACGGTGGCCAAGAAGGTTGATCTCTCGGACTACAGCGTCACGAATATTCCCTATCCTCCGGGCCAAGCCCTAGGAGCCGACACCGACATGATACAGGTGTTCGACAAGGTGATGCTCTTCCGCGATGGGCAACAGGCGTTTGAGTGGTTCCCTAATGGCCGTCCTATTTTGTCTGCCTCACAGTCTGGGACTACGACTGTAACAATGAGCGTCAAAGACCACGGGTTGCTCGCTGGGGCGCAGATTACGGTTGCTGGTCTTACTGGTGGTACTCCTGCCAATGGCACATTCACGGTGGTTTCAGTAACCGACCAAGACACTTTTACCTACACATTTACGACCAGCCA
>DATHYR010000428.1:0-1328 GCA_035458985.1 Pseudomonadales bacterium
GAACGCTAGGCTGTGATGTAGGCTTAGAAAAGGCTAAGGAATTCGGGCATACCGTGTTTCGTATCTTTGCACTGCCCAGGCCAGAAAACCGCTATGGGCATGAGTTGCGATGCGAGGTCGTCAAACCTAACGATCCGCTCTAAGGAGAGAATGACAATGAGACTGCCAGACAACATTGAAAAATCAGCATTCCGCCCAAAAAGCTATGTCGGTTTTGGTCGCGGCGAAGTGTGGAGCATCACAGCTCAACGCGACAAGCATGGCAAACCATACAGATGGGACGCTTTTGGCAAAACAACGTCATTAAACTATGAAAGCGCCGAGACTCTAAACAAGCTTTCAAAGCGGATCCAATAGGAGGAAATGATGCACTTACAATCCTATGATTTGCCAGAACACTGGGCCCCTTATTTCGTGAATGGTGATGCAAGCGGCTTAGAGGATGAAGATCAAAAGCAGGCTGATGCTTGGTTTGATGCAACTTTCCCGAAAGGCGCGCATTGCGTTAGCGTTGACGTCCCCGATGGCGGGGATTTCAGGCGTTACCATGATGCCAGCAACTATGCGTTGGCGTGCAATGTCGCAACATACACTTTCGATGTTATCCAATAGGAGGGAATGATTATGTCAACTTGGAAAGACGATATGAAGCGCAGCAATCCTAGCCTTGCGGCCGATTATGCAATCGTCGGCAATCAAGACACAACAAGCCTGCGCAACATGGTTCGCGCGCTGCAGATGCTTCCCTTCCTGAATACGCCGGAAGACGAGGCAAGGCTCGCAGCGGCGAAACGTATCCTCAAAGCACGCAAGCGCTAACCCAATAGGAGGGAATGATAATGTTTAGCAAAGAAGAATACGGCTACAACGGTTGGACTAATTGGGACACTTGGAACGTGGCCCTTTGGATCGATAACGATGAGCCAACATATCGCTATCGGCGCCGATACTGTGGCGCTGGCGCTTGGAACGCCACGCGGGCGGAATCATTCTGTCGGGAGGTATTTCCCAATGGGACGCCTGATATGGATACGCCAGCCGAACAAAGCATGGAATCCGTCGATTGGCAGGAAATTGCCGACAATTGGAACGCCGATGAATAAGCCAAACAAGGGCGAGCTGATATCGATCTACGCAATCGGATGGATTGTGGCGCTACTGCTTACAATCATCATCTTTGGAGGGTAAGACCATGCCAAGATATATCTTAATAGACGATAACAGCGGCTACATCTGGGGCGACACCGCCGACATAGGCGGCAAGCTGGTCGTCTGCGATACGCCTACCGACGCTTGTCGCGCAGTCGACGAAAGCGTCAATGAATTTG
>DATHYR010000429.1:0-1024 GCA_035458985.1 Pseudomonadales bacterium
AAGATGAAAGTGCATCTGGCCGTGCCTACGGTCAAATTGATGGACTCGCGTTTGGTCAGAGCACCGACATGACACGGATCAGCGATACCTTATTGTCGCAAACGCAAACCCAGATCGCCGACATCATAGTGGCGGAAACCAGTATTGCACCGGGCAGTCAAATCACACAAATTGAACTAAATGGTTACCAAGCCCTATTACCAAAGGCAAGTTTCACCAGCGCCGAACAGTGCGTCGGTCACACGTTTGCTGCCTCGGGTATGGCAAGTTTACTCCATGGTTTACTTAACATCTCTCAACGTGCCATTTCGGACCACGGCTCTACGCTGACGACAAATAAGGCACTGATTGCCAATGTCAGTGAAAACCAAGCGTCGCAGTTGCTCTTGAGCCAAACCCCAATTGAACTGCAAGCGCTACGCGAGCGGTTAGGCACTGAACTCAAATCGGCAGCCAAACATCAGTTGATTAAAACCGTGACCTTAGGTGGTCGCGATATTTATCAGCATATCGTCGATACCCCATTAGCGGCCTTGCCAACGATCAAGTCTAAAATGGCGCAGGGCACAGCCTCAAGCATCACCACATCGGTGCTGCGTCTTTGCCATCGCCAACGCCCTATGCTGGCCAGCGACAACCCGATATTGACCAAGGACACAGCGCAAACCAACTCGCGCCCAACAAACGTATTAGGTAACCTCAATTCCATGACAACAAAATCGCCGCTAAATGCTTCATCCATCAATGCCTCAAACCATGATTTAGCTGCCTTTCAGCGCAATCAGCAGCTGACACAAGCCGCTCACCTTGCCTTCTTAAAGAGCCGCTCTGCGGGGATGAAGGTCGCCGATGCGCTGTTAAAACAACAATTAGCGCAAGCACTCGGGCATTCGCCAGCTACAACACCAACACCACAAAGTGCTGCTGCACAATCAACGCAGCCGACGCAAGTTGAGACACTCAAACCCGATCACGCCAATGTGCCACCCTACATAGCGCCAACACCCGCGCTAAAACCCTGTAT
>DATHYR010000430.1:0-7722 GCA_035458985.1 Pseudomonadales bacterium
CAGGGTAAAAGGCGATGACTTGCCAGCAGGCGTCAATTACTGCGTATTCGATGCGGCCGTTAACTCAGGTACTGGTCGCGCTGCCAAATGGCTTCAGGAGGCTGTGGGGGCCGTTGCTGACGGTGCTATCGGCCCGAACACATTGGCAAAGGTTGCCGCCCATGATGCTGACTCCCTGGTCAACGCATACTGTGATATTCGGCTGAACTTCCTAAAGAGCCTCAAGACGTTCGACACTTTTGGCAAAGGCTGGACGCGCCGCGTTGATGGCGTAAGGCAGGCTGCCTTAGATGCAAGTCGAGCATAAAGTCGTAACCAAGAAATCAATTCTCTTGGCCTACCAGATGCTAAGAGAGATGGAGCCATTTTGCGGTTGGCGTTTGCCACTTAGGGTACAAACAAAGGTTGTCAGCGACGCATCAATGTATGGGTGCTTTGAGGATTGCCCCGACACGATTACGATTAGCACGGCTAAAGTGTGGGACGTTGAGCAATTGGTTGCTACTGTGGCCCATGAGATGATTCACTTGCACCAACACAAACTGAAACAGTTAAGTGACACGAACCCGCACGATGCTTTCTTTATGGAGCAAGCAAGGATTGTGTGTGTTTGCCTTGGGTTTGATAAGGAGAATTTTTGATGGGGTTGCAGAAGATTACCGACGCTGAGTTTCTTGAACTGTGGGAGGTTCACAGGTCGGTTGCCAAGATAGCCAAGATAACCGGTATGGCTGAACGTGCCTTGCACGAACGGCGCAGGAACATCGAGGGCAGGCATAGCGTACAACTGATTGCCCAAAAGAACGACGTTACTAAAGCGCTGGGCAATATTCGCCTTGGCATGGAAAATGGAACCATCATTGCGTTCAGCGATGCGCACTTTATGCTTGGCCGTCGCACTACGGCTTACAAGGCGTTGCTCTGGTTGATTGACGAACTCAAACCAAAGGTCATCATCAACAATGGCGATGCGTTCGATGGCGCTAATATTAGCAGGCATCCGGTAAGCGATTGGGATGAAAGCCCGTCGGTGATTCAGGAACTAAACGCCTGTCAGATGTTTCTTGGCGAGATTGAAGACGCTGCTGGTGACGCCAAACTAATTTGGACTATGGGCAACCATGATTCGCGTTTCTCCGCCCGGTTGGCAAATGTCGCGTCGGAGTTTAAGGGCATCAAGGGGTTCACCCTGCAAGACCATTTCCCTAAGTGGACGCATTGCATGAGCGTGATGCCGTCAGATTCGCTAATGGTCAAGCACCGATGGAAGGGCGGAATCCACGCGACGCATAACAATGCCGTTGGAAGTGGTGTCAGCTTCTGCGCCGGCCACCTGCACAGCGCCAAGGTCACGCCTTGGACGGATTACACGGGTACAAGGTACGGGGTTGACTGTGGAACGCTCGCAGAACCCTTTGGCGACCAGTTTACGTACGCCGAGAATGGCCCACGTAACTGGCGCTCTGGGTTTGCGGTTATGAATTTAGTTGGCGGGCACTTGATAATGCCCGAACTTTGCACCGTCAGCGACGTTAACGGTGGGTCGTGTGTGGAGTGGCGCGGGGAATTGTTCGACGTTTCGGACTGGTGATTGTTTCGCTCGTAGAAAAGCGGTGCATATTACCGCACTCATAGCGGCGATACTTTGAACCATCGCCTCTAGTTCGTGTTTCTTTGACGTCTGACCAGGCCCCACAATCGGGGCATTTCATTCTTTTACGAATACCCCGTTCGGCATCAGTTTGCCTTTACGGTTCTTAATCTGGTCGTAAGCCACTTCCATGCAATTGACGATGGAAATATCTTTGATGGCGCAATAGTTCACCAAGCAAACCATAACGTCACCCACTGCGTCAATGATGGCCTCGTCGTCGTGCTTGATGGTAGCGTCTGCCAGTTCACCCATTTCCGATACGGCCTTGAGCAACTGGGCTTCCGCGCTGCTGTTCTGGATGATGCGTCTGGCCTCCGCCCATTGCACGATTTTCATCTCTACGTTTGCGTAACTCATGGCGTAACCCTTTCTGTTCGGCCATCACGATAATACAAAACATTGCCACGGCGACTAGGGTGCTCTGCGTGGTCGTCCTGACCGATGCGCATAGTCGTAGACCTCAATTCTGGGCACAAGTAAACACCATCCATCTTGTTTGTGGTCATTGTCTGCGCTGTCACAATGTCTTTTAGCCAGTTGTCTCGTTCGGTACTCATAACATTTCCCCTTGTAAAAAATCCCTGATACGGTCTAGCAACGAACGTTTGCGGCCAAGCAAGATACCCTGCCAGTAAATATTGTTGTTGCTCATGTAAGATAACTTGCGTGGCTGGTAATTGCAACCAATCACCACTTTGCCCGTGTTATAGCCCTTCATGACAAGGCCACCACGATGATTGCAGGCACGGTCATGATGACCGCGATTAAGGCTGCTGATAATACATCTTTCATCTCAATTCTCCCAATCTTTGTCAATGTCGTACTTTTCGGCTTCACGGTCTTCAGCGGCTTGCGCTGCTTCAACGTCATAAGGTTCGTGCTCAACTGGTTGGTAGTTCTGTTCGTACATGGTGCCTCCCTGTTTATGCCGTTGTTTCAATGACGATAACGCAGCCGTACGTTATGCCAGATTTTGCGGTTGCGTATGTGTATGACTCAACAAATGTGCGCTGGCCCTCGTTCCAAGTGCGCAACGGTGAGCCGTCTGGTGCTTTTCCGATTACTACTGAGTTTGTTACTGGCTGGTGCATTTTGAAATCTCCTGTTTGTTGCTGATGAGTAATTATAACCACAAAAAACCACAAACAAACAAGAGAAGTCAAAAATATTTTTAGTAGGGTTCAGCCTAGTTGTTTTTTGAGCAAATAAGCGATATGGCCTGATACTGAGCGGGACTCTGCCTTGGCCTGCGCTTTAATCTGCTCATATACCTCGACGGGCAGCCGAATAGTAACGAACCGTGTTGTTGTGTCTTTTTCCATGATGTTTCCTTTGTGTTTACCAAGCCCCGAACCAAACGCCGATACCATGTATCCACGCGACCGGGAAGAATAATGCGCCTGCAATCAGGAAGCCCCATGCGCCCTGTGCTATGCAGACAATAATGTGCGTAAGCCAGCTACCAAATAAGACAGCTAGAAACGCGATGCCGAGTGGTTCCTGCATCGCGCTTACCCTTAAAACGGCATATCGTCGTCAACGAAGTCAACTATTTCCCTTGCAACTGGCTTTTTTGCGGCCTGTTGTTCTTTTGGAGTGAAGCTGAAAGACATAAATTTGCTTCCATTGCTGGCTGTCTTAAGCCAAGCACTCATCCAGACCATTTGACCATTGACCATCGCATCGCCTTTGTAATCGGGGTGCGTCTCTTTTTCCTTGCGGTCGTTCTTGAAAAGTGAGCCTGAATTGTCACGTTGTTCGTATGCCATGTTGTTTACCCTTTGATTAAAAAATACTGTGCGAAGGTTTTGCCGTTTTCGGTTTTGTCGACGGTCTTGATTTCAATACCACGCTTGCGTAGGTTATGAATAATTGCCGCCAAGCGGAAGCAGCCGTAGTGCTCCAATGCTTCTAGCGGGGTGATGGATTTGCGCTTGAGATGCGCCAAAATAGACTCTGTTGCTGTTTTCATTGTTAAGCTCCTAGTTTGCTTTGCAGCGTTTTAAATTTAGCGTCCACCTCGTCCAAGAACTTGGTGATTTCGCCTTCCATGTCGGCAATGTAAGTTTCGTCACGCTCTACGCGCTTAACGAACAACTGAGCATTTACCGGCATCCTTGGGTCAAAGACCACATAATCGCACCACTTGCGGCCCGTGCAAGCCATCTGCATTTGCATCTGCGTATAGTATTTGCCGGGCACGGTTTCGTTGATGAGTGTGTCAATCATCGTTGCTGTGTTTGGGCATTTAATCTCGACCAAGCCATCATCGCCCACCAAGCCATCAGGAGACGCGCCAGCGCCTTCAATCGTTGGGTGCGGTACAAAGCCTACCTCATCAACAAAAACGCCTTCACGGGCCTCATAAGCAGCGCGGGCAAATGGCTCCTGTTCTGTACCCCATTGCATAGCCGCTTTGGTGAACGACTCACCTTGCCCGCCTGTAAAGCGTTCAACCACTAATTGAGCCATGTAGTTTTCACGGCTTGCGGAGTAGCCCGACTTGGTGCGGGCCATCAGGTCTGCAACCCGGCTGGCGGTTACTTTGCCAGCACGAGCCGAGAACCATTCTTCGGTTCTTTGTTCCATTACAGCGCCGCCTTTCGTGCATCCTTGGCCGCAATCACTTTGGCCTTGGCTTGTGAATCTGAGCCGCAAGCGGCAATGGCAAGCGAAAATTCTTCTTTAAGTTGTTGCAGGTTCTCAGCATCTCCGATGCGCGAAACGTACCAGCTCACATCCATTGTTGGTTTGCGTGATGCCGCATTGCCATCATCATCCTCTGGAGCAATACCGCAAGCGGCCATGAGTGAGCCGCGCCGCGCATAGGTCAAAGCGCTCATATAGCCTTGAGGGTCTTGCTTGCTGGCTGGAAACTGCAAAATGCCCGCCTCATAAATCTCGCCTGATTCGTGCATGAATACAGTCTCGACCATGATTCCGCTTGGACACTCGTAGCACTTCTGGATAAGCGCAATACCGTTTTCGTTAAGCGCGTCCATGACGGCCTCAACGCAAGTGGCAAGGTCTGCGTAGCGCGATTTAAAGTGCGGGTTAGTGCTGTTCTTTAGCGCAGGGCTGAACGCCTTTTGTGCCTTGACCAGAGCTGTTGCTAAGTTTTTCATGTCCATCCTCCCTTGATGATTTCGTCAAAATGTTCTGCACCAAAAACCGTACCCTCGAAATGAGGCATATCTTGGTTTTCCATGGCTTCCTCTAAGTCCATAACTGCGTCGATATAAAACTCTGAGATTGGGTCAACCAAGGTCTTGAGCAGCGCCTGACCTTGTTCGTTCAATGAGTAAATCCTGTGCGCCATTCTTGTTCCCCTTTAGTAGTTTTGTTCAATTAACTTTTGCACTTGCGTCATGCCAGCGGCAGAAACAGTCCACTCAGGTATGCCGCCATCCAAACTTAAACCGTTTGTGTGTCCGCGCAATGTTTTAACGTAGTACCTTGAAACGAATTGGCCAAACTCAGTATGCGGATAGCGAGCGTCATAAAACTCTATCATTGGCTCGTCTTTGTCATGTGTGAGGCAAAAGTCACGGCCGTATGTTTCACCTTTATTGACGAAACGAACTGTGAATTTTTCGATTGATGCTGTCATTTTGAAACTCCCTTTTGTGTGTGTAGCGGCTTGCTACGGTGTAATTATAAGGTAAAAAATTTACGTTTCGTATAAGGGTTTTCCCTATTTACAAAAATAAATTTCTACCCCAATAATCCGGTATGAACGAAACATTCCAAGACTTTATGGCCGACCTCAACGCACTTGTGCGCAAGCAGCCTGACAGCGACATTGAAGCCATCCTGTGGCTAAATAGCCTTCAGTTCAATTGCGTGCAAGCGATTGAGGCCATTCAACGCAACGACTTAAACAAAGAAAATTTTGGAGGTACAGACTAATGAGCGACCCAGTAAATCACCCACGGCACTACACCGACCACCCGTCTGGTATCGAATGTATTCAGGTGACAGAGCACCTTTCATTTTGTATTGGCAACGCCATCAAATATTTGTGGAGAGCAGATTTGAAGTACGACGACGCCATTGAAGACCTACAAAAAGCATTGTGGTATATCAACCGCGAGATTGAATTGCGCCAAAAACAGTTATAATTGTTTGAAACGCGGCTAGGTCTGAAGTCATGAGCAGACCGAACGGAGTTCCCTCCCTCTCCTGCCGCCGTTTCTTTCAACTAGGGAGTGTTGAAAAGGTGAGTTATATGCACTACTACAAGTTTAATATTGCCGACTACCGGAAAGACACGGGCCACTTGTCTACCATTGAGCACGGCATCTACCGCCAGTTAATTGACTGGTACTACCTTGACGAAAAACCAATACCACTAGAAACCCAAGTGGTTATGCGCCGGTTACGTTTGGGTTCCCAACATCAAACCGAATTGCAAAATGTGCTTGATGACTTCTTTGTCAAAAGCGATGGCGGCTACACGCAAGGACGCATCGATGCGGAAATAGAAGACTACCAAAGCCAAGCTGACAAAAATAGAACCAATGGAAAGCTAGGCGGTAGGCCGAAGAAAACCCAGTCGGTTATTTCTGGGAACCCAGACGAAAGCGAAAATAACCCTAACCATAAACCAGTAACTAATAAACCACTAACTCATAAACCAAATAGTAATGCAACACGCGGGTCGCGGTTGCCTGCAAATTGGAAACCTGATGATGAGTTAGTAGCATGGTCAAAGGCAGAACGGCCAGACCTTGATTTGCGTAAAGTGTTTGCTGAGTTCAAAGACTATTGGACTTCAATACCCGGTAGCAAAGGCGTCCGCCTTGATTGGAGTGCTACTTGGCGCAATTGGGTACGCAAGCAAACAGCCGTTAAACAATCCTATGCTCAACAAGCCGCTGACGTTGCCCGCCAAACTGTACCGGCCCCGGCTAACCAAGACGCAGCGTTAAAGCAAATCATTGCCGACCGTGAAAACTGCACGCCGCCACCAGCGCATATCCGCGAGATGATGAAAGGTATCTTGGGGGTGAAAAATGCGTAAGCGTAGCAAGTACAGGCCCAAGGGGGTCATCGTAGACACAATGTCTTGGGTTAAGTCTGGCATGAAACCGATTGCAGAGACAGGCGACGCGATTACTGTCTTGAGGCTACGAAACCACGGCGCTATGGCAGCGCTTACCAAGGGTCAGGCCACCCGCCAAGACCTAGACATCCTGATTTCTTGCATGAACATTACAGAAGCGTACTGGCGCATGGGGTTTGGGTATGAGTACAAAGAGGTTGTCAATGCGGGGCTGGCTGCTTTGCGCTCTGTTGGCAAGCGGGGTCTTGAGTCTGGCAAATTCATCTTGAAGGCCGATGAGATGGCGGCTCTCAATGAGGCGATGGAGCTACATGATGCTCAACTGGAGGTGTCCACTGTAAAAGAAATGGAGCAAGCTTTGGACATTGTTGTGCAAGAGATTAAACACAAGCGGGCAGTGCCCATAAAGGAAGCAGCATGAAGCGAATAACTGTCTGTATTGACGACAACGTAGACAACATCAGGACGTTCATACAAGAGCAAACCGGCGTAAAGATGACGTATGTGCAGGTCATTGACCACCTGATTCACTTTTACATCAAGCACGCCAATGAACCGCGCACCAAGTGGACTCCAATGGTTGCGCAAATTAAGACTAGCAAGGACAGAGCATGAGCAAAGAAGCAATGAAGCTGGCGCTTGAGGCGTTGGAGCAAATTGATGGAATCAACACCGAAACAGAGTGCGTGACCATTGATGTGGGCAATGTCATCACCGCCCTTGAGGAAGCACTGGCAGAGCAGCCAGCACAGCGCACATGGGTTGGGCTGACGGATGAGGAGCAAATACAAGTTGCTTGGTCTTGCGGGGCTATGGCTGCTGACTGGCTGGAGTTTGCCCAAGCCATCGAAGCCAAACTAATGGAGAAGAACACATGACCACTCAACTTGTTCGTGACTCTATGAAGCTGATGGCTGATGCTGGCGTGGACATTGTGGACATCAAATGGTTTGACCTGTCTGGTGCGTTCACTGACAAGCAACGGGCAGACCTTGACCCGGTG
>DATHYR010000431.1:0-1122 GCA_035458985.1 Pseudomonadales bacterium
AAAAACAGCGATACCAATCGCTACCCAACGACCGCGATGACTCAGTGAGGACCATCGCTGTTTAAATTTATGACGGGTAGAGTTCACCTTTGTGGCGGTATGACGAGCCTCATATTCGGCCGACCAAATGTCTAACCATTCCTGCAGAAAGTTGACTTCAACGGGCATGAAACCTTTGTCGCGCGCCAAGAGCAAATAACCACCACCAAAGCCCTTGCGGGCAGGCACAGGCATCACAACGACCATAGCGGGCAACCAGTCACACCAAGTATCGTCTTCTTTATTCCAGCTATGAAGGTCAATGACCATTGGCTTGGGCTGTTTGTCTGGCTTAGCCGCATGACGCTGCTCAACATCAGCAAAGAAACGCTTCAGCCACTGCACATAGGGCGTATTGGCATCCGCGGCGACAACGCCCGACAGGCTACTGACACCACCCTCATAGGACCAAAACACGGCTTGACGATAAGGAATAAGTTGGTGAGTTTGATTCACCAAAACATATTCCAACTCATCAGCATTCGCCGCATTGCGGGCACTGCGCGCCAAATGAAGAATGGTCGCTAATGCCGACTGTGCGTCGGCGTCGCGTTGCTGCTCAGGACTCATTCATCAACTCGCTAGACGATTAGCATTTGCCAATTGCTTGGCTTGGGCAATCCATTTATCACGCGCTTGTTTCCACGAGAAATGGTCGTCTTGTTGCATTTGATCTAAGACATGCAACTTACCCAGCATCTGATTGGTAGCGCCTTTCTTAATCTCGATACGCACTTCTGTTTCTACTTGGCGACCACTGTCGTCGCGAGCAATGACTCGAATCTCAATCACGCCTTCAAATCCTTCGGGTGCAATACCGCGGAATTCACCTTTGTCAGCATCAAACACGAGCCAAGCAGGGAGTTCAGAGCCATCAACCAATACCGCCGAGAGCATATAATCAAGCTCGGCCGTATGCGCAAAAGTGTCAGCTGGAATGGTAAATTCAATCACTGTCAAACCATTATCATCTACTTTCGCTTCCTGCAGAGGAATATTGCGCTGAACAATCAATTCACCTTCTGGTAAAGGTGCAGGTTCAACGGGTGCGGTTTCAACCACAATGGGTTCAACCGGCGCCGC
>DATHYR010000432.1:0-1050 GCA_035458985.1 Pseudomonadales bacterium
ACTCGCTTCGACAATGACGTCTACGTCGTCGAACTTCTTGGCAGGCTCGAGAGCGCTTTGTGCTGGCGCGGTCGTTGCTTCACTATAAATGCGACGTTTTTTCAATGTTATGGATTCGGTGTGAATACTCGACTTATCCAAGCTTATCTCCCAATAAATACTGCAATAGATGATCTAACCTGATGTGGTCGAAGCGAGCCTTGTCATTCTGTAGGTCACTGCTCTGAGGCGGCGCGAAATCCACAAAACTGAACCCTTGTTGTTGCCAAAAAACGGACTCAGGTAAACGCTTCGGCACTTCCCCCGGATACAGGGTGACGGGTTGTCCAGTTTGACTATCCACGCCTTGAACAACTTCAATATCTTGTCCTTGCTCTTTCACCATGCAATGCCGCGTCGCTTTGATTGCACTGATGGCCATGGTTTCAACCTCGCAGCCTTCAAAGGCTGCAAAATGCTGGCTATGGCTAAGCATATCGCTAAGCAGTGATAGCACATTACCTTGTTGATCGCGGGTAACATGGTCAACCTTACTGGCGGCAAATAATAACTTGTCAATGCGCGGCGCAAACAATCGTCTCAACAGACTTGAACGGCCGAATTGAAAGCTCTCCATAATATTATTCAGCGCATTTGTCATATCGGTGAATTGAGCTTTCCCCCTGTTCAAGGCGCTAAAGCAATCAACGAGCACCAGTTGACGGTCAAATCCCGAAAAATGATCTCGATAAAATGGCCTAACGACTTGATTCACGTATTCTTGATAGCGGCACACTAACACATGATAGCCACTGTCTTTAGACGATTGCTGCCATTGCGCCAACTGAATGGGGTTGGCGTGAAGTAACGGGAAAAACGTCAGTAGAGGCGTATCAGCTAACTCGCCGGGCAGTAGCATGCGCCCTGGTTGCGCTAAATAATAGCCTTGCTCACCGACCAAATCAGTAAGCAATTGCTGGTATAGCTGTGATATTCGTTTTAACTCCTGCTCATCCGCTGCAAGAGACAAATCCATCTTGGCCAACGCCTCAGCAAACACCGAATATTTTG
>DATHYR010000433.1:0-1300 GCA_035458985.1 Pseudomonadales bacterium
CGGCCGCCCTATCGGCGGCACGCGCATGTAAACAAACGCCCAGTTTTGTTGCCTGATTAATCTCAATTCCCTGCGCGATTAAGCCGGCAATGACACCGGTCAATACATCTCCCATCCCACCGGATGACATGCCGGGATTGCCCGCATCACAGATAAACACGTCACCCTGATTATCAGCAATTAAACTGCCACAACCCTTGAGCACAACAGGACCATGATACTTTTCATGTAATAAGTTGATAGCTTGATAGCGATCGGCCTGAATCGTTTTTGAATCGGTTCTTAACAAACGAGCGGCTTCACCGGGATGCGGCGTTATCACCCAATTCTGTAAGGCATGATCTTCTGCGGCTAATAAATTCAATGCATCAGCATCCAGCACCAGCGGCAGATCAGATTCAAGTACCCGCGCAAATAATAATTTCGCCCATTCAGACTGACCCAGACCAGGGCCAATGGCGATGACCGTTGCACGTCTGATTAAAGGCATCAGTTCATCCAGCGTTTCTACACCATGCGCCATAATTTCAGGTCTGATGGTACTTAGCATACAGGCGTGGGATTGGCGTGTTGCGATACTGACCAAACCAGCACCAACACGTGCGGCAGCCTCTGCAGCCATACGAGCGGCACCGAGATAGCCTGTATCGCCACCCACAACGAGAACATGGCCAAAGTGTCCTTTATGAGAATTACGCTGCCGTGGTTTTAGCACATCAGACAGATTGTCGAGATTTAATCTTGTGGCAACGGGTTTACCAATGCTTTGGTAAACGGCTTCAGGGACACCAAGATTATCGAATAAAATTTCGCCCGAAACGGCGAGTCCATCACCAGTGAACATGCCCCGTTTCAAGCCGATGAAGGTGCAGCTTACATCAGCATGGACAACGTAATTGACACTCTTACCGGTATCCCCATTCAGGCCTGAGGGGATGTCGATAGATAAAACACCCGCTTCAGAACAGTTTATTGCTGTGATTAAATCACAACATTCGCCTGCTATATCGCGATCCAGACCCGTGCCAAATAAGGCATCAACAATGACATCTATGCCAGCAAAAGCGGCTGACGAATAGGCAGTTGCGGTAATGCCTGTGCTTAATAAATCCCGATAAGCCGTTGCCGCATCGCCCTTTAGCTTTTCTGGATTGAACATATTAATGACGGCAACCCGTTTGCCATCGGCATGAGCTAATCGGGCCAAAACATAACCATCGCCGGCATTATTACCGGCACCACAAACAACCGTCATTGATTGTGCCTCAGGCCAGTTGTCTTTCAAGACATCGTAACTAAA
>DATHYR010000434.1:0-2490 GCA_035458985.1 Pseudomonadales bacterium
TGCCGGCGAGTGTCAGCAGAATATTGCCACTCTCGTCTATACGGAAATAGCCATCTTCAGATACAGCACTATAGGAACCATCGCTGTGTTTAAAGGTATAACTCACCACGGCGATGTCATCAGTCGCTATAACACTACCGGCGTAACCGGCAAAGGTTTGCATTTCGTTGTAGGTAAATGTTTGCGCAGAGATCGTGGGGTCATACTCATCGCGGTTGGTGACATTTAGGGTCACCGTAGCAGTGGAAGTATTACCCGCGGCATCTGTTGCCTGAACAGTCAGAGCGAACGAATTTAAACCGGCTTCGTAGTCATTAGACGCTACACCCTCCGCCGCGCCCGCCGCGGTCAAGCTGATGTTGCCATTAGCATCGACAGCGAAGTAACCGTTTGAATCACCCGCCGTAATGCTATAACTCACCACGTCGTTCAAATCGGTAGCCGTTGCCTTACCAAGCACCGTGCCTACGTTTTGATTTTCAGCGTAGCTAAAGGTTTGGCCAGCGATAGTGGGATTAGTATTATCTACAACAATGCTTATTTCAGCCGTCGCGCCCGTACTGTCGAGTTCCACCGTGAGGGTATAGGGGCCATCAGCTAAGGTTGTGGCTGTAATTTGCACCGTGCTTCCAGCATCCGATGCATTCACCGATGCAGTACCCAAGGTGTTGCCATCGGCATCCTTCAGGGTCAGGGTATCGCCATTTTGAGCATTATCCGGCACACGAATATCAAAAGTCGGTGTGGTATCAGAGGTGATGTCATCCACACTCGAATCACCGGTATCCGATGATGCGATTAGATCGATGCGCGGGCTATTGTTCATCAACTTGACGGTGGTCGTAGATGTCAGCGTGCTGAGGCCATCATTGTCTGTGGCCACCATGTCAACATAGGTCACACCATTAGTATTAGCAGTGGTACTAAAAGTCACACTGCGCAGTGCCGACTGCATCGCCAAGGTAGTGCCAGTATTGGTCAGGGTTAAGGTGCGGTTAGCCGCATCCCAGACACCTGTAACTGAGGCAGTGTTAGTGAAGTTGAGTTGATCACCTGACAAGGCATCAGCAATAGACAGGGTTACCGTTTTTACCGTGCCATCGACATCTTGCAGTGTCGCCGCCGGCATCAGGGTAACAGGAATATCCAACCCCCAGTCGTATTGCACGGTATTGCTGGCCTTATCGACCACGATCATATCGTTAGTGGCCGTAAGGCTAACGGAAGTGGTCGCCACGTTGCTGGCAACATCCCCATCATTTACTTCAATGGCAAATACTCGTGCAGCTGTATCGGGATCCTCACTCAAGTTGTTAAACGCCAGAGCGTCCAACAGGGCTTCGTAAGACGCCACGCTATTCTCATTGCTTCCGGTATGAGTAAAGAGCACACGGGCATTACTGCCATCGCTGGTTATGGCCACGCTGTATGACACGCCGGCCACGGTGACATTAGCGGATCCACTCTGGGTAATATCAAGCGCGGTGCTACCTAACATCAGGCGATCGCCGCTGGCCACATTGGCGTTCACGGTGAGACTCGCGAAGGTCGTATCGTCGACATCAGCCAGTGACGTGGTTCGCGTCGGTACCAAAGACACCGTTGTATTCGCGTTCGCCAGACCCTGTGCTTCTGTCCAAGCCACGCTGTAGTTAGTGCCGCTTGCAGTTCCGTTCAAATCAATGGTAGGTGCATCGTTCACCGGCGCCAAGTTAATGATAATGGTGGGTTCAATCAGCGATAAACCGTTAACATCATAGCCAGGGGTATTAGCACTGCCGACAAACTTGAAGCTCAGACTGTTAATGCCATCGCCGTTGTCATGCTCAGCCGGCACAAAGGTCAGGGCATTAAACTGGGCGTAGGTTAATGTATTACCGACGGCAATCACGTTGCCACTGCCATCTTTAAATTGGCCTCGGTCAGAACCGATAAAGGTAATTTTCACGGTATCGCCAGAAGAAATACCGAATTCTTCAGCCGCAAAGGGTAAAGTGGTGTCCTCAAAGGCGTATGAAGGATATACCTCATCATATTGATAGATCGGTGGGCCTACCATCGTGACCCTTGCAACATTAGAGGTTGCACCATCACCATCACTTACACTGACAACCACGTCACGAATATCTGAAATGGCATCATTACCAACATAGGTATAACGCGTCGCTTTGATGAGCGCACTGACAGCTTCTGGGGTTGCACTGCTATTTAAGTTGATGCGCAGTGCCGAATCGCTGTTGGTGCTGGCGTTATACAAGCCATTTAGATGGGTATCGATACTACCAATCTGAACACCTTTATAAGAAACAGCACTATCACTGACGGTAATGTCCCCAAAGGCGATAACAGAGAGCTTGTTCTCACTGGCCACACCACCATCAACAGTGAAGTTCAGTGAGCCAGTATCAAAATTGGTAGAATCAATGTCATTAACTAACACTGGGTTAAACGGATCAATAATGACCGCGGGGTTATTGGTGCTCCAGTAGG
>DATHYR010000435.1:0-1124 GCA_035458985.1 Pseudomonadales bacterium
CCACCTTTGACGCTTTCACATATAACGTGGGCGACATACGGCTTACAGTGCGTATTTTGGCACCGCCACCCGGCAACCAAGACTCAGGCGACTACCTGATTACTGTTGCCGATCAGATAATGAACTCACCAATCGCAGTCACAGACGGTAGGCCCGGCTTCGCCACATACGGCGGCCAAGACCTACCCACCTATGACTTAACTGTTGCCGTAGCGGTACGGCGCACCTAAAAAGGAGAAAACCACAATGGCAACAACCACATACCTCAGCAACCCCACAGTGCTTATTGGCGCGGTAGACCTGTCTGACCAATGCACAGCCGCCACCCTTACGGTTGGCTATGACTCACTAGAGGCCACTGCTTTTGGCGACACAGGCCGCAAATACGTCAAGGGTCTTGAGTCTGTTGAAGTGACGCTCACACTGTTCAACTCTTACGGCGCAGCCGAGGTTGAGGCGACTTTGTTTGATGTCGTCGGTGACGGCACCACAGTGCTTACTATTTCGCCTGCTGGCACGACAGAGTCAGCAACAAACCCCGAGTACACCATTACTAACGCAATGATGGCAAACTTCACGCCAATCAACGCAACAGTCGGTGAACTCGGAACCGTAGAAGTCACCTTTACTGGCGGCACTTGGGTACGCGACATCACAAGCCCCTGATCTAACACATAGAAAGAAACAACAATGAAACTCACATTGAAAGTGTCTGAACAATCAGGCACCTACGAAGTCACAACCAACCTCGGCACGATTATCGCGTGGGAACGCAAGTTCAAAGCCAAGTCCTCAACGCTGGCGAACGCTATCGGCATGGAAGATTTAGCGTTTATGGCGTGGCACTCATGTCTAGCCAACGGGATTACAGTCCCGGCAGTGTTTGACGATTATGTCAAACGGCTTGAGGCGATTGAGGTTGTGTCGCAGGAAACTGAAAACCCTACAAACGGGGAACCTACTCACGAGGACTAGCCGAAGTGCTGGTCGCTACTGGGTATTTTCCCCCTGATATTTCTTTTGAGGCTGCCGACATGGCAACGGTTATAGACATCATCAACGAGCAAAGGAAACGCCGCTAATGGCTGTAGAAATTGCTCCGATTGAGGTCACTGGCCTAAAAG
>DATHYR010000436.1:0-7195 GCA_035458985.1 Pseudomonadales bacterium
CGCGACCAGTTCGTCCATGGCGTTAGTGAGCTCCTCTAACGTCCACTGAGCCTGTTTATCTACTCCTTGCGTCGTACGCCAGCCATCGGCGATGGATAATTTACCGCCTTCAGCTTCAAATACACGCCCAGAAATATGTGATGAATGCGCCGAGCACAGCCAGGCGACTAATGGCGATACGTTTTCTGGCGCCCAGTAGTCAAACGAACCATCGCTCGGTGGTGCCATGCGCTCCGCCATGGCGGCCACCGCAGTCGTCATACCGGTGCGCGCCGCTGGCGCAATGGCGTTGGCGGTAATACCGTAGCGACCCAGTTCAACCGCTTGATTTAAGGTTAAGGCGGCTATGCCTGCCTTCGCAGCGGCATAATTGGACTGCCCCACCGACCCCTGCAAACCAGCGCCAGACGTGGTATTGATAATGCGTGCAACCGGCATGTCACCGCCTTTAGCGCGCTCGCGCCAATACCCTACCGCGTGGCGACTGGTGCAAAAATGGCCCTTCAAATGCACCGCCATGACAGCGTCCCAGTCGTCCTCGCCCATCGAAGCAAACATGCGATCGCGATTATTTCCGGCGTTATTCACTACCGCGTGTAAATCGCCAAAATGATCAATCGCCTGTGTAATGATATTGGCTGAATCGGCGAAATCCGTGATATTGGAGGTATTGACCAAGGCCTTTCCACCCGCTGCAGTAATGTCATCAACCACGCGCTGGGCCGCCTCCTGATTGATATCGTTGACGATAACAGAGGCCCCGTGTGCAGCTAAATAACGGGCGTGTGCCGCACCTAAACCACCACCGGCGCCAGTAACGATAACGACACGACCTTGGCAAAATTGTTGGCTCATCATGTTTCCCTATAATCTTTCTAAAATGGTGACGTTGGCTTGTCCGCCGCCTTCACACATGGTTTGTAATCCGTAGCGCACCTGACGACGCTCCATTTCGTGCAACAAGGTGGTCATCAATTTCGTGCCCGTCGCCCCGAGAGGGTGACCTAAGGCAATGGCGCCGCCGTTGACGTTGGTCTGATCGTGCGAGTAGCCGGTCTCTTTCAACCATGCCATCGCCACAGAGGCAAATGCTTCATTGATCTCGACCAAATCAATATCCGCCAGCGACAAGCCGGCTTTTTTCAAGGCATATTGGGTAGCGGGAATGGGCGCCGTTAACATCCAAATGGGGTCAGCCGCCCGCACACTCATGTGGGCTATATGCGCCCGCGGAGTAAGACCATAGCGTTTCAGCGCCGCCTCAGACACCACCAATACCGCTGACGCGGCATCGCAGGTTTGACTGGATACACCGGCGGTAATGCGTCCGCCCTCTTGCAAGGGTTGCAACTCAGCCATTTTTTCCAGTGAGGTTTGGCGGACGGTTTCGTCCATCACACACCCTGCTACGGGGATAATCTCACGATCAAAAAAACCCTCGGCAATGGCGTGGGCGGCACGTTGGTGCGATGTGAGGGCAAATTGTTCCATATCCTGGCGGCTGCACTGCCAGCGCTCAGCGATCATTTCCGCCGAATTAAACTGCGATACTGGGGTGTTGCCGTAGCGCGCGACCCAACCCTCACTGCCGCTGAAGGGGTCATTAAATCCCATTGGCTGGGCCACCATCATGGCAGAGGAAATGGGAATCGACGACATGGTTTGCACCCCTCCGGCCACCACGACATCCATGCAACCGGACATGATGGCCTGCGCCGCAAAATGCACCGCTTGTTGGGACGAGCCGCACTGACGATCAACCGTGGTACCGGGCACTTCATCCGATAAGCCGGCGGCGAGCCACGCCGTGCGCGCAATATCGCCAGCCAGAGGACCAATGGTATCGACACAACCAAAAATAACGTCGTCGTAGTCGACATCGGGAATGTTATTGCGTGCCACCAACGCCTTGAGCACAACAGCCCCAAGATCAGCGGCATGCACATGGGCCAATGAACCACGGCGTTTGCCGGTGGGGGTACGAATGGCATCAACAATATAAGCTGCAGGCATGCCTTGCGCTCCTAATCAATTTGTTCGACATCGCGAATATTGCGACGTCCAAAGGTGAATTCTGGGCCTAACAATGCTTTGGGCTGTACCAACCATTCGTGGATACGGTTTTTGTGGAAACCCGTGTCACCCCACTCTTGCGCAAGGGCCCACACACGCTTGGCCCAAATATGCACGTCGCATTCCCAGGTATACCCCATCGCCCCAAACACCTGTATACAATGCCGCGCCGCGAGTTGTGCGGCCGCTGTTGCGCTGACCTTGGCGTGCGAAACCGCCCAATCGGCGCGGTTTGGCGCCACATTGACGGTGTAGGCAGCGCGGTATACCACAGGCTTGGCAAATTCAATGTTGACCGCACAATCGGCCAGTAAGTGTTTGACCGCCTGATTGGCACCGATGGGTTTACCAAACTGTTCACGGTCGCAGGCGTATTTCACCGCTTGCTGCACCAACGCTTCGGCCAGTCCGAGGAGCTGCGCGGCATTACACAGAGCACCACGATTGAGGGTAGCCTGCCACATATCAGAGCCCAAGCGACCATTGGTCAAGCATGTACTGCCGTTGGGACGACATTTGGCGGTCACAAGACGGCGCGAACGATCGACACTGACCAGTGAAGTAAATTCAGCATCGCGGTTATTGATAAGGTGCACATCATCACCAAACTGCACCAACAAATAGGCCGCTTTGTCGGCAAAATTAAGGTAGGGGTTGATCATCGGCGCGGTCAGCACCATCGACTCACCTGTCGCCATTGCCGCCAACAATTCGGCCACTTGATCACTGGGTGTGTGCTGTTGTATTTGCGCCAACAACGGCGCCGCAATAAAACTGTGATCGATAATTGGCTCGGGCAGCGCCGCTTGACCGCAGGCCTGAATCATCAGCACCACATCATCAAATCCTAGCCCCAGACCGCCCATCTCTTCGGGGATGAGTGTGGCTGTCGCTCCGAGCTCAGCGAGGGCGTCCCAGGTCGACGAGTCAAACCCAGTCGCGGTTTCCCAGCGCTCGCGGATGTGCTTTGCGGTGACATTGTCGCGCAAAAAATCTGTCACGGTTTGTTGAAAAAAGAGCTGCTCTTCATTGAAAGTAAAGTCCACGGGCAACTCCTAGCGTCTGGGCAATCCGAGCAGTCGCTCGGCGATAATATTGCGTTGAATTTCATTGGTACCGGCGTAGATGGGTCCGCTTTGCGAGAACAAGAAACCATCTAACCACGCCGCGATCATGGCTTGGTCGGGCTCATCACTGTGCTCAACTTCTGCTCTGGGACCAAGCAGTGACATCGCGGTCTCGTGGATCTTGATGTCCAATTCAGACCAGAAAATTTTGTTACAGCTCGACTCTGGGCCAATTTTGGCACCACTTTGCAGACGCGAAGCCGTTTGGTAGGTCGAGAGCGCATAGGCCTCCGCGTCCATGTAGCACTGGACCACAGAATCTTCGATCGACAAATCCAAAATGTCATTGCGTTTGGCACGATACAGCTCAACAAGGCGTTTGCTCGCTTGTTGAAACCGCGCCGGGCTCCGCAACATGAGGCCGCGTTCAAAACCCGCCGTTGACATTGCAATTGACCAACCTTCACCCTCACCCCCCAACAAATTGTCAGCAGAGACACGGACGTTGTCGAAGAAGATTTCGGCAAACCCGGGTAAACCATTGAGCTGCTCAATGGGGCGCACCGTGACACCTGGCGCATTTAGGGGCACCAAAATAAAGGACAAGCCATGGTGGCGGGTCGATTCGGGGTCACTGCGAAACAAACCAAACACCCAATCGGCAAACACCGCGCGGGTAGACCAAATTTTTTGGCCGTTGATCACGTATTCATCTCCGTCGCGGTCGGCACGACAACGAATAGCGGCCATGTCACTGCCAGCGCCAGGTTCAGACCAACCCTGCGCCCACATCTCATCGCCAGACGCCATAGCCGTGATGAAGCGCGCTTTTTGCGCCTCAGTGCCGTGCTCCATCAGCGTCGGGCCCAACAGGAAAATACCGTTTTGGTTAACGCGTAGTGGCGCCCCAGCGCGATAGTATTCTTCTTCAAAAATCAACCACTCGATCAAATCACAGCCGCGACCGCCAAATTCTTTTGGCCACGTCACCATGCCCCAATTACCCTTGGCGAGGGTTTTTTCCCACTCGCGATGGGCGGCAAAACCTTCAGCGGTATCAAACGATGCCAGTTTTGTCGCAGGCACGTGCTCACGAAGCCAATCGCGGATTTCCATGCGAAAGTCTTGTTGCTGCGGGGTGTAAATAAGCTCCATCAGGCGTCCTCTGACTTGTTAGCAGTGGCCATTTTTTTGGCATCGAATCCACCGAGCTTATCGCCCGAGACGAGATCGTTATGGGCGTGGCTAAAATGGTGCCAAGCAAACGCGGCATCCATGGTGGCACGCTTGCCTTGTTGATCTTCGGCAAAGTTAATCGCTTGCTTGGTCAAAGCCAGGCCAAGGCGCGGCATACTGGCCACTTGTGTGGCTAAAGCGGTAACGGTGTCATCTAGCGTCTCACGGGACACCACACGGTTAACCATGGCTAATTCATAGGCGCGCTGTGCGGACATTTTTTGACCGGTAAACAAAAATTCCTTGGCAATTCTTGGCGGCAGTTCGAAGGGGTGGGCAAAATACTCCACGCCAGGAATGCCCATTCGCACCACGGGGTCTGAGAAAAAAGCATCGTCGGTCGCCACGATCAAATCGCAGACCCATGCCAACATCAATCCCCCGGCAATACAGGCACCTTGCACAGCCGCGATAGTGGGCTTGGGAATCTCGCGCCAGCGACGACACATACCAAGGTAAGCCTCGGCTTCACGCACATATAGGAACTCACCACCGTCTTTATTCGCGTGGTCGTACCACATGGTCACACGGTCTTGGCTGTCATTAATATCTCGACCCGGTGTGCCTATATCGTGACCCGCCGAAAAGTGCTTACCTTCACCTTTGAGCACAATCACTTTGACATCATCGTCTGCCACGGCTCGTCTAAAGGCCGCATCCAGTAAATAGGTCATACGACCATTTTGGGCGTTGTGATAGCGAGGACGGTTCATGGTCACTGTCGCCACACCGTCGATGACGTCGTATAGGACGATATCCTGTTCTTCTACATAATCACTCATCGTGGCCTCTTAAGGTGTTCTCACACCGGGTGGGTTATCTGGGAGTTGCGTTGCGCGGACATTGCGCGGATCCAGTGTTTGTAAAATAGACAACTGCTCGGCCGTGGGGAGCGCGGTGGTCACCAAGGTATCCGCAAAGGTCAGCGCAAAACCAGTGTTATCGCAGACTTCTTCCTTACTGACCCCAGGGTGCAAGGAAATAACGCGCGGGGTAAAACCCTCGCCACGCCAATCCATCACACACAGATTGGTTATCGCCACGCGGATATCGATATCCCCTAACGCGTAACCACGTGGCAAGCGTGCTGGGTTGTAACCAATCGACGCCACCACATCACACTCACCTTCGACAAACACACGTCGATTGTGAGAAGGGATAAAAAAGGAATTGGCGTGACTGATGGAGTTGCCTGGAAATCCTCGCACGCCTAGCATCTGAACTTTTGGACGATGGTAATCGTCACCTAGTGCGGAGATATTTGCCTGACCAAAGCGGTCAACCTGGCTTGGACCCACCATGGCGTGGCGGCGACCACTCCATACATTGTCAAAAATGCGCGAGAAACCCATCCATGTCTCTTGGGCGTGAGCATCGCCTACCTTGCGACCGCTCACCGGATTAGGCGTCGATAGCACCCACGCTTCGCTGTCAGTCATCATCAAATCAGGATTACATGTGGTCATTGCCAAACTGGCGGCAAGCCTTGGTAAAACACCAATACCCGTGGCCAACACCTCGCCATCATGACGAAACGCTTCGGCACCGGCACACACCATCAACTCGGCGAGAGAAAAGGCTGTCATGGATTCATTTTCTTGCATAACTGACATCCTTTTTAATATACCGGCAGAGGTAATTGTTGAATGGCCGCTAGACCGCCAACCGCGTTTTGATAGGCTTGCTCATCGTCAAAAATGCCAAACGACTCACAATAGGCATTGAAATCAAGTGCCTTAGCTGAGGCACCATAGGCTTTAAAATGCGCCACATCAAAACCGTAAAGCGGCGCCGATGAACTGGGATGCGCGCCACCAGGAATATGCACCACAGCCTGGGTCGCAGAACGCTCCCAAAAGACGCTGCGCGCATTGTCGCCTTGGTGGAAATACGAGGTATCGACCAACTCATCGCAAGACACGATGGTGTGCTTGGCCGCTCGGGCAAACCAATCATCCATATAGTGGTCAGGGCTTGCAATCTGGCACACACCACGGCGATCAGCACGGGTCACATGGATCAAGGACACATCGAGTTTCAGCGCGGGCATGGCGAGCCATTGCTTGTCGTCGTAAGGACTATCAATCAGGGCCATATCGGGATTGTGGGTTACCACGTCTGTGCCAAGCCCCAGCGCGGTAGGAATAAATGGTACCCCCCAAGCGGCCGCCCGAAGCCCCAGCAGCATCATACCCTCATCGATTTCACTGACATCGATTTGGCCCGCTTGGCGAGCAACACGAAACCAGGGCTCAAGAGGAATAAAATCGAGCGAGACGAAGGCAAAGATTAATTTTTTTACTTTGCCGGCCGCACACAGCATACCCACATCGGCACCACCATAAGCCACCACCGTAAGATCTTTCACAGGTGAGCGAAGCAGCTCTCTAATGAGCGCCATTGGCTTGCGGCGCGGTCCCCAACCGCCAATTCCGATGGTCATGCCATCTTTGATGGCCGCCACCGCCGTTTTGGCATCGACTAGTTTATCCATGAGCATGTCCAATTCTTGTTATGTCGATTGGGATTATCGGAAGGGAAGCACGCAAGGGCATCATCCATTGAGACTATGACAGCCAGAAGGCAGTGTTTTACATTCATCCTCACAGACTAATAACAGAAAGAATGCTCATGACAGCGATCTGCACACTTCCCGAAGCTCTTGATCACGCGGTTAGCCAATGGGGTGATGACATTTTCATTGAGGATGGCGACATCCTGCTGTCATACCGTGAATGCGCCCAGCAAGTTGACCATATGGCCAAACATTTCATTGCCCTGGGTGTCACAGCAAACGATTGTGTCGCACTTTGGATGCC
>DATHYR010000437.1:0-1060 GCA_035458985.1 Pseudomonadales bacterium
GCCGTGCCGGGCATCACGCCCATCAAGTTCGCCAAATTAACCCGCGCGTTAATCAACTCGCGCTCAACCGCCTCAAGCAAACGAAGGTTTTCTAACAAGTTACGCTGATAGCGCAAGGCTTCATCGGGAGAGCGAACACGCTCATTACTCATGGCGCGCGACAATTGCAGCGCGTCCTCGGCTTGTTGAATGGTTTTACTCACTCGCTCACCTAGCGCTTCGGCAGCAAGAGCTCGCCAGTAAGCACTGCGAACATTTTGGATCAGGTTGTGCATTGCTTTGCGGCGTCGCTCAGAGGCCACAATCACCCGGTCGGCATTCTGCTTGGCGGTGTAGTAGCTCGCACCGAAATCCAAAAGGCTCCAAGATAGAGTCACGTCACTACCAATGTGCTCGCGCTCAGTCGAGATGAAAGGCGTATCATTGGTAAAGGTATCTGGCGACGCCGGATTGGCAGAAAAACGAACGTTTTCGTTATTGCGCCAGAAGTACCCCGCATTCGCCATCAATTTAGGCAACATGTCGAACTTGCCAGCGTCTAATTCTGCTGCAGCCAGTGATTGTTCGAGCAGTTTAGTGCGCATATCCAAGTTGTATTTCAACGCACGAGCAACCGCTTCATCGATCGTAATCGGCGCAGTCACTGGGGCGGCATCCGCTAAGGCGGCGGCGCGATCGTCGGAGAGAATCTTGGCGATGGTCGCATCATCAAAGGCCTCTGGCGCCACAGTACAACCGGTCGCAACAGCAGCAAAAACGCTAGCCATGAGCAATTTATAACTTTTCATATTTCATCCCTTTTGGCCCAGCGATCCTGCTGGGGTATGTCGTCAACACACCAATAACCAAAAGTTTTGAAACATGACTCATGGGTTTATGGCGATATTGCGAATAATACCGGGAGAAAAAAAGTGTGCATCAAACCAATTCCGTCAAATCTGACAGAATGTGACAGCGTTCACAGAAATGTGATTATTTAACACGTTAGAGTCTAGCGATCAGCGAATAATATCAATATGATCCGTAAAGGAGTGGCCTACGCCATACGTGGTCATGATGG
>DATHYR010000438.1:0-1067 GCA_035458985.1 Pseudomonadales bacterium
CGCATTGGTGCCTGTCGCCAGCGGCCAATGCTGAGGTAACAATTTATCGAGCCGTTGTTGCTGCTCCCAACTCAAACGATTGCGCAGCAGACTATAACAATCTATTTTGGCCAATTGCTGTAAATTGCTCACCGATGCTAAATAAGGCGATAACCACGATTCTAAACTGGCCAATAAGGTCGCATCATCAACCGCTGGCCAAGCCTCGCTACTATCGAGCTGTGCTAACAAACTGAGGCGAATTTGCAACTGGCGAATATTATCATCCCATCCCAGTAAACTCAGCCCCTTATTGCGAATTTGCCCTAATAACGCTTGGGTTATTTGTGCGCGTTCGGGTTGTTTAAGGGGCTCTGAACTTAATACAATTTGCCCCAGCCTTTGTTGGCGCTCCGCATAAAAACGCCCTTTCGCCTCATCCCAACCGCCCACGTCTTGGCGCTCGACCAAAAACGCTAACTGAGATTGCAACAAGCTCACATCAAAGGCAGACGCTAAATACACCCGTCCCGCTTTATGGCCTTCGGTTTCTTGGAAATCGGCGACCACCAGCCAAGGGCTCAGCGATAAACTGTCACTGGCATCCAGCGTCACGCCTGTGCCATTAGCGAGCAGAAAACCTTCCACACCGCGAGCTTTGGCTATCCTATCGGGATACGCCAATGCCAAGAGTAAACCAATATCTTTACTGTGGGCATGGGATGCCACTGGGCCTAAATCGGCGCTGACAGCAAGTTTGCGTTGCCATTGTTTAGCCTGCGAGCCCATAGCGCCTTGGCAAGCGAGACGCAAATAATCCTGCATATCAACACCACGCTTAGGTAAGCCTCGAGCCTCTAAAATGGCTGCCAACAAACAGGCTAAGCTGGCTAAATCGGGCTGTTGCAGCTCACTCGCCAATCGCTTGGCTTTCAGCAACATGTGCGCCAACCGTGGGTGACATCCCAGCTCATAAGCCTGTCGTCCATGAGGGGTTAGCTTGTGGTCAAGATCGACAATTTCAAGTGAGTGCAATAACTGCCAAGCCAATTGCTCATTGACCAGAGGTGGGCGGGTCATTAGTGCCA
>DATHYR010000439.1:0-1293 GCA_035458985.1 Pseudomonadales bacterium
CCGTCAAGATCGAAATTTGCGTTCTCTAGCAATGGATCGGCTGTTACATCCCCAGTGCCAACGACGGGTTGAGCGCTCCCCTCTACGTCATACCATAAGTTGTACTGATAGGTTGCGCCCGTCGTTGTTGCGACTGTGTTACCTGATGGTGTCTTGTGGCCAAATATGCCATCCGCGTACGGTATATGATTCGTGAAAATATTGTTTTCAAACATGTTGCCGGATGGCACAACCCGGCTATTGTTCACACCGCGATTCAGGATACCGTTGATGCAGTTGACCGCAGTGAAATTTCGCAGTGTGAAATTAGTCATTGTTGCTTGACCATACCCGGTGTAGCCATTGTACGCGTTGACAATTAGACAATTCTCTACCGTGTTATTGCGACTTAAATAATCTTGGTATCCCTGATCCTGACTCTCTTCCTCATCTCTAAGGACAATCCCTTGGCCGCGCGTGTTCGGTATGGCTGTAGTTCCTGATGACGTAAAGTATCCCACACACCCAGATAGGGTACTGTACTGTGTGGTTGCCACATAATAACAGGTGTGGCGGATGTCAACCGCCACACAATTCTCAAAGGTGATATAGCGACTGCCACGCGCCGCTACAAACCCCTCAGCTCCCGCCCGCTCTAGTGTGCAATTGCGGATGGTGCAATTTTCTGTACCGCGGCCAAAGAATACGGAAGAGGGGACAGTTCGCACGTAGGTGTTGTTTGGCCCAACGTAGGTGTGCCACCAGTTATGTGCAACACACACATTATAGAAATGGCTATTCTGTAATGTGATGTACTGGTTATCGATATTACCCGGGCCGTTGCCTACACAACTGAATGTCATCCCGTAGATGTCTTCTGCGGCCAAGTTATCAAAAATACAGTTCTTTGTACGCGATACCCCAAAGGCTTGGCCGTTGCTGTTGATGACTTTGATATCGGAGACGTTAACCCAGTTACTATCATTCAGTTCAAATAAGGCGCGATACTGATAGACATTGATTGTAGCTGCCTTGTCAAGTGGGTGCGTTGTCTTGTCCCACCCACCGCTGATAACAGGGATCTCCCCATTGTAGCCCTTAATAATAATTTCGTTACCGGATGTCCCATTCAGCCCCGATAGCTGAACCTTGGCTACATATGTATCACCGCGTAAGTGTGCCTCATCCCCAGCCACAAGGTTAGGTAGCCATGTAATGGCCTTGGGTTGCGCCACTGTACCGGGCCAGTCATTGCGCCCCGTTGCGGATATCACATAGATGGCCACTTATACCACCTCGATTACTGCTACAGTA
>DATHYR010000440.1:0-1011 GCA_035458985.1 Pseudomonadales bacterium
ATTAGAGCCAGGCGAGTACAAGGACAAACTGCCGCCCTGTCATGTGGTGCAAATAGACGTGCAATTGAACGACCGTGAACCGTACGAGGCGATGAAGCGTGACTTCGTGGTGCAGTTCCCTAACGCTCAAGCCATTGCTCAGAACGCTGCGGTTGTCACGCAGAAGTTACAGCAGATGTCGTCAGGGTTTGTTTACTCACCTGAGCCTGTCTGGTTTAGCCCGCACAAGTTTGACGCGTTAGATGACCTGTTGAATGAGAACCAACGCGCCAACACGATCCTTGTTTACCAATACAAAGAGGAGTTAGATGAACTTAAACGACGATACAGAAGTCTTACCTGTCTGGACGACCCTGACGCCATTGAACGATGGAACGCTGGCAACGTTCCGCTTTTGGCGGTGCACCCAAAGTCCGCCGGTCATGGCCTTAACTTGCAGTTCGGCGGTTGCCACATGGTGTTTCTGTCCCTGCCGTGGTCACTTGAGCTTTTCGAGCAAACTGTCGGACGTCTGCACCGCTCCGGCCAGCAGCGCGACGTGTGGGTCTACGCCCTGATGACTAAAGATACCGTCGATGAGCGCATATGGACCGCGCTGCACGACAAACGCAAACTAAGCGATATTGCTATGGAGGCATTGAAATGAGTAGATAAGCTATAAGTTGTTGTTAATTTTGTCTAAAAACGTTTCTCAACTTAAGGAAAAAACATGATCAACATATCAGCATTGAAAAGCGGTAGTGAGCCAGCACCAGTTTGCACGCAGCCTGTCTTTATTCTTCACGGCGTCACCTACTACCCGCACTACGATAAGCCGTTGTGGGCGCCGCCTGGCGCATTCATTAAGCACACAAACCAGATCAACGGAATGATTGATTACAGGGTTGATAAGGAAAAGTTTTTGACCACCGAGCAGATACGCGAGGCGGGTGGTCAGCTTGCGACCGACCAGCTTTGGCCGCGTCAGTGGCTCAAAGATTGGGAACAGTGGCTCGTTGTTGGTCGCGCATA
>DATHYR010000441.1:0-1692 GCA_035458985.1 Pseudomonadales bacterium
TCAACTTTATAGCGGATCTGCTGAACCTTTGGCTGGACCCAAGGCTGCGTAAGTAAGCCTGTTTGCGTAGTACGGAGCAATATTAATTATGTTTTCAAATAAGTTCTTTAAGTTTTTACGTCGGTTTTATAAGGGCAACCCGGCCGCCATTATTGGTTCGGTAATCGTATCTACCATGATCTTGCTTAGCGTGTTTGCAGGATCGATTGCCGAGAATGATCCGAACAAGCGAGTGGCCCGGGGACACCAGCCGCCGAGTGCTGAATTGTTGTTAGGCTCAACACGCTCAGGTAAGGATGTATTCAGTCAGGTTCTTCATGGAGGCAAAATCTCTCTGTTAGTTGCCTTCTCGGCAGCGTTGATCACCACCGTTATTGCAATAGCCGTGGGCATTAGCGCAGGGTACTTTGGCGGTCGTGTTGACGAGATATTGATGTCGTTCACCAACATTGTGCTGGTGTTTCCGCAGCTCCCGTTGCTGATCATTATTGCGGCTTTCGTTGGCCAGGTGGGGCCACTAGTGATTGCATTGATTATTGGTCTCTCATCCTGGGCATGGGGTGCACGCGTTATTCGCAGTCAGACGATGGCGATCTGTAACAAAGAGTTTGTCCTTGCGGCAGAAGTGATGGGTGAATCGAAGTTGCGCATTATTTTTGTTGAAATCCTACCGAATCTTACGAGTATCGTTGTGGGCGGCGCGATGGGTACTTGTATCTATGCCCTTATGGCAGAGGCGGGCCTTGAGTTCCTTGGATTGGGTGATCCGACGATTATCACCTGGGGCACGATGCTTTTCTGGGCGCAGTCGAACTCTGCGTTTATCGTCGGTGCTTGGTGGGACATGGTGGTCCCGGGTGCTGCGATTGCAATTTTCGGGGGCGGCTTAGCACTTCTTAATATGTCTATTGACCAGGTGTCTAACCCGAAACTGAAAACCGGTGGGTATATTAAAACTTGGCGTCGGATGAAGGCCGATGTTGAAGCGCGGAGGGCAGCAGCATGAGCACCCCTTTGCTAAAGATCAAAAACCTTTGCGTGGACTATGTAACCGACTCGGGTAACGCGCGTGCGGTCAATCATGTAAATTTGGAAATTTATCCGGGAGAGACAGTTGGCCTCGCGGGAGAGTCTGGCTGCGGAAAGAGTACGCTTGCGTTTGCAATAGCAAACCTGCACAGCGCGCCTGCATTGATCACCGGTGGTGAAATACTCTTTGAGGGCAAAGATGTACTCAAAATGTCTGAGGAGGAGCTACGCAGCTTCCGATGGGCCAAAGCGAGTATGGTGTTCCAGAGTGCGATGAACGCACTTAATCCGGTGATTACGATTGGTGAGCAGCTGGTAGACGTCGTATTGGCGCATGAAAATGTGACAGCGGCAGCAGCAAGGTCCAGAGCGATAGAAAATCTTGAGCTGGTGGGTATTCATGCTTCGCGAATGGAGTCATATCCGCACCAGTTGTCTGGTGGGATGCGGCAACGCGTTGTCATTGCAATTGCATTAATTCTGCGCCCCAAGTTGATCATTATGGATGAGCCAACCACAGCTCTGGACGTTGTGGTCGAACGCGAAATTATGGATCAACTCTATGACCTCAAAGAGGAGTTTGGCTTCGCGATACTGTTTATCTCTCATGACTTGGGCCTGATGGGTGAGATAGCGGATCGAATAGGGGTAATGTATGCGGGG
>DATHYR010000442.1:0-1166 GCA_035458985.1 Pseudomonadales bacterium
ACTATTGGTGGCTGGCCGGCCGCCAGGCCGAAATGGATTCGTTGCCGCAGCCAGCGGATTCATTCCCGCCAAGCTGTCACAACACTTTTTGAATTTTACCCGTTCGATACCTCACTGAATCAATCTTTTTGGCGCGCCGGGCTGCAAAATTCATATCTAGCGTAACTACTAGTAAAATCGAACACATCCATCTGAGCCATCATGAAGATCGGAGGTGCCAAACCCGATTCTACACTCTCATACGATGCCCAAACCGTTCCGTGCGCCAAAACTGCACGAGTATTCGCTGAGCTATACCCATTTCAAGTTGCTCCATCGGCGTATTGCTGGCGACGGCTGCCCCGTCTTCTTTGCAGTGGTATGGCCAATCTAAGTGTTGTATCTTTTCCGTCCATCATCAGCGGGCACCAACATGACCTCCGCTGATCCTTCGGACCATTCCTTCGCCTGTGAAATCAATGGTAGCGCCCATTCCGTGATGAGATGTGAAAATGGCCGCAATACGCCACTCTGTCGCATATGCAGGGATCAAACACCGTTGTGGCGTGGCTGTGTGGATGTAAAGTGATGGGGATGATTGTTTGGATGGTGGTGTTGATGTTCATTGCGGTGGTGGGGGGTGGTAGTGCCCTTACATATATTATGAGGCAGTCTAGAAGTATTCGATTTTCATTTTTTTGTGGTGGATTTTCAAAAATGAGCATCGCAATCGAATCCAATGAAGCTGAATGTAAAGAGCTTGCATATTGGTAGAGCAATCGCAGAATGTCTCACAGCAGAACACGCCTTAAACAAGTTCTTTCGCGGAGATTGCATTGCTGATATCCTCAAATCAAACTGCAGGTCTTGAGGGGAAAGCAGCGCTGTCGGCTGAGTCAATCGCAAAGGCGTTCAAAGGCGATGGTGGCGACAATTATACTATCGATTACAATGATGAGGTAGAGTTGAACTTGTCGGAGGCGGTGGACGTTGGGCGTTGGGCAAAATGATATTCTATGCGTCTTTAGGACGGAGCGAAGCGACCGCAACAATAAAAGCAGTAAGAGATATGCCATTGTTGGGAGATTTGAGTCGGAAGAAAAAATGGAAGCTGCATACAACAAGTCCATCATTGTTACTAGGTATACGACATCGTCTCAATACTCACTTTCTGATGCAACAAAGAC
>DATHYR010000443.1:0-1357 GCA_035458985.1 Pseudomonadales bacterium
TACCGTGCCCGCCAATACAGAAAGGCACTGATTCATGCTGTTCTTGAATTGGCAGCACATTGAGGACATTGAAATGTGCAGTGGTGCGGCTCGAATGCCGTAATAAAAGCCATTCATGATGCCGATGTTAGATTGAGAGTATGAATAAAAGGCCAGTCAAATGACTGGCCTTTTGTATCAAGCCGCGTGTCTTTGTCTATCGAGGGATAGATCCGTATGTTTGGCTATACGACTGGCTAGATAGCGAGAAGCTGTAAAAGTACACCATGCGAGGATGCGGATAAAGCGTTTCTGGTCACCAGCATCCAGTACTTCTCGAACAACCGGTTCATCAATCTGGTAAGAAGACTTGGCAAGCAGGAGTGCGAGTCTCGCGATTGACCGTTGTTGGCCGGTTAAGTCACCCAGTTCATCTTCCACCCAATTTCTGCTGATTGGCATCTGCTCCCCATGCCAATGTGAGAGCGCTTGGCGCACGCAATGGTCGACCTCGGCATCAATAACACGGGTCGCTTGTAGCTTTGTCACAGCTGCCCACCGTGACAGGGCATCAGCAACCCTGGGGTTATTGCGCGCCCATTGCATATCATCTGGCAACTCCGCTTCCGGTAACAGTTGCAGTGCGCGCCCTGGCAATAAAGGTTTCATATGGTTCTCTTGCAGTTCACCACCAAATATTTTCAAGGCCATTGCCTTGATGGTGTTGATACCCATCGGCGCATTGACCGGTGAACCATCCATTACGATATGGCTGAAACGGTTAATGTCGCTCATGGCCATGATTGCGCCGATTACCTCTGGCAGCTCCTGATTGGTGAAAGGTACGTTAGCAGGTAGTTTGGCTCCTGGGGTTGTCATTGCCTTCACCCAAGCCAGTCTTTCTCTCAATAGAGGGTCTGTAATCCGTTCTTCTTCATGTGCAAGAATATGTTCAGCATCTTCATGTTGGTCACCGGCGTGCACCAGAGCTATTAGCATGTCCCCACAGTAAGGACATTCATTGATAGAAGATAGCGCTGCCAACATGGCCTCTTTCGTTGTTCGATCAACTTTGTCACTGACAAGGACGGTCTCACGACCGCCGCACCAGACTCCGGCAAACAATTCAGGAACCTGTGAGCGACTAGTTAAAGAACCATTCACAAAAAAGTCATCTGAAATTTGTTCGTATACTTCTGCTACGACTCCACAGGCTCTATGACGAGGGGTGGTATTGACATACCGCATGGTTTTCACCGAAAGATTGTCAAATAACCAGAAGCGTAAGTATTTGGGTAAGAATGCCATCTTGTTTCTCCTTATTTTTGATTAAAGGTTGGTTTCGTTATTCATCTGCGAGTTGCAATAATTTCCAGGT
>DATHYR010000444.1:0-4984 GCA_035458985.1 Pseudomonadales bacterium
GCAGCCGTTGATGCCTCGGGAGATGTGACCGGCTTAGTGATTGATAATGCTATTTTGAGGGCAATGTTAAGCGTCAATATTGGCGATGTTATTACGAATAGTGAAACTACGGGAACCTTGAGTTGGGTATTCGATTCGGCGAGTGAGGCGTTCGATTACTTAGCGGTTGATGAGACACTGACACTCACGTATACCGTTAGAGTCACCGATAGTTTTGGCGACAGTTCAGACAAAACTGTTGAAATTACAGTGACCGGAACGAATGACCTGCCTGCGTTAACAGTGCCTGCGACAACAGATTTTGTGGAGGCGCTAGATGCTTCGGCACAAGTGTTGAGCCAGTCGGGCACTGTGTCGTTCAGTGACTTAGACACAACAGATACCGTATCCATAACGTTTACGAGTGATCAAAATGTTACCTGGAGCGGCGGTGTGCTTGATGCTGCGCTATCTAACAAGATTATTGCGGGGTTAAGTCTTTCAGCCACTAATGTGTCGGCTACGGGCTCTGCTAACTGGCAGTATGCGATTAGTGCTGACAATTTTGATTTCTTATTGGCGGAAGAAACCATCACGTTTAGCTACACCGTTGTGATGACTGAAAGTCAGGGCGAACAACGAGCAGAGACGTTGCTATTTACTTTGCGCGGCACCAATGATGGCCCAGAACTTCAAGCCATTAATGCTGTAACCATTACCGATACAGCCATCAATGATACGTTTGCCGTCATCGACGGAAAATTAGTCGCTAGCGATGTTGATCGAAATGACAGCCAGCACTTCTCGATGGCAGGGCAGTTTGCGACAACACTCCGTAGTGGCTTCGATCTGGCGAGTGAAGGTAGTTTTGGTACCGTCTACCTAAACAGTCAGACGGGCGCTTATCACTTCGAGCCAAATAATAGTGCGATCAATGGGTTGCAAAACGATACCACTGAGACATTTACGTTTACGGTAACAGATGGGTCAGCATCGACAGCAACTCGAGCGTTACTGATTAACTTAGTAGCCGCTAACGACACACCTGACATCTCAGCAAGCCTAAGTAGTACAACATACATAGAAACAACCTTAGATGATACCTTCGCACCCGTGAGCGGTACGCTAAGTGGCAGCGATAGAGATGTGGGTGCCACAGCGCTCTACAGTATCACTGGGGGCGTGGCAAGTAATGCCCTTGCAGGTTTTGATCAACGCTACGTGGGTACCTATGGCACGCTCTATTTGAATAGCGTATCTGGCGCTTATGCCTATTTGCCCAATGATGCGGCCATTGAGGGTCTCTCTGCGGGTAGTATCCAAAAAGATAGCTTCATATTCTCCCGTACTGATGGTCTGGCAACGGCTGACACAGCCTTTGTGGTATGGGTTGTTGGTGCATCGGATACCCCCATTATTGCCGAGGGTGGCGATCAATCGACACTGCATGAATCTGACACTTCGCTTGCAATGAGCGGAACATTGACGGTTGTGGATAATGACATCAATGATTCTGTGAATATGTCAGTGTCCAGTGTTGCCGTAAGTGGCTCATCGACGGGTACTCACCCTGCTAATGCAGACTTATTGGCGATGCTGACCCTAACGCCCAGTGCACTGTTAGATGATGCAAATGCTATTTCAGCTTCTGTCACGTGGTCGTTTGATAGCGATACGGAGGCGTTTGATTACCTAGCGAAGGGTGAAACACTAATTCTGACATATAGCCTTGTGGCCGAAGATACGGGTTCGCCTTCACTGTTAGCTAACGATACCGTGGAAATCACTATTGTAGGTACCAACGATGGCCCACAATTGCTGACACCAGCACGCAGGCAGATCATTGAAACGGCCAACGATGATGTTTTAGCTGTCCTCAATGGTTCTTTTAACAGCACAGATAAGGATCACAATGCTGAGGTCACCTATCGTGTGGCAGGCGACCAAGCAGATGAATCCCTCAGTGGTTTTGATTATAAAGTAGAGGGTGAGTATGGGGCGTTATGGCTGAACAGTTCGACGGGCGCTTATCGATATGTGCCAAGTGAGTCAGCCATTGAGGCCTTAAAAGAACCCCAAGCTGAACAGTTCAGTGTTAGGGTCTCTGATGGAATAGCCTCACAGACTAAGAGTCTGTGGATAGACATTGAGGCCGTTAATGATACGCCAGTTTTAGAGGCCTCTGTCACCTCAGCGACGCTGGTGGATACCGCGGTGAATGATACCTTCACGAGCAATATTGAAGGGACATTGAGTAGCTCTGATCGAGATGGCGATGCGGTAACGTTCCAAATCGCGGGTCAGACGGCTGACGTCAATGTTATCAACGGAGTCCGTTATGACAGCGTCAAAACGCATGCGTTGGGTCATTTGTACCTAAATAGCTCAACGGGTAATTATACCTTTGTGGCTAATCAGCAAGCGGTTAACGCCCTCACCAACGACGCTAGTATTGTCTTTACTATGCTGGGTAGCGATGGTGATGCCTCAGCTAATCAAACCCTGACCATCAATGTGACGGCAGCTAACGATACCCCTCAGCTTGAAGCGATTGACGCCATAGCATTGACCGATACAGCCGGTAACGACGCATTTAGCGGTGTGGCGGGAAGTTTAATAAGTGCTGACCGAGATGCTCAAGACACAGCCACTTACTCTGTGGCCAGTCAGGTAACAAACACTTCTCGCAGTGGCTTTGATGTGAGCACCACCGGCACATATGGCACCTTGTTCTTAAATACCGAGACTGGTGCGTGGTTCTTCTCGCCGAATGATACCGCCATCAATAGTTTAACGAGCGATGGAAGCGAAGCGTTTGAATTTACCGTGACGGATGCGCAAGGTGCGACGGCTATGCAGTCACTGACAGTCAACCTTGTGGCGGCTAACGATACACCCGTTGTTACAGCGAGCTTAATAGAAACCACCTATATTGAAACATCTACCACCGATACCTTTGCTGCTGTGACTGGACAGTTGACAGGAACCGATAGAGATTCTGGTGATACCGTAGCTTTCAATGTGACATCGGGTGTTGCTGAAGCTAACACGGTGGCTAGTGTTGACTACGATACCGTCTTGGCAGGTGATTATGGCACGCTATATCTCGCGAGTGTGTCTGGCGCCTATACGTATGTTCCAGATAATGATGCTATCAATGGGCTAAATGCGGGTGAGACGAAGTTTGATTCGTTCAACTTGTTGGGCACAGATGGAACAGATTCATCCAATACAATTTTCCTGGTGACCTTGGTGGGTGCTACAGACGCTCCGGCAATCGCTGAAGGCGGCGATATTGTGGATGTATCCGAAACCAATGCTGTCTTGTCATTGTCTGGCCAAATGATTGTGATCGACGATGATTTGAATGATTCTGTGGATATTACAATACCCAGTGTAGAGTTGACCGCTGATTCTGACATTGATCATCCAGCTAATGACGAATTGCTTGCGATGTTGACGGTGACACCTGCCAATCCGTTGTTGGGCGATGCCAGTTCAATAAATACCCAAATCACCTGGCAATTCAATTCTGACCCATCCACGTTTGATTATTTGGATGAGGGTGAGACGATCGTATTAACCTACAAGTTGCTGGCAACAGATAGTGGTTCCAGTGTGGATACTCAAGCCACACCGCTGACAGTGGAAGACTCGGTCACCATTAAAATTACGGGCACTAATGATGGTCCCGTACTTGAAGCGTTGAATTCTATTACGTTAAATGATTCTTCTTCCGAGGATATTTTTGAGACTCAAGATGGACGCCTAGTCGCGACGGATGTCGATCACAATGCAGCGTTAACGTTTACCATTGCAGGAGGTATAGCCGATACCACACGTGTCGGTTTTGATATCAGTCGATCGTCATCTTATGGAACGCTGTATCTGAATGCGTCGACAGGGGATTATCAGTTTGTACCCGATCAAAACGCCGTTAATGCCTTGTTGGTTGATGTGGATACCTCATTTACGCTGATTGTTAACGACGGAATTGCACAGGCCGCGCAAACATTATCCATCAATATTGTAGCGAGTAACGACACACCAGAATTAGCCGCGACAGTTATTTCCGCGAATTATGTAGATACCACAAGCAAGGATGCCTTTGCGCAAACCATTGTGGGTGAGTTGTCCTCTATGGACAGAGATGCCAATGATACGGTGCTGTATGGCGTTGACGGTGGTCAAAGCGATACTTCTCGACCTGGTTTTGATACTAAAGTGGTCGATACCTATGGCAGCTTATTCTTAAACAGCCAAACGGGAGTTTACGAGTTTATTCCTGATGCTGAAGCGATGAATGCGGTTCTGACGAATGTGAGTACCAGCTTTACCTTCTTTGTCGAGGATAGCGCCGGTGCACAAGATAGTGTTGATTTTACGGTTAACATCGTTGGAGCAAACGATGTGCCAGAGATTTCGGTCACAGGTAGCGATAGCGATCAGGTGTTATTAACTGAATCAACGTCATCGCTCGGTCTTGTAGCGACTGGGACCTTGACGGCTTCTGATCGTGATACATCACAAACCGCGTCGGTTCAAGTGATCTCTCTAGCCAAAGAGGGTGCTGTCGAGGGGCTAAGCTCGAACGATACCCAATTGTTAAATATGTTATCTGTGAACACGGGTAATGTTATTGAAGCTTCGGCGAACTCGGGTGTGATTCAGTGGGCTTTTGATTCCGCAACGGAGTCTTTTGATTATTTGGCTGATGGCCAGACGTTAACATTACGCTACAGCATACGATTAATTGATAGCGATGGCTTAAGTGCTGATCGTGATCTCTTGGTGTCTATTGTCGGGACCAATGATGCCCCGACGATTTCAGCTCAGATCATGAAGGAATTTACAGAAGCCTACGATGCCTCTGCTCAGCAACTCCTGGCAACGGGCAACGTCACCTTCAATGACGTGGATCGATCAGATGTGATTGATATTAGCTTTGCTAGTAACAATGACATTGTTTGGACAGGTGGCACCATTAATAGCGAATTGGCGGCGA
>DATHYR010000445.1:0-1007 GCA_035458985.1 Pseudomonadales bacterium
GGCATAAGATCAGATCAAAATGGCCGTGCTTGTCAGCGCTTAAATCTTGGATGGCACCGTGGACCAGCTCGATATCTAGCGGGATGTTACTGGCATCGATATGTGCTTGAGCTTGCGCTAGCATCTGGGCTGAAATGTCACAAAGTATGACCTCATGCCCCAGTGCCGCCAACTTTTGACTGAAAAAACCAAATCCACCGCCAGCATCGAGGATCCGTAAGCGTCGTTCGCCAAAACTAACCAGTGTTTGTTGCAAGTCACGCCAAAGTACCGCAGCGCGAATTTCACCTTTAGGTGTACCGTAAATGTTTTGAGCAAATTTGTGAGCTAGTAAATCAAAGTTTTTGTCTTGCACGGTTCTGACGACCTAAGAATGATGGTCGCATATTTTGGCATACAGCTGTGATTTTCGCACCATAGTCATCAACCAAAAGTTATGCAGCAAACAATGTTATTGTCACTTGCAGCAGCCTAGCGGTGGCCAGTTAGTTAAGCAGGTCCGTAGTTAGCTATACACACAAGGGTATTCGTTGCGGTATACTAGTCGGCTTGAACATCAAAAGGTACGTGGCGAGAGTATGGAACATTGTGTTGAATTGAAAGCGATGCCGTCGCTGTTTTCTCTTTATCGCAAGATTTTTTTTGGTCGTAAACCCGGTTGGGATCAGCAAGCGCTGCCGTCTATTGATGTGACTGTACCCAATGTACGCCTGTCGGCATTAAAGGTCGAACAATACGCAAAAGTGTGTGGTTTTGAGTTTGATGGTCGCGTGTTGCCACCGACTTACCTGTACATCATGGCGTTTCGATTACATGCCGTTATTTTTACCCATGGCGCTATCACTTTTCCTTTGCTGGGAATGATCCATCTAAAAAATAGCATTACCCAATATCGCACCACTGCCGTTGACGAAGCTTTTGACATAGAGTGTGCGCTCACTAGCAGCACTATGACGGATTCTGGCTTGGAGTTTGAGTTGGCTTCTAAGGTGTTTGTTGATGGCGAG
>DATHYR010000446.1:0-1138 GCA_035458985.1 Pseudomonadales bacterium
CGTGCAGGATGGGCCACAGCTCGATGGGCCTGTTTGGGATGGGTGTGCCACTAAGCGCATAAACATGGTCCACTTTCTTCATGGCCAGCATTGCAGCCTTCGTTCTTTGGGCTTTTGGATTCTTAATCCTGTGGCATTCATCCAAGACTAGGGTGTTATATCTGTCCACATTCGTAATGCCATACTGCAAAACATCATAGTTAATGATGGTGACATCGGCTGAAGTTGGCAGGCCAGCGTCCTTTTTCCCATTGACCACATGCACTGAGACATTGGGCGCGAGGCGATTAAACGCTGCCTCCCAGACTGTCTTGGCAATGGCCGGGCAGACGATGAGGACTGGTAGGTTTTCCAGAGCTGCTGCCGCTGTGGGAAGTGTCTTACCAACACGGGGCTGGTCGGCCAGGATGGCCCTGCGCCTGGACAGCAAAAAGAGCTTGGCTTCTTGCTGATGGGGAAATAACTGCATGATCGTTTCCTTCGTTTAATTTGTTTGCATCATATCCGATTTGTGCTAAAGTGCAATTTCTGCAAACGCAGAAAACGAAATAAATCGTTAAACCCTAAAAACCTTAAAAGGAAAAAACCATGTCAACTCGCGTTGTAACCGGAAAAGTTCGCTTCTCTTATTTCTCAGCATGGACTGCTCGCAAGAATGAGATGAATGGCAAAGAAGAGTTCTCGACTCAAGTGCTTGTCCCAAAGACAGACACCGAAACTGTGAACCAATTGAAAGCGGCAGCCAAGGCCGCATTGACCGCCAAGTTTGGTGACAAGATTCCAAAGACTGTGCGCAATCCCTTGCGTGATGGCGACACTGAGACCAAGTCTGATGGATCACCACTTGGCCCAGAGTACGCTGGCCATTACTTCTTCAACACCAAAAGCACAAATAAGCCTGGCGCTGTGGATGCCCATGGCCACGACATCATTGGCAGCCAAGACATCGTCTCTGGTGACTATGGCCGTGTGTCTTTGAATGCTTATGCCTATGACCAGGCAGGCAATAAAGGCGTGTCGTATGGTTTAAACAACATCATGCTGTTGGCCAAAGGTGACTCGCTGGGTGGTGCAAAGCCATCTGCTGCATCTGACTTTGGCATCAGTGCCAGCGCCAAGCCAGCTGCTGAAGCTGTAT
>DATHYR010000447.1:0-2360 GCA_035458985.1 Pseudomonadales bacterium
AAGACCTGCTCCGCATTCAGATGCGAGCGCAAATGATTAGCTTGTTTAGCAAAATGTTTGGCGTAAGTGCAACTCCATATCAGCCAGCATCAATTATGGGTTTGCCGGGTTATGCTAACGGTGGCAATCCTGCTGTCAACATGCCAAGTATTGTTGGTGAGCGCGGTCCTGAAATTTTCGTGCCTAGAACTGCTGGAACAATAATTCCCAACAACCAATTGGGTTCAGTTATGGGCGGGACAACAAACGTCACGAACAACTACATCAACGCCATTGATGTCAAGTCGTTTGAGAACAGGCTTTTGGAAAGCAGCAACACAATCTGGGCTGGCTATCAGTATGCTAACAAGCAGTTGGCATCGAACGGACGAAGGGCTTAATCATGTCATTCCAAACAATATTTGACATTCAGCAGTCCATGACGGTAAACAACCGTAGGATGGTTGGACAGCAAGTTGCAAGATCAGGCTACATTACTGTAGCTCAGTATCTAACAGCAGTGCCTTGGGTGTTTACTGTCACGCCACACAGCTACTTGTACTACCCACAGGTGCGCGACATTATTCAAGCCATTGACAACAAAGACCGTCAGTTGCCTGAAACGATTACGTTTAACACCAGCAATCTTGGTTGGTTTACCAAAAAACTTGGTACGGCTACTACGGCTGTTCTTAACGGCGCACCTACACCCAACACACAAAGCCTTAACTTGACCTCTAATGGGACGTTTAAGGCGGGTGATTTCATTATGGTAGGTGGCTATACCTACAAGGTGACTGCTGACTCTGCTGGCTCTGTGGTTGGCATCCATCGACCTCTGATTGGTACGCCTAGTTCTGGCGCTACTGTGTCTATTGGCAATGCTTGCACATTTACTGTTGTAGCAGAGCGCTGCCCAACGTATACTTTAAACCCAATGACTGATGGCGCATTTGTTCAATGGGATGATGCGTTTGTTTTTCGGGAGTACATCACATGACAGCAATGGCGGCTTTAAGTGGCCCACAAATTAGACACGCAGAGTTTGTAAAGCTGACAGTTGGCACAGCCGCAACTGTGTACACCTTTTGCAATGCTCCAGCACCAATCACTGTTGGCGGCATTACGTTTACCAACTTGGGCGCATTGCTTAACGTAGGTGATGTACAGCGTGATATGCGCTCTACTTCTGATGACATGACTATTGCGTTGACGGGCATTGACCCTGTTAACGTGGGCATCATCCTTGGCAACGACATTAAAGGCTCGTTGGTTGAGGTGTGGCGTGGTTTCTTTGACGCTAACAATCAAATCATTACTACGCCTACAACGCAATTCTTTAAGCGTTATCAGGGCATCATCAACAGCGTGTCCATCACGGAAGACTTCAACTCTGAGATGCGCACAAGGATTGCGACATGCTCAATTGCTTGCTCGTCAATGCGGCGCATCTTGGAAAACAGGCTTGGCGGCGTAAAGACAAACCAATCTAGCTGGCAGTTCTTGTATCCCGGTGATACAAGCATGAACCGTGTTGCTACTATTGCCAATACCTACTTTGACTTTGGTAAGCCTCCACAGACAGATACGCAGTCAACAGACACAACACAAAACAGCGATCAATCAGGATTTGGTTAAATGATAAGACTAGCGACAAGATACGACATACCACGGTTGCTCGAGATTGTGGAAGCCTACGCATACGAGAATCCAATCAAGTGCTTGGGGAAATCACACAACCACTTTCCAAAGTATGTAGAAGAGCTTTTGTTTAGCATCATTGCTGGCAGAGGTTTCATTTACATAGACAACAATATGCGTGGCGCAATCATTGCTATCAAGCAAGGAAATGTGTGGTCGCCAAAGGTTAAAGAACTCAATGAGTTGTTGTGGTGGGTTGAGCCTGAGTATCGCAATGGAACAATTGGCGGTAGGCTTTGGAAGGCGTTTGACGAAAGGGCTGAAGAAATGCTTAAAGCTGGCGACATTGATTTTGTTGTCACAAGCATTTCCGCCAATGGCCCTTTGATTGATTACACAAAACGCGGTTACGCCCCATTGGGTGCATCGTTTGTACGGGAGTAAAAAATGGTCGGAACAATGATAATGATGGCCTACGCAGGTGCTGCTACGGTCGGTGCTTTAACAGCCTTGCAAATGGCTGCGGCATTTGCAATTAACTTTGCTGTTTCGTCAATTGTTACTCGCGTTTTTGGTCAAAACCAGCAAGCACCACAAGACAGCGGAACAAGGCAGCAAGTGCCGCCATCCAGTGTTAATGCAATCCCAATTGTTTATGGTGACGCTTACCTTGGTGGCACGTTTGTTGATGCGGTACTTAGCGAAAACCAGAAGGCTATGTATTACGTCATAGCAATCTC
>DATHYR010000448.1:0-2692 GCA_035458985.1 Pseudomonadales bacterium
TTAACGTCAGGGTCACGTTGCATGGTAACCACGGCAATTTTATTTTGCCCTTCGCACTGCTCCAAGGAAATGGACAGGTTCCCGTTGTAAAACGAACACACGTTATTTGTCAGGCATACAAATGCCACGGGTAACCAGACCATATATCACCTCATTTCTTGGCTTTCATGTCAATGATTTTCTCAAGTGTGCGTCCACCAAAGTAGAACGACATAATGAGCATCCCCCACTGTCCTAACAGTTCAACGTATGCCTGATTTGCATCCTTGCCGAATGCCGACATCATGGCAAATACAAAATAGCCCACCAGAATCGCTATAAGCGTCATTGGGCGAATATTTTTGGACAACCATGAGTCACTGCCCATGTCGGCTTTTAAACGCTCTGTGAGGTTGTTTTGCTCGGTTTTGTAAAGGTCGGTGTCATTGGCCATCTTTGCCAACTCGCCGTCCTGCGCCAGCTTGGTCAATTCCAGTTGAGCCTTGGCCTTGGCCTCGGGGTCAGGAATTAGTTTGTCAACCAGCTTGCCGCCGATCTCAAGTAGTCCAGCCAAAGGTAGCATTATTCGGTTTCCTTTTCAGTTACCCACTTAGGTGGCGTGCCACTGACAGTGAACTTCAATGGCTTTTCTGGGTCTCTTGGCTCTGGTGGCCGACCAGACGACTTGCCCTGTGTGCCGACCATGATGCCAGACAGCGCACCAACAATGAATGTCGCAATCGGGTTAACCAGCTTGAAGAACTCCGCATCATTCGGTGATTGACCAATCATTGGCTGGGTTACGAAAACCAGCGAGTAAAGAACCACGCCGACAATGCCGACCAGCGTGATGGCCATTGTGATTCCGACAATAAATCGCAACCATTCGTCAAGACTTGGTTTCATCGCCTACATCAATCAAATATTCAGTACAGGTTTCGTCTGCGTAGCAGGCGGGCGGTTTACACTCTTTTGAGTTTTGATTCGCAGGGTCTTGACAGGGATACCGATACTGGTCTGAACAGCCAACAATTATTAGCGCCGCCCACGCCAACATAAAGCCCTGAATAAACCACCACGCCCTTACCATCATCCGACCCCGTTTTGCTTCCACTCAATGGCCGTGGCAATCATGCCCCACAAGGCCCAGACGCCGAGCGCCAGAACTACTGCGGCCAGTGCGTAACCAATCATGTCACGGCGACGTTGTTGCTGGTGGATGCGCTGACGTTCGCGCTTTAACTTGATCTGGCGTTGCATGACCATCAGGTCTTCAAAAGCCTGTGGGCCGTAGGCCAGCTTTACCATGCTCATTAACTCAAGGTGCTGTTTACGCATTGCCTCACGGCGTTGCAATTGCTCCATCGCCTCTTGTTCTACGCTTTTGCCGCCGCCAATGCGTTTGAAGATGCTGGGCTTCTTGTTGTCTAACTCAGCCAGTTCGTTGGCCTTACCGAGCCATGCTCCAATCTGTCCCAGCACGTCCTCGACCTCTCGGCCCGCCTCTACCAGCCTCTTCACGGTATTGAAAGCCGCCGTTGCGGCCATGAAGATGCTGACTGGATCCATTATCTATTCCATGTTGCGACGAACCAAGCAACAAAACCACTGAGGGCCGACGTGATCGCCATCCCCATCCAAAACCCTCCGCGAGACTTGTTTGCAAGCGCAAGCAACTCTTTAATGTCGGCGTCCATCGAATCAACCTTGTTTGTCAGGTTGTCAACTTGGGCAATTAACTTGCCGTACTGAATGGGGTCAATTTCGTTCATTTCGCTAACGACAGGTTAGTGGCGCAGAAAGGCTCAACGGCGATACGCCGTCTGGAATCATTGACGGGTCAAGTATCTCGTTGTTTTCTTTATCTCTCAAAGCGTGGATGCAATACGCCACGGTGTTATCCATTAAGGCAACAAGTTCGTGAACCTTGTCTTTGTGGATGTAAATCATTTGTGGGGCCGTAAATTCTGTCACCTTACCGTCAACGGTTACTTGCAGTTTTCCGCTTGCAAGCAAAGTTAAGTGGTCAAATTGATGGGTGTGACCAATTTCAATGTCGCCAACCTTTTCAAAGTGCATCATCCGCGAAAACAAATTTGCAACGCACCCGATTCTTACTTTGGGAGAATCCATTTTTAGACGGTCGTTGTTGGAATCGGCTCTTCTGGCGTCGGCTCTTCTGGCGTCGGCTCAACAATTGGCTCTGGAACAATAACGCCCTTTGTGCCAACAGCGGGTGGAGACAAAACCGCAATTAAGTCCAGCCACAGTGGTACTGGAGCATAACTCTTAATGACGCCCTCCAAAGACTCGCCCTCTACGGGGATTCTTGTGCAGATGTGCATTGTTGGATGACCAACAGCACTGTAAACAACTTCCATACAACGCGCCGCCGCATCAACTTTTACGATTTCGTATGTGTATTCGATGTCCATTTTTTAGTCCTTTATGAGATACCGCCGTAACGGGTTCCTGTTGATACCCATGTGATATTGGTGTTGCCTGATACAGCGCCGCCACCAGCACCGCCGCCAGCCGCTGAAGAAGAGCCAGAAGCACCCCAATCGCCGCCAGCGCCGCCTGCTGTACCGTACCAGTAACCCGCATAATAATCCCACCAGCGACCAGCACCACCACCACCGCCAGCCGCAGAGATAGTACCAGCGCCACCAGATCCACCAGCATAACTGTTTGAAGCATTAGCAGTTGCCCC
>DATHYR010000449.1:0-4409 GCA_035458985.1 Pseudomonadales bacterium
TTTAATACGCGCCTTGTACTTGTTATCTCGGCGACCATGCTGGTTATAAACGCGCAAAATGGCTTCTAGGTAGGTCAATAAATGGGCCGGTTCAAGAGCCTCATATATGACTTCACCAACCATGGGTGTGCGGCCTAAACCGCCACCAACAAAGACACGACAGGCGAGGGCGCCGTCGTGGTTGATTAACTCAATACCAATGTCGTGAAATTGAACGGCCGCACGATCGGAATAAGAGCCGTTAACCGCAATTTTGAATTTACGTGGTAAAAAAGCAAACTCCGGATGAAACGTCGACCACTGGCGAATAATTTCACAGTAAGGCCTTGGATCGGCAATTTCATCCTGTGCAACACCCGCAAACTGATCAGATGTGATGTTGCGAATGCAGTTACCGCTCGACTGAATGGCATGCATCTCAACTTCAGCTAACTCCGCCAAGATATCCGGTACGGAGGCGAGTTTAGGCCAATTTAATTGGATGTTTTGACGGGTTGAAATATGTCCGTATCCCTTGTCATAGTCTCGACTTATCGAGGCTAAGCGACGCAATTGGGTGCTGTTAAGCATACCGTAGGGAATATTGATGCGCAGCATGGGGGCTTGCCGCTGAATATACAAACCATTTTGAAGGCGAAGGGGGAGAAACTCGTTTTCTTCCAGTTTACCCTCTAAATAACGCTGCGTTTGATCACGAAACTGAGCGACACGTTCAATCAGCGTTTGCTGATCCTGCTCGTTGTAGCGGTACATGTGTTATTCCTAGCTAGGTTATAAAGGTCATATATTACCTAAGCTTTTTAATATCATCGAAGAATATAAAGTAATACGTTTATTCAATTAAAGAATATAAGAGATCTCAATCAGACTTCATCTTTGAAGGGAAAACTGTATAATCTGCGCCTGAAATAGGCCCGCATGGCGGAAAAATCATCAGTGTGAATGGGAGTTACCATGTCTGACAACAACTACAACGATGGCGCAGCAGACGCAATCGCAGCAACCGCTATCATCGCTTTGGTAGTCGCGACGGTTGTTTTCTGGTTGAGCGGAATGCCTTCCTAACAAATTGTGTAAAAAAAACGGGCCGTTTGAATTGGCCCGTTTTTTTTGGTCAGTCGATTTCAGTCGGGCAATACCATTTGCACAACGCCGTAAAGTGTTAGCATGAATAGCAGTGTGAAAATAATGCCTGCCACAATAAAGGGAGTCGCTGACTTGGCACTGAAATCCTTCTCACGATTCTTGGAGCTATTGACACCAAACGCACTGGCTAGCACAGCAAAGACTACTGCACTGAGTCCAGGCGTTTGAGTTGGGCTATCTTCAGCGGCTTTGTCGTCTGTCATGATGATTTCTCGTTAGGCGTCTACTTGCGAAGGTTCATAGTTTAGCACGGGGCTTAACCAACGTTCCAACGTCGAAGCATCCATCCCTTTACGCACTGCCAAATGCTCCACTTGGTCTCGTCCAATCTTACCTGTAGCAAAATAACGTGCTTCAGGGTGTGAGAAATACCACCCGCTGACGCTTGAGGCAGGGGTCATGGCAAAGGAACTTGTTAATGACACATCGGTGTTGGCTTCGGCATTAAGTAACGAAAATAATGTTGCTTTTTCTGTATGATCCGGACAGGCAGGGTAGCCTGGTGCAGGTCGAATTCCTCGATAACGCTCCTTGATCAAGTCCTCATTACTTAGCGCTTCATCGCTGTCGTAGCCCCAAAATTCTTTGCGTACGCGCATATGCATGTGTTCGGCAAAGGCTTCTGCCAAACGATCAGCCAAGGCTTTTAACATAATGCTACTGTAGTCATCGTGTGCCTCTTCAAAGGCTTTAGCGCGCGCTTCCACACCGTGCCCCGTGGTGACGACAAATCCTCCCACATAATCTTTTTTGTCGACGTTAAACGGCACCACATAGTCGGCAAGCGAATGATTGGGTTTCTGATCCTGTCGTTGCATCTGCTGACGGATGTGATGAAGCGTGGCCAATGTCTCTTTACGGGTCTCATCCTTGTACACGATGATATCGTCGTCCTTGCTGGCTGCAGGCCAGAACCCAATCACAGCGCGGGCGGTAATCCACTTTTCATCAACAATTTTACGCAGCATCGTTTGCGCGTCGTTGAATAAGTTTGTAGCAGCTTCACCCACCACCTCGTCTTCCAAAATATTAGGGTATTTGCCGGCTAAATCCCATGAGATAAAGAAAGGTGTCCAATCGATGGTATCAATCAAGGCGTCAATATCGTAGTTCTCAAAGACTCTAACGCCTGTAAAGGTTGGGGCAGGTGGCTGGTAAGTCGACCAATCAGGGGCAAATTTATTGGCTAGGGCTTGGTTGTATGAAATCGCCTGACTCTTGGCACGACGCCCGGCATTGCGTTCACGGACCACGCCGTATTCGCTGCGCACGCTGTCAATAAATCCTTGTTTGGCATCTCCACCTAACAGGTTTTGAGCGACCGTCACTGATCGAGAAGCATCTGACACATAGACAGCAATGTCATTTTTGTAGTTGGGTTCAATCTTTACTGCGGTATGGGCTTTAGAGGTTGTAGCGCCCCCAATCATCAACGGGATGTGAAAGTTCAGACGCTGCATTTCTCGGGCTACATGCACCATTTCATCCAGTGAGGGTGTAATAAGACCGCTCAAGCCGATGAGGTCGACATTTTCTTCTCGCGCTTTTTTGAGAATGTCTTCACAGGGCACCATGACACCCATATCGATGACTTCAAAGTTGTTGCACTGTAAGACAACGCCAACAATATTTTTACCAATATCGTGTACGTCACCTTTCACCGTAGCCATGAGGATTTTGCCATTACTTTGGCGAGCACCGCCCTCGGATTCAGCTTCAATATAAGGCAGCAAGTAAGCGACTGCTTGTTTCATCACGCGCGCGGATTTAACGACCTGGGGGAGGAACATTTTGCCTTCCCCGAATAAATCACCCACCACATTCATGCCATCCATTAGAGGGCCTTCGATAACCTCAATAGGGCGAGTGGCTGCTTGTCGGGCTTCTTCAACGTCAGTGTCGATGTAAGCGTTAATACCTTTTACCAAGGCATACTCAAGACGCTTGGTCACTTCAAGTTCACGCCAGCTTAAATCTTCTTCTCGAACGCGAGCACTGTCGCCGCTGTATTTTTGCGCCACTTCAAGCATGCGTTCAGTGGCGTCATCACGGCGGTTCAAAACGATGTCTTCCACCGCGTCGCGTAGTTCTTGAGGAATATCTTCATAAATCGCTAACTGCCCAGCGTTAACGATGGCCATGGTTAAACCGGCGCGAATAGCGTGGTAAAGAAATACTGAGTGAATGGCCTCTCGGACGAGGTTATTTCCCCTAAAAGAGAAAGAAACGTTGCTCACACCGCCCGACACCATGGCGTGTGGTAAGTGCTGTTTAATCCAGCGGGTGGCCTCAATAAAATCTACGGCGTAGTTATTGTGCTCTTCAATACCCGTGGCAATCGCAAAAATATTGGGGTCAAAAATAATGTCTTGTGGCGGGAATCCAACCTTATCCACTAACACGCGATAAGAGCGCTCACAGATCTCTTGTTTGCGAGCAAGCGTGTCCGCCTGGCCTGATTCATCAAAAGCCATGACGACAACAGCGGCGCCGTAACGCTTGCATAGCGTCGCTTTTTCAATGAACTCTTGTTCACCTTCTTTCAGGCTGATTGAGTTAACAATCGCTTTGCCTTGAATACATTTTAATCCCGCTTCGATAATGTCCCATTTGGACGAATCCACCATAATGGGGACACGGCAAATGTCTGGCTCGGCTGCGATTAGATGGAGGAAGCGAACCATGGCTGCTTTAGAGTCCAGCATGCCCTCGTCCATATTGATATCAATGATTTGTGCACCGTTTTCAACTTGCTCGCGAGCGATATCTAAGGCGGTGTCGTAATCTTCTTCACGAATTAATCGCGCAAATTTTGCTGAACCAGTGATATTAGTACGCTCACCCACGTTGACGAACAGGGTGTTTTCACCAATCACAAAAGGCTCTAAACCGCTCAGCTCACACTGTACCGGACGTTCGGGTATCTGACGCGGCGGAATATTCGCTACCGCAAGCGCAATTTGGCGAATAAATTCCGGGGTTGTGCCACAGCACCCGCCTACAATATTAATGAATCCACTACTCGCAAATTCGGCGATGATCGACGCCATTTCTTCAGGGCTCTGGTCGTATTCACCAAATTCGTTCGGCAAGCCGGCATTCGGGTGGGCACTCACCCGTGTGGGCGCTATTTTGCTGAGTGTTTCAACATAAGGGCGTAACTCGGCAGCACCAAGGGCACAGTTTAGGCCAATACTGATGGGCTTTACATGAGCGAGTGAGTACCAAAAAGCCTCCGTGGTTTGGCCGGATAATGTACGGCC
>DATHYR010000450.1:0-1349 GCA_035458985.1 Pseudomonadales bacterium
CAATATCTGCAGCAATCCATTTTATCAGTGATGTTGGCATTACAAACATTGACAAAATACAAAAAAATAAACCGGTTATAGTGATAACTGTCACAATAAAAATTTAACTTGTTTTCATGTAAATCTGCTAAACGCAAGAAAATTAGGCGGTTTCAAGCCCCAAGTGCAAAAAGTGCAGCGTGATGCTGCCTAAAATCAAATGCGTCTGGCGTGAACAACTGCGCAGGACATTTGAACCCGAGTGACTTGCGTGGACGTGTGTTCAATTTCCACGCAATCGCATCCAACTCTTTTTGTGAGAACACACTCAAATCGCTACCCTTCGGCAGATACTGACGCAATAAGCCGTTAGTGTTCTCATTAATGCCTCTTTGCCACGGACTATGCGGGTCAGCAAAGTAAACCCGAATCCCGGTTTCTGCTGCCAGCTGTTGGTGTCCGGCCATTTCGCGGCCTTGATCATAAGTCATCGACAGCCGCTTTTGCGCATCAATGCGGCTGAGCACATGACCGAAGCCATCCACCGCAGAGGCGGCGCTGGCATCTTCCATCTTGGCCAGCACCGTGAACAAGGTTGTACGTTCGACCAATGTTCCTACCGATGAGCGGTTATGCGCCCCTTTGATGAGATCGCCTTCCCAGTGACCGGGCACCAGCCGCTCCTCAATCTCGGGAGGACGATCATGAATGCTAACCATGTCGGGAATGCGTCCACGACGATCTTCACCACGCGCACGTGGTCGGCGCTTGGCATGGCCAAAGCGTAGCCAGCCTATCACTTCGGTGCGCAATTCGCCACGCGGCATCGCGTAGATCGTAGTGTAGATGGTTTCGTGGGAAACCTGGAAGGTGGGGTTGTCGGGATGCACGGTTGCCAGTGTGCCAGCAATCTGCTCCGGCGAGTAACCAACTTTCAGATACTTCATCACTTGTTTCCAAAGTGCCGTGCCCGGTTGTAACTTGCGGGGTACGCGTGGCTCAACAGCGCAAGCATTTGCACGGCTCTGCGCGGCATCAGCACGATATCCACCCGATAACATAGGTCGGCCAACACTACGAGGCAGCTTCGGTCGCGTCCACCCGTTCCGTTTTAATTCTCGACTCAATGTCCCAGCAGAGCGGCCAAGCTCTTGAGCAATCTGCCCCGGTTTGCATCCCATTGATAACTGTGTTTGTATCATTGTCCGTTCTTCAATACTTAGCTGCGTGTAGTTTTTTCCCATGCAACATTATCTTCCTTAAATGTTGCACTTGGGTTTTGAGCGCGCCCTGTTTGTAACTTACCAGCGGACTTATTCCATAGAATCCGTGGACAGAACCACATCATATAAAATATTAGCTAATTATCA
>DATHYR010000451.1:0-3189 GCA_035458985.1 Pseudomonadales bacterium
GACGAGACCTCGGGCGTAGATAGTTATGGTGGCAACCATGAAGACCAAATAAATAGAAAACACGTACATCAACGGGATACGCAAGGTGCCGCTTTTTTTAATTTTTAAAAAACTGATGAAGTCATAGGTGCGTGGCAACGCAACCAACATCGTCACGACAATGGCAATCGCCGCAATGGCTGCTAACCAACGCCTAGCTTTAGGCGATACGTTCAGATAGATCATGTCGAAGCGCACATGATCTTCATTGCGCAGACTGAACGAGGCACCCCAAAAAACGGTCCACAACCACATGGTCAGGCACAGTTCAAGCGTCCAGCCAAGCGGGTAATTAAAAACGTAACGCGCCGTGATTTGAACGACAAACGCCAGAAACATCACAGACAACATGATCACACCGACATCGTCGGCGCGGCGCTGCAGCCAATTGGAGGTATTTGTCATTGAATCATCATAGAGGCGGCGACCCCGTAAAGGTTCAGAGGCCGCCGCAATGCGCTGTTTAAGCTATTGATGAGGGTTTATCAGAGCGCGTTGATCTTCTCAAGTGCGCCTTTTTCCCACTGCTTTGACAGGTCAGATTTGAGGTACGCGCCCTGCACAGCTTGGCGGAAAGCGTTCAAATCAGGAGAGTAAACCTTCAGGCCTTTTTCTTTCATGAAAGCCTCTAACTCGCCTTCCAGCTTCAATTGCTTTTGACGACCAGATTCGGCAGCCGCATCGGCGGCTTTCTGAACGGTTGCCTGCTGCGCGGGCGTCAGCTTATCCCAGACCTTTTTACTGATAGTCACGTAGTTCAAGTCCACCAAGTGATTGGTCAGCACGATCTGCTTGGTCACCTCGTAGAACTTTGACTTTTGAACGGTTGGCAGGGGGTTATCCTGGCCATCGACGGCACCGGTTTGCAGCGCTGTGTAGACCTCACCAAAAGCCATCGGCACAGGGTTTGCACCCAACGCCTTGCCCAGGAACTGCCATGCCTCAGAGCCAGGCATACGCAATTTCACACCTGCCATGTCAGCAGGAGTCTTGATGACCTTGTCTGTGCGAAGGTTCACTTGACGGCGGCCAAGGTACATCACGGTCAAAAGCTTAACGCCCAACTCATCTTCGACCTTCTTCTTGTATGACTTGAAGAAATCAGAGTTGAACACGGCAACCTGGTGAGCCGCATCGCGGTGCACATAGCCTGCTGCGAAAACACCGAATTCCGGGAAAAACTCAGCCATCTCTTGAGCTGAAGCAATCGACATTTCGAGGTTGCCGCGTGAAATGGCCTCCAATTCGGTGCCCTGCTTGAACAGCGACGCGTTCCAGTGCGGTGTGAATTCGGCAAAACCAGATACGGCAGGCGCAAAAATTGTGGTTAACGCGATGGCTCGCTCGTCGTTTTCGGATGCGGGTGAGGACAAGCGCAGCTTGACTTTGTCAGCAGCCAACGCGGCACCGGCAGCCAATGAGAGAGACAAAACGGCGGTGGTTGCAATTAAACCGCGGCGAAGAATAGAAACGGACATGAACAGGTCTCCTAGAAAAAAGCTTATCGGCACCACGCCTTTAAACGGGCAAATCGTAGCAGGAAATTAATTTGTGTACCAGATAGTACATAAATTAATTTTGCGTTATCATCTGAAAACAAGGGCAATATATAGGGGTAAACCCTTATTTTGCGAACCAAGTTGCAGCAAATGAACCAATTGGTACAACCACTTTCACACACCAAAGCAGGCAGCAAACGCAACGATCGGCGTGTGGATGAGGCCGCCCGTACGCAACAGGACATCTTGGATGTCGCCGCCAAGGAGTTCAGTGAAAAAGGTCTTGCGGGTGCGCGTGTCGATGAGATCGCCGCCACCACCAAAACCAGCAAGCGAATGATCTATTACTACTTCGGTAGCAAAGAAGGTTTGTACCTGGCCACGCTGGAAGCGAAATACAAGAAGGTTCGCGATACAGAAAACCAACTCAACCTCGCGCACATGGCGCCTGAGGCGGCGCTGCGGTGTCTCGTTGCAGTGACCTTTGACCATCACCTGAATAATGAGGATTACATCCGCATGGTCATGAATGAGAACATGAACCGCGCCAAGTACCTTAAACAAAGCCCGCAGGTTCAGGACCTCAATCGACCTGCGATTCAAATTCTCACTGATATCTACGAGCGCGGCGTTGCGTCAGGCGTTTTCAGAGCCGGATTAGACCCGGCAGATATTCATGCCTCTATCTCGGCACTTGCTTTTTTCAACGTATCAAACCGCCACACATTCGGACTCATTTTTCAACAAGACAACCACTCCCCCGCGTACGTCGCGATGCGCCGAGAAAACATCGTAGAGATGATTCTGCGCTACGTGAAAGCTTGAAACGATCCACCCCACTTAGGAAATGATATGAAAATCCTCACCCTTCACGGCATCAACTTGAACATGTTCGGCAAACGAGATGCCAAAACGTACGGTACTGCCACACTGGCGGAAATCGATGCGGAATTAAAAGCCATTGGGCAAACACTGGGCGCTGAAGTTGAGTGCTTCCAGACGAACTTTGAGGGCGCCATGGCGGAGCGCATCCACCAAGCGTACTTCGAGGGCGTCGATGCTGTCCTCATTAACGCGGGTGCATGGACCCATTACAGCTACGGAATCCGGGATGCGTTGGCCATTTTGAAGTGCCCCATCTTGGAGGTCCACATGTCCAACGTGCATGCACGCGAGACCTTCCGTCACACATCCGTTTTCGCTGAAGTGGTGCGCGGACAAATCTGCGGCTTTGGCACTGAAAGCTACATGGCTGCATTGCGAACAGCGGTGTCGTTGGTGCAGAAAGAAGCGCAGTGAAACCCCTGACCCCGCTCATAGACGGCCATACCGTCTTCATTGCGCACATTGGGTTTCCCACCCACAGCTTCAAGGCACCCTTGATTTACAACCCCTATTTTGCGGACGCGGGAATCAATGCAGTGGTGGTCCCTATGGCGTGTGAGGCACCACAATTTGAATCACTGATCAAGGCACTGCTACCTTTGCCTAATTTCAAAGGTGCCTTGATCACCATGCCGCATAAAGTGACGGCACTGGCATTAGCAGACACGACCTCGCCTGTTGCGAGCGTAGCGGGCGCATGCAACGCGTTAAAGCGCGGCACCAACGGCGAACTGATCGCTGACATGTTCGATGGCGCGGGCTTTGT
>DATHYR010000452.1:0-1569 GCA_035458985.1 Pseudomonadales bacterium
CTCCATGAAATGGGACACGCGTTTACCGCTAAACGTTATGGGTGTCGCGTACCTACCATGGGTATCGCCTTTCTAGTGCTGTTTCCCATGGCATACACCGATGTGAATGACGTCTGGAAGCTCACCAACAAACAACAGCGACTGTGGGTTGGCGCGGCCGGCATTATCACAGAATTGGGCTTGGCCGTCTGGGCAACTCTTGCTTGGGCATTGCTGCCAGAAGGCGGGCTTAAAGATGCCAGTTTTTTGGTGGCGAGCACCACGTGGATTTCAACACTGTTGATCAACGCCTCTCCGTTTATGCGCTTTGATGGCTACTTTTTATTGATGGATGCCTTGGGTATTCCCAATTTGCACCAACGGTCGTTTGAGCAAGCCAAGTGGCGTTTACGAGAAAGTCTGTTTGCCTTAGGCGATGAAAAACCTGAATATTTTTCTCCGCGGTTGACACGCTTTTTAAACGTCTTTGCCGTTGGCGTTTGGGTCTATCGTGCGGTGGTGTTTGTTGGTATTGCTGTGCTTCTTTACTACGCCTTACCAAAGCCATTTGGTCCACTGCTTGCCGCTATTGAGCTAGGCGTGTTTATTGTGATGCCCGTGCTGCGTGAACTGAAAGTATGGTGGAGTAGGGGGCAAGACATTGTGAAGACCCGTCGCAGTAAAGCGTGGTTAGCCGGCCTTTTTGTGTTGATGATGTTGGCTGTGATCCCTTGGGATGGTCGTCTTCAGTCACAGGCGCTTTTCCGACCTGTGAAAATGGCCATTGTAAGCGCCCCTGGCGCGGCACAAATTAGCCAATGGACGGTGATGGATGGTGCACCGGTGGCAGAAGGGCAAGTGTTACTTGAGTTGCAGTCTGATGATCTGGCGTACCAATTGGCGGCAGAAGAGGCCAAGCAGGTGGCAGCCCAATGGCAAGTCAGCGCCAGCGGCATTGATGAAAAACGCCGTGAAAAGTTAGGCGTGATTATGGCGGATCAGCGCCGAGCCGATACCCGTGTAGCCAACATACAAACGGAGTTGGGCGAGTATCGTATTCTGGCTACCAGTCGTGGTGTGGCTTCATTGATTAATCCTGATCTCAAGGTGGGTGATTGGGTGGGTAAAAATGAGCATTTGCTCGATCTTTATGATGAGAATGCACGTGAAGTGGTCACCTACATTGATGAGCGAAGTTTAGGTCGAGTTCGCCCCGGTCAACGTGCTGTTTTTGTGGCAGAGCAATCGATGTTCTCAGCGGTCTCCTTAACCGTCATTCGAGTGGACAGTGATGCTACTCGACAGTTGCCAGAGGGCGTGCTGGCCTCCACCTTAGGTGGGGAGATTTTAGTGCGCGAAGCCAATGGCATCCTGGTGCCAGAGCGCTCACTTTACCGCGTCATGTTACAGCCATCTGACGGTGAGCAGGGCCTGCCCTTTCAATATGCTCGGGGCCAAGTGGTGATTCACGCGGATGGCGAATCTTGGCTTGGCAAATATGCATTAAGTGCGGCGGCGGTCATGCGCCGTGAATTAGGTTTTTAGTTTTATATCATCATGCAAGGAATGTTCATGAAATCACGTAATACT
>DATHYR010000453.1:0-5199 GCA_035458985.1 Pseudomonadales bacterium
ACCCTCGCCAAAATCCAAATTAGAAGCGGTAGTGCGAGAACGCCTTGTTCGCTTCGGCCATACGGTGAACGTCTTCACGTTTCTTAACCGCGGCGCCTTTACCCGCTGCTGCGTCGAGAATCTCACCAGCCAAACGCTGACGCATAGATTTCTCACCGCGCTTGCGAGAATATTCAACCAACCAACGCATAGACAATGCTGTGCGGCGAGCAGGACGAACTTCTACAGGTACTTGGTAAGTCGCACCGCCCACGCGGCGTGATTTTACTTCGACCAGAGGTGCAATTGCTTCTAACGCAGCATCGAAAACTTCCAAAGGATCTTTGTTAGCTTTTTGCGCAACGATATCCAATGCACCGTACACGATAGTCTCAGCGACAGATTTTTTACCGCTGATCATTACGTGGTTCATAAACTTAGCCAAGGTCACATTGCCAAACTTGGGATCTGGCAATACTTCGCGCTTGGCGACAACTCTTCTTCTAGGCATAACCTTACCTTTACTCTTCAGGATAATCTGGAACTATCAAAGCCCAGCCTTACTCCAGTTACTAAATCAAGAAAACAGTCCTACTTAGGACGCTTTGCACCGTACTTAGAGCGACCCTGTCTACGCTTAGCCACACCCGAGGTATCTAAAGAACCACGAACGGTGTGATAGCGAACACCTGGCAAGTCTTTTACACGACCACCACGGATCAAAACAACGCTGTGTTCTTGCAGGTTGTGACCCTCACCACCAATGTACGAAGACACTTCGAAACCGTTTGTCAGACGTACACGACAAACTTTACGCAGCGCTGAGTTTGGCTTCTTGGGAGTAGTAGTGTAAACACGTGTGCAAACGCCACGACGCTGAGGGCATGACTGCAATGCAGGCACGTCGCTCTTGACGACTTTGCGTTTTCTTGGCTTACGGACCAACTGATTGATCGTTGCCATCTATAAACTCCAAAATTTCTAAAACTTGAGTAGCTATTGGCATATAACTACCCGTCAACATTAAGCAAGCTTCAATGAAACTGCCGCAATCACCCCATTTAAGGGATCGCGAATTCTACAGAGCAGGGTCGTCTGCGTCAAGCAAAAAAACACCTAAACCGGTGCTTTTGGCCGCACTGCACGAATGATTTTCACCACATCCAAAAAAACATTATCAACCGCCTGAACATCGAATCCAGCCGCTTTAACGTTGGCCACAGTATCGCGGTCCATGTCGGGACCAATCTTTTGAGTCAGTAATGTCATCGTCCGCAACATTATGTTGAAAGGGAAGTAACGACTCCCGGTGTGTTCGAACATCAACAACTCACCCCCTGGACGCAATAGATTAAAGACCTGCCTCAGGCCTTCGACAGGGTCTGGAACCGAGCAAAACGTGCACGAAGTAAATACCTGATCAAAGCTTTCCGGTGCAAAGCAGGGCTGATGGATATCCATTTGTTGTGCGTGAATGGTCCCACGGTAAGCTTCTATACGGGGTTTGGCGAGAGCCAACATGCGCTCGCTGACATCGATCGCATGCAGCGTTTTACCTGGAGGAAAGGCACTGATGTCCTGGCCCGTGCCGAGCGCCATAAACAAAATATCGCCGCCGCCCATCGCCGCAAACAGATGCTGCTTAGCACGACGCCAGCGCTTTTCGCCACCCTCGCCCGCCATCACATCAAAGCGAGGCGCCAAACGGTCCCACTTGCGTTGATTGGCCTCTAAATTAGTTTTCATGATCTGCCTCGCCACGTAAATAGGGTGCCATTAAACGATCATTCAAGCTAAGCACCCACCTGACCACCACAAGCGCAATGAGCACGCCGTAGATCAAGGCATCAAATAACAGCAGCTCACTCATCGCCGCCCGCATGGCCACTACCATACCCGCTATCATTGCCGTCACCATCATGGTGATCATTAACTCTAGCGCACCAAAGTAGCGACCGAGCAGGAGTGCTAGTGGCATTGACAACAACATGGGCACTAACATACCCCATACCATCGCCAACCACATACTATCACCCGGAGATGTTAGCCACAGCGCCACAGCAGCGGCCAATGCGCCGGCGCAAAGGTTACCGATAACATCACCCATCAAAAACCAGGTCGATTGCTTCATTGTAAATCCGTGTATTTGGGTCGAATGTAAAAACGATAGTATCCCAACAAACAACTCGCGAGAAAACTTGCCTCTAACACCACTCCCATGACACTTTTTGCCAAGGTGTTATGGATAATCCAAAGGCATATCGCCGCAATCGACAACAATCGCAATCGCTTATCATTATCTTGGAACGCGCCAATGGTGAATAAAGAGGTAGCCGCAGCGGCCAAGATGCTTAATACGCCGTTATAGGTCAGCAACATAATCACCAATGTCAGGGACAAGAACAACCACATAAGCCAACGTTTTACGTAGTAAATTGAGAGTACAAAACGCGCCATTGAAAGCAAGCCAATCGCCGCGGCGGTATAAATATCCAAGAGATAAAAATGCGCCGTCATCAGCGCGGATGAAACGACTAACCAACCTAGAATAAATTCGCGCCGCTTACACTGGAACGACGCCGCGTCAGAAAATAAGGCCGCACCGGCAAGTACTTGTGACCAAAGATAAGCGTCAAACACACACACCACACAGACGTGATATCACGAGGAAAGCCCACCCATGCAAAGGTATTTTACTTCGGTGTAATCGTCGAGCCCGTACTTCGAGCCTTCTCGTCCATGGCCCGACTGCTTAATCCCGCCAAAAGGGGCCGCTGCATTAGAAATAATAGCCTCATTAATGCCGACCATACCGAACTCAAGCGCCTCTGCCACGCGCCAGACGCGACCAATATTTTCACTAAAAAAATAGGCTGCGAGCCCAACCTCAACATTATTGGCTAACGCCATCACGTCCTGCTCGGTCTCGAACCTCATAACCGCAGCCACGGGTCCAAAGCTCTCCTCGCGACACACTCGCATGCCTGGGGTGACATTCACCAATAGCGTCGGCTCGACAAAACAATCACCAAGAAGTGAACGCTTACCGCCAGCAAGAAGATTAGCCCCACTGGCGACGGCCTCCTCGATAAGTTCTAGTACACTGTTCGCCGCAGTCTCATTGACCAGCGGTCCGATATCAACACCATCCTCCCAGCCCGGGCCCAAGGTAAGCCTGCTAATAGCGTCAGCAAATTTAGCGACAAATGCCTCATACACGCCGGCTTGGATAAAAAACCGATCCGAACACACGCAGGTTTGCCCCGCATTACGAAATTTGGATGCCACCGCTGCACGCACAGCGGCGTCGACATCAGCGTCATCAAATACGATAAAAGGCGCATTGCCGCCCAATTCCATCGAGGTACGCTTAACGGTGCCGGCGCATTGCGCAAGTAACTGCTTACCAACGGCTGTCGACCCGGTAAATGTCACTTTTCTTACCCAGGGGTGCGTGGTTAGCTCGTGCCCAATCTCCTGCGTATTACCGACCAGAACACTGACCAAGCCCTTCGGGAAGCCACAGCGATCGATGAGCGTCGCCAATGCCAGCGCAGATAGCGGCGTCGCATTGGCCGGCTTGCAGACGATCGCACACCCCGCCGCAAGCGCCGGTGCTATTTTTCGGGCAAGCATGGCATTAGGGAAATTCCATGGCGTAATGGCGCTCACCACCCCGACAGGCTGCTTCATAACAATAATACGGCTGTCATTTGACAAGCTCGGTATGACATCGCCATAAAGTCGCTTAGCTTCCTCAGCAAACCACTCGACATAAGACGCGCCGTAAGCAATCTCGCCTTTTGCCTCAGCCAGCGGTTTACCCTGTTCAGCCGTCAAAATCATAGCCAAGTCGTCTTGATGGGCAAGCATGGCCGCATGCAAACGCATTAACAAGGCGGCGCGCTGCTTGGCAGGGACGTTTGCCCACTGTTTTTGTGCTTGATAAGCCGCCTCGATGGCAAGCTTAGCCTCTTCACGCCCCCCATAGGGCAATTCAGCCAACCGTTCATTATTCGCGGGATTAGTGACAACAACTCGACCCGAATGTGCCGTGGATATCCATTCACCGGCGAGGAAAAGCTGAGTTCTTAAAAGCTCTGGCGCCGCCAAGTTGAGCATACAGCCCCCTTAATCAACCAACGTTAAAACGCAGGATACAAGGAAAACACACCATCCACCACGCCCGTTAACGCAGCGATAAAATGGGCCATCCGCGCTCATGCGCTTCTGCACGAAGCGCGGCATCAGGGTCAACCACCACTGGATTGGAGACTTCCAACAGCAGCGGCAAATCGTTCACAGAATCAGAATAGAAATAGGCGTCTTGCAGCGTGAAAGGCTTGTCTTCTAACCACTCGCGCATTCTTCGCACCTTGCCATCGCGAAAACAAGGTTCACCAATGATCTTACCGGTATAACGACCATCGACCACTTCAGGTTCAGTGGCCAAGATCTCTTCCGCCCCTCCCAGCGCTGCCACGATGGGCTCCACCACAAAGCGATTAGTTGAGGTAATCACAACCACCCAATCACCACGGTTGCGGTGGGCATCCAACAGGTCCATGGCCATGGGTAACATCATGGGTACGATGGTTTCCACCATAAATTCATTGTGCCATCGGGCGAGGGTCTCGGCATTATTTTGAGCGAGGGGCTGCAGCGCGAATTCCAAGTACTCATAGGGATCGAGTTTTCCCTCTTCGTACTGGTTTAGGTAGTAATTATTGCGATCATGGTAGGCCTGAGCGTCGACATAGCCTTTACGGCAGAGAAATTCCCCCCAACCGTGGTCACTATCGCCAGCAATCAACGTATTATCTAAATCAAAAAGGGCTAACGCCATAACTCTGCCTCCAGAACATATGGCGGGCATTCTAGCACAGCCCATGAATGACATACGCAGTGATCATTCGAAGGATTCGTTTTGGCCTCAACGCCAAAGCAGAGTAAAATACGATTTTTTATTAAGACAAGAGCGCCATGATTCCAGCCCTAAATACCCTGTCCCCTATCGACGCGCTGTATATCGATTATTTAGACGCCCTTGCCGAGGCCGGCTTCCGCGGGGATATTGCCCGCGACGATAGCAACCGCCTCGCCCTGTCTACCGACAACTCCATCTACCAAGTCTTGCCACAGGCCGTGGTTTACCCCCGCGACCGCGAAGATGTTGTCATCGCGTGTCGACTCGCCGCTGACAAGCGTTTTCACGACATC
>DATHYR010000454.1:0-1330 GCA_035458985.1 Pseudomonadales bacterium
AGGTCAAGGTGTCAGGAAGCTCACTCAATGTGGCTCTTGCTCCTTCCGCATCCAAGTTGGATGAAGTGGTTGTGACCGCATTGGGTTTTTCCCGCGACAAGAAGTCGGTGGGTTTTGCCATTGAAAATGTCGGTGGAGACAAAATCGCAAATTCGGGTGAAACGAATGTGATTTCAGGTATCTCGGCCAAAGTGAGTGGGGTGCAAGTCACCAACTCATCAGGTGCTGCAGGTGCCGCGTCGTACATCAAGATTCGTGGTAATGCCACGTTTACTTCGAACGACAACCAACCCTTGATGGTCGTGGATGGCGTACCCATCGACAACTCTCAGATCGGTACGGAAGACCTGCGTGCAGGTGTAGCCTACTCTAACCGTGCGATTGACATAAATCCCGATGACATCGAGAGCATCTCGGTATTGAAGGGCGGTGCGGCCGCTGCGCTCTATGGAACGCGGGGAGCGAACGGGGTCATCTTGATCACCACCAAAAAGGGTGGCTATGGCCAGGATTTCCAAGTATCTGTGAACAGCAGCTATGAAGTGTCTGAGGTAAATAAGTTGCCTCCCACTCAAAAGACCTACTCACAAGGCTATTTCGGTGGCTACTATGGCGGTACGAGCAATCCATTCTCTTGGGGCCCTGCCATGTCATCTTTGGGTGTTGACGCCAATGGCGACATCACGCAGGATTCCAGTGCGGCAGTTCGTTGGGGTGCGCCTTCCTACGACAATGCGGGTTCATTCTTCCGCCGTGGCTTGCGCCGTAATAATAGCGTAACTGTCTCCGGAGGCGGTCAGCGTTCTAGCTACTACCTCTCTGTGTCAAACTTGGCAGATGAAGGTATTGTGCCTTTGAACCGATTTGATCGTACCACGATTCGTTTGACGGGTTCTGGCCAAATTGCCACGAATTTGAAGGCTACTGCCTCATTGGCATACTCTAATTCAGGAGGTTACCGCGTCCAGCAAGGATCAAACCTATCAGGTTTGATGCTCGGATTGCTCCGTACTCCCCCGTCTTTTGACAATTCAGCAGGCTATGAAAATCCTGATGGAACACAGCGTACCTACCGCAACGGTGGTGGCTATGACAATCCCTACTGGACGATCAATAAGAACCCATTCACCGATAAAGTCAACCGTGTATTTGGTTACACACAATTGGAGTGGGCTCCGATGGACAACTTGTTCATCAACTACCGCTATGGTTTGGACACCTACACGGATGTTCGTAAGCAAATTGTGGCAAAATATTCTCGCACGTTGCCTCAAGGCTCCATTACGGATGAGATATACAACGTCGAAGAGACCAACCACGATTTGACCGC
>DATHYR010000455.1:0-1150 GCA_035458985.1 Pseudomonadales bacterium
GAGATTGCCGATTCACTCGTCATCGATTTAGAGTACTTAGGTCGTCCGAGTATGATGCTCTTGTTTGTGGTCTTGCGCGGTGCGCACGCACTCGATGAAGCGCTCAGCAAGCGATTGCTCAGTGCCATCCGTGAACAATTATCAGCGCGTCATGTGCCAAATGCCGTGCATGCCATCGCCGAGGTTCCTCGCACCTTATCAGGTAAGAAGCTCGAAGTGCCGGTGAAAAAGATACTGCTTGGTCAAGACCCAGCGGCAGCACTCAACAAAGACTCGATGGCAAACCCACAAAGCATCCAGTGGTTTATCGAATTTGGCAAGGCCATGAATTCATAGGCGTCGGTATCGCGCACGTCTGCGATGTGCTTGAGGCCATTGTACTAAAAAGTCGAGCAATGATTTGGCTGATCGTGGAAGGCTCGACGCCTCTTTCGCTACAATTTTTAATTCGCGGATCGCCCAGCTATCGTAGAGGTCGACCACCGCAAATAAGCCTCTGCGACCATAGCGAGCAGCCGCTGAGCGCGGTACAACACCCACGCCAACACCTGCTTCGATCATGCGCAAAATGGAGTCAAAACTCGCCATTTGTAATCGAAATTGTAAATCTGCGCCAAGCTGTTGAGCTTGTGCTGATATAAATCCTGCAAGTGCACTGCTTTGGCTCAAGGTGACGTGGTACTCCTCGAGGGTATCGGCAAAGTGGACTTGCTTGCGCAGGGTTAGGCGATGGGTTTTAGGGACGGCCAGCACGAGATCGTCATGGCCAAATTCGTGGACCGCCAAACCTTCGGTATCGATTTCACCGGCGACAATGCCCAAATCGGCACGGGCCTGTTTTAAGGCGAGTACGACATCAGCGCTTAGGTGTTCTTTGAGGTCAATGGTAACTGTTGGGTTTTGTGTAAGAAATAGGCCGAGCGCCTCGGGCAGATCGCCAGAGATTGACGTGGTGTTGGCAAAGAGGCGAACATGACCGCGCAAGCCCACGGCGAAATCGCGCAAATCCATGTGCAAATGGTCAAGCTGTCTTAAGACGCGACGCGCATGAAGCAAAAGTGCCTCGCCTGCTGCGGTTAAGGCGACACCGTGGGTGCGCCGATAGAGCAACTTGGTGCCAAGTTGGTCCTCAAGCTGGCGAACGCGGTTA
>DATHYR010000456.1:0-1027 GCA_035458985.1 Pseudomonadales bacterium
TGTTCTCGATCACCCATAGGTGAACCGATGATAGATGACTTTTCGCCGCCGTAATATTTCAGCAGCGCCGCCCCCACAACACCTGCAGAAAATGTTTGTGGCCCCACGACAATATATACATGGCCATCAGCAGCCACTTTACTCGGTAACCACTTGGCGACCTCAACAAATAGAGAAAAATCGCCCCCAGCATTTGTGCGCAAATCAACGACTAAATAACGTAAGGACCCCTCTGGCAATGGCTCGATCGTTTCTTCAAAAAAAGCGGACATTGATTGCTCCTTACTATTCGACATCGCTTGCAAGCGCAGGTAGCCACCGCCATTTTGTAGCGGTACCCACAAGTACATTTGATCAGTTTTCTGTAAATAAAGTGGAAGGAGATCATCAGATTCATACTGCAAGCTGCGCATCCATTCATCACTTTCATCAGGCAATTCGGTAGCCTCTAATGTCATCCAGGGTTTACGTACAGGGGTATCTTCCATCGCTTGTGGCATTTGGGCGCTCAATTTAACTTGCTGAGTGGCGCCTTGTTTATTCTGCACTGTTAATGTGTAACCGGAGGGCGACTCCGCCAGACCGGCGGCATGCAGGATCTCTGGAGACTCCAACAGCATGATGGCTTTCAATTGTCGCCACTCTTCAGCGCCGCCAAAGTAGGATTTCAGGGCTGTCAAGACAGAATCAATGGATTGTCCATCAATTTCTATCACGCGTCCGCCGATTAATTGCTGGTGCTCGGCTAAAGTGCGAACAACATACAAGCCATCAAGAAAATGATAATATCGCACCCCAATTGAATTGAAGTCGCGCTGAACCGGAGCAAGACTAACGCTCGTATGTCCATTGTCGGCGAGGGCAGAGGCTTTTGCGACAAGCAAATACAATTGTGCGAGACTCATTGTTTCAGCTTCTTGTCTGCTGGCTGCCACTAGCTGTTCAAACTGGTTATTTGCTGTTGCATCAAAGCTGCGATCATATTTCAACAACGAAGCCAGATACTCAATGTCCTGCAAACGCGCAT
>DATHYR010000457.1:0-1005 GCA_035458985.1 Pseudomonadales bacterium
CTCAACCTTATTCAACTAACTGGACTTCTGTTTCCGGTGACCACACAATTTACGCAATCGCCTACGATAATTTGCAAGCGAACACGTCGTCAACAAGGGTCAATGTTAGCGTGAGTGACGCACCAAACATACCGCCAAATGTTAGCGTCTCTCAACCCGGCAGCGGTACAGTCGAAGGCAATACCATCACTTTCACCGCAACAGCCAGCGATGATGACGGAACCGTAACAAAAGTTGAATTCTTCGTCGACAATAAGTCAGTTGGCGTTGACACTACCGCTCCTTACTCTATTGAATGGCAAGCGGCTGCTGGCGACCACCAGTTATTCGCTCGTGCGACCGACAACCGCAACGACTCAACCGATTCTACCAGCGTCAGTTTTTCAGTAACTGCCAATGCAGCACCGACTGTCACTGTGGATACGCCCGCTGGTGATATTAAGCAAGGCGACGCAGTTACCTTCACCGCTTCAGCAAGCGATTCTGATGGTGACGTTTCTTCAGTCGAGTTTTTTGTCGACAGTCAATCGATCGGCATCGATACCTCGGCGCCTTATTCTGCAAGCTGGACTGCGACTGCCGGTCAACATAATTTGACAGCAACGGCCACCGATAATCATGGCGCAAAAGGTAACTCAAACAGTGTTAGTTTTACCGTGGCTGGTGACGGCGGAGGCTCTCAAGAAGATTGTCGGCCTGACGGACTATACAGCACGCCTGATGTGAATTCCCAATACTGTGCCATCTATGATCTTGACGGACGAGAAAAAATGGGCGGCGCGAAACGTCGAGTGATTGGTTACTTCACAAGCTGGCGCACGGGTAATAACGGTCCCGCTTATCTGGCCAATCAAATCCCATGGGAGCAATTAACACACATCAATTACGCATTTGCGCACGTTGATCAAAATAATCGCGTATCGGTCGGTAAAGATGGACCAAACAATCCCGCAACAGGGATGGAATGGCCTAATGTTCCAGGCGCTGAAATGGACCCCTCTTTCT
>DATHYR010000458.1:0-1268 GCA_035458985.1 Pseudomonadales bacterium
TTAACGGTCAAAAGCAAAATGCCAAAGCTCGGGGTATTGAGTTTTTATTCACCTATGAGCAATGGTTTGATTGGTGGGTTGCTTCTGGAAAATTGGAGCAGCGTGGCAAGGGCCGAGGCAAATATTGCATGATGCGTAAAAGCGATGTCGGCCCCTACAGCATTGAAAATGTTGTTTGCGGAACCAACGAACAAAATGCAGTTGACTGTCATCTAGGCAAAACCAGAAGTGAAGCATCACGCAAGAAAATGTCAGAGTCGCATAAAGGCTTGTTTGACGGGAACAAAAATCCTCGGGCCAAGACGGTTGGCAGCCCTCATGGGCTTTGGTCAACGGCAAAAGAAGCGGCTGAATGTTTAGGGCTTACGCTGTCCACAGTGGCATGGCGCTGTGCTAACAAAAAGCATGGCTTTACATATTTTTAAGGAGCACAACGTGCAAATCAGAATCAGACAAACAGGCGCAGTGATGTACGAATCAGAACTGCGTAGCTACCTCCGAGCCAACGATGGCCCTTCATACGACCAACTCACACCAGAGGTCATGGAGGCCATTGGTGTTGATCCTGTCTTTGAAGGCCCACAGGCCACAGGCGGCACGGTGTATCAGTACAGCCAGCGCGATGGCGTCGAGCAGATTGATGGCTAGTGGTACACCAAGTATGTGCTTGGCCCAGTGTTTGCAGATACCGAGGAATCCTCGGCTGCTGAACAGGAAGCTGCTTACAAAGCCATGAAGGACGAAGAGCAAGCCAAGTCTGTTCGTCAGCAGCGAGGCGAAAAGCTCAAAGAAAGCGATTGGACACAAGTAGCAGACGCTCCAGTTGACCAAGCTGCATGGGCTGCGTACCGCCAAGCCCTGCGCGATGTTACGGCACAATCTGGCTTTCCTTGGACAATAGACTGGCCCACACAACCCTAAGGAGTAATCATGGAAAACCAAACCCCCGAACAAATCGCCCAACACTACAAAGCCGCAATGGACAGCGTGAATCTTATTAACGCTGGCAAGCCTGATGGCATGAATGATGAAGAATGGTCTGCTTGCCTTGAGCGCAACAAAGAACATTTGCGTATCATGTTGGCAAAAGATTTTTGGACTACAGAAGACTTGGAGCCTATTCGTTTGGCATCTGAATAAAGGAAACACAAGACATGACAAAAAAACTTAAGATAGCCGTTTACGCAATCAGCAAAAATGAGGAACAGTTTGTTCAGCGTTTTTGCGATTCAGCCAAAGATGCCGACATGATTTTGATTGCCGATACT
>DATHYR010000459.1:0-4846 GCA_035458985.1 Pseudomonadales bacterium
GGCAGAATGGCCGTAGGCCCCCATGACGAGTAATTCGATACCTTGATGATTTTTGTAGGTATTCAACACATTAAAAATATTGCCCGGAATCAGTTCGGCCGTGACCTCAAAGCCAAAATCCAGCATGAATTGCTTGGCATCTGCTAAGCGTGCATTATTGGTCACATTTTCTTCACCAACACTCACAATGTGGCAGGGCAATCCTTGCAGCAAAGGGCTCTCCGCGACCCGTTTGAGCGCGTTAACGCTCGTTGATCGACCATCATAGGCCAGCATAAAATTACGGGGCGGTGTAAAATCGCCCACCGTTAGAAGGATAGGTTCCTGCCGGACACGTGTGGTGCGCTCAGCATGAGAACCGATGTGATTGGAGACGCTACCGCTTGTACCATGGCGTCCCATCACAATCAGTCTGATGCGATCGGCGTTCTCTTCTAGCGCATCTAATACATCACCGTGTCGCTGCAAGAGTTCTACCTGTGCCGCGCCGTCATCAAGCGCTCGCTGTTTGGCGACAGCTAAGATTTCTTTGCCATGCTCAATCGCGAGTTTATTACGCTTGGCATCCAGGTCGGCTAGGGCAAGCATTAACGCATCGCGCGTATCAACACCAATCGTTCCCGATAAATCACTCTCGCTCAACTGGGGTTTCTCAACCGTGTGCAGTAGCGTTAAAGGCGCCTGTAGGATACTGGCCGCCCAAGCGGCTGCGTCGCAGACAGAGTCACTGATTAATGAGCCATCGATGCAGGCTATTACTTTTTGCATGAAGATTTCCCTAGTGTCCACCGAGAAGTTTGGCGACTTCTTCTGGATTATTGTGTACGCCGAATTTATCGACAACTGTGCTGGATGCTTCGTTTAGCCCGACCACATTCACGTCACAGCCTTCACGGCGGAAACGGATGATAACCTTGTCTAAGGCTGCCACAGACGTAAGGTCCCAAAAATGGGCATCGCTGACATCGATGGTGACTTTTTCAACGACTTCTTTAAAGTCAAAGCCTGCGATGAATTGCTCGGAGGAAGCAAAAAAGACTTGGCCAACCACGCGATAATGCCGATGTTGACCCTCTGCGTCGCTGTGACTATGAATCGCCATAAAACGCCCGATTTTGTTGGCAAAAAATAATGCCGCTAACAGTACGCCCACAAATACACCCAGCGCGAGGTTATGGGTCATTACCACTACCACAACCGTGCTGATCATGACAATGTTGGAAGAGATGGGATGATTTTTGAGATCTCGAATCGACGCCCACGAGAATGTCCCGATAGACACCATGATCATCACTGCAACCAAGGCGGCCATCGGAATGCGGCCAATCCACTCGTCTAAAAATACAACCATGATGAGCAGTAATACTCCCGCAAACAGGGTGGATAAACGGCCTCTGCCACCCGATTTAACATTAATCACTGATTGACCAATCATGGCGCAGCCGGCCATGCCGCCCAACAAACCCGCAGAGATATTGGCAATGCCTTGACCACGGCATTCGCGATCTCTGTCGCTGCTAGTGTCCGTGAGGTCATCTACGATGGACGCGGTCATCATCGTCTCCAGCAAGCCCACCAGGGCTAACCCAATCGAATAGGGCGCAATGATTTGAAGTGTTTCCCAATTGAGCGGCACATCTGGCCACATAAAAATAGGCAGGGTATCTGGCAGTGCCCCCATATCGGATACGGTGCGAATATCAATATCAAAGCCTATCGCCACAGCGGTCATGGACAAGATACATACTAGCGGCGAGGGGAGTGTCTTACCTATGACGGGTAGATAAGGAAATAGATAAATAATCCCTAAGCCAGTCGCCGTCATCGCATAGACATGCCAACTGACATTAGTCAGCTCAGGAAGTTGTGCCATAAAAATTAGGATGGCCAATGCATTGACAAATCCCGTCATCACCGAGCGCGATACGAATCGCATCAGGCTGCCCAGACGAACATAGCCGGCAATTATTTGCAGAACACCAGTAAGTAACGTGGCAGCAAGCAAATACTGGAGTCCATGGTCCTTGACCAAGGTGACCATCAGCAAAGCCATTGCGCCTGTAGCAGCGGAAATCATTCCTGGGCGTCCACCAGCAAAGGCGATAACGACGGCAATACAGAAAGAGGCATATAGCCCAACTTTGGGATCGACACCTGCAATGATGGAAAAAGCGATGGCTTCAGGTATAAGTGCAAGAGCTACGACAGTTCCGGCAAGGAGATCGCCGCGGAGATTAAAAAACCATTCGCGTTTGATGTGTTCTATCATTACAGTGTGTCACCAATAAAAAACCGCGCATTCTACTGATAAGCTAAGCCTATATCAAACGCGTGAAGCTAGAGGTTAATTTGAACAATCCCATTCTCGATAGCCATATGGAGCAGCGAACGTCATTACTTAAAGTAGCGACAATCGCCGCTTTCGCTTCCATGTTCATGGTGTTAGTGCCTTTTTCATTGGAATTATTGGTGATGAGGTTTGTTTCCGCGCTCATTTTTATGGCGTTGTATTTCGCGAGAGAAAAACTACCAAATAGTGTCATTTTTACATTGTTTGTTTTGTTATTCCTGGTCAATGGAGCGGCATCAGGTATGTCGTCATCCTCTGAATTTCGAAGCCTGTTCATGTTTGTTGTGATGTCGGTGATGATGGCTTTTATGGTCAATCGAAAGATCGCCGTGCTGATACTAAGCGGGGTCTTTATCGCGCAAGCCGTCGTGGCCTATGACATTTTTGATGCCAATATATCGCTCATGTTAACGTCTGCTTTTAAAGCTTCATTTATATGTGGCCTGGCGTTTTTTCCAGTTAAATTACTGCAAGATCAACTGGCACAAAAAATAGAAGAGGCCGACAAGTGGTCTCGAAAAATCAGTGTGTTGGAAGATGAAAAAGTGCTGCAATTGCAACGTGCCAACAAGCTCAATGAAAACTTTAAAGAATTTATCTACGCCATCAGTCACGATCTTCGTGCCCCTATCCGCGCGATCAGCGGCTTTGTCAGAATGCTTTCTACTGATAGTGACAAAAAGCTGTCGCCCCAAGAACATCTTTATATGGAGCGTATAGAAACAGCGGCTATTCGTTTAAATGGCATGGTAGAGCGATTAACGCAACTCAGTCGTCTTCAAACCAATATGCGTGATGTCACGACTATTGATATGTCAAAACTGCTTAATGAGATGGCCGACGTCTATCGGAAAAAATACGCCAGTAGTATCGAATTCCATATAGATAACAACATGACGATGGCGGGTGATATCGATGAGATAACCATGCTATTCAATGAGCTTTTAGATAATGCCTGTAAAAATTTGCAGCCACGGCAACTAGGCGTCATACATGTTGGCTGTAAAACCCATGCGCAGGATACGGTATTTTTTGTCCAAGATAACGGCATCGGCGTATTCAACGAGAATGACTTAGCGACAATGACAAAACTTTTTAGAACCATTCATGCTGGCGAAAAGAGTGATGGTGTTGGACTCAGCCTCGCTTCTTTTGTGGTTGAAAAAATGGGCGGCGTATTGGAGATTTCATCCCCTGGCGAAAACCAGGGGACTACTGTGGCGATAAAGTTGCCTAAAAGTCGTTAGGTGTCTTATGACTCGAAAAACCCAACAATGAATACGCTGGGCAATAACTCAATGTTCCTGTGATTAATGGGATGAGTCCTAGGGCTCCCCACCATGAGCCATAATAAACCCCTACGGCAATGATCAATCCACCTAATACAAAGCGCGCGACTTTGTCCGAGCCACCAACATTTGCTTTCATAACGAGATACTCCCATGTAGAAAAGTGAGTATAGTTCAGTCAATGGCAAGGTGAAAAGAGCGGGGGAGACGTGGTGATTTACGCCACGCTACTGATTGATGATGAACGTTTAGGGAGATCAAAAGGGATGGCGGCGAGCACTTGACCTTCATGTTGTTGAGCCAATACCGCTGTTTTAATGGCGCAATCACGGCAAAACGTCTTCCAATAACGTTTTCCATGTATCAAATTTTGGCATTGCGAGCATTTCATTGGTGTTACCTCGATGACAGATAACTCTCTATCGGCTTGATACTAAAAAGCTTTATTGTCGATGACTTGAGTGATGATGCGTCACCTTGTGTCAGACAAATATCGGCTTATTTACATGACTGACGTCAGTGATCAATGCGCAACGGCGTTTGATTACATCCCAGTAACGCTTGCACTTCTTTGACCTGCGCTTTAATTTCTTAGCCGAAAACATAACGGAAAACAGAGTATGCCGAATATTCGATCAGAATTTACGCAGCCTGTGGTGGTTAGGCCAGATGAATATCATTGGGTAGATTCGCCTATGCCAGGTGTACAAAGAATGATGTTCGATAGGGTAGGAGACGAAGTGGCTCGAGCCACCTCGATCGTATCCTATGCACCCAATAGTCAATTTTCATCACACCATCACGGCGGCGGCGAAGAGATATTTGTGCTTGATGGTGTTTTTGCCGATGAGAAGGGGGCATATCCAGCAGGTACGTATTTAAGAAACCCCATGGGTTCTTCTCATACACCTCGCATTGGCCCTGAAGGAGCGACAATATTTGTTAAGCTTCATCAGTTTTCCCAGTACGATACCGAACAAATTGTTCTTAATACGTGTGCTGCGTCATGGCGCCCAGGACTGGTTGCCGGCCTGTCGGTAATGCCACTGCACGCCTTTGAGCTGGAACATACGGCACTTGTTCGATGGCAACCAAATACCCGCTTCCAACGTCATACACATTGGGGAGGTGAAGAAATTCTAGTCTTGGAAGGAACGTTCTACGATGAGAAAGGAACGTATCCCAAGGGGACATGGTTGCGCTCGCC
>DATHYR010000460.1:0-1178 GCA_035458985.1 Pseudomonadales bacterium
CCTTGAACCGTTGGCTCGATCAAGGCCACGACGATCAAGGCCGACCGGTGGTGATGTTAGACACCCGAAATGCCTTTGAAATTGAGTACGGCACATTTCGCAACACCGTCGATTATCGAATTGGAAAGTTCACCGAATTTCCAAAAGCAATACAAGATCACAAATCAGAATTTGAAGGCAAAACGATTATAAGTTTCTGCACGGGCGGTATCCGCTGCGAGAAAGCCGCTATTTATATGCGAGAAATTGGCCTTGAGCACACCTATCAGCTTGAAGGCGGGATTCTTCGCTACTTTGAACGCACCGATGCTCATCACTTCGATGGCACCTGCTTTGTCTTTGATGAGCGCGAGGCCCTTGACCCCAGCCTAGCGCCGCAGACGAGTACCTGATCAGGAGAGTATCTCGGCCTTATCTAGCTGCAGGCATCCGAGAGGGTTTTAAAGAAAAATTCATGGCCAACACGGCTCATAAACTCAGAGCGCTCCATCAGCCCAAGCGGCTGGCCGTGGGCGCCTGCAAATCGCAGTTCACCGCCCTGATCCCTCACTGCCTGATGCAGTGTAGATAAAGCCTCAATGCCTGATGAATCAAGCTGGATCAAACCTGTGAGATCGAGCACCAAGACTTTTGGAATCATTGACGGCCCATCGGCTAAGCTCTCAAGCTTACTTACCGCACCAAAAAATAAACTGCCTACAATTCGAACAACCTCGATCTCAGTCTGTGCAATACCTAAGGCTGCTCGCTCCTGCGCAGTGATAGGCTCAACCCTGGTGAGCTCTGACATCCGGGTGATATAAAAAAGACATGCTAGTGCGAGACCCACCTCCACTGCCACCGTAACATCCACCACAACCGTCAGCACAAAGGTTGAAATTAGAATAATTCGATAAGGGTAAGCAAAGTTTTTTAGCCGAGAAAACTCCCGCCAATCCCCCATATTCCAAGCGACAACCATCAAGATGCCAGAAAGCGTCGCAAGTGGCACATGACTGGCAAGTGGTGCAGCACCTAAAACAATCACTAACAGAGTTAAAGCATGCACAACGCCCGCGATAGGGGTCTTGCCACCTGCCCGGATATTGGTCACGGTTCGGGCCATGGTGCCCGTCGCACAATAGCCGCCAAATAGTGGTGAGAACACGTTCGCAATCCCCTGCGCCATGAGCTCTTGG
>DATHYR010000461.1:0-1052 GCA_035458985.1 Pseudomonadales bacterium
ACTGTTTGGCCAGCTGTGCGCTGGCGGGCGACGGATCAGCGATGCCGCTAATGGTGGCTTGGGTATTGGCGGCCAGCACACGCAGGTGGGCTTGACCTATCAGGCCAGCGCCTGCCACGGCGATGCGGGTTGGCGTTTCCGGTTTGTGTTGCAAGGTCATGACGCCTGGGTCCTGGCCATATAGCGCAGAATCATCTGAACAATGTTTTCACGCCGGTTGGCAACATAAGCGGGGGATTGAATATCCTGGTTGAAGATCAAACCGAAGGTGTGCCGGTTAGAGACATTGAAAAAGGCCAGCGCTGAAATAGAGGCATGGATGTCTGCAGGATCCAGGCCCTCACGAAAAACACCGCTCGCCAGGCCCCGCTCATAAATCGTGCGTATCAGCGTGATGGCCGGGCGGTTGAGTTCCTGGATTTTTTGGCTTTGCGCCAGATAGCGGCCACGGTTGATGTTCTCTGACATCACCATGCGCACATAGTGCTCATCCTGAAGATGGTGATCGAAAGTGACGGTGACCAGTGTGCGCATGGCAGCTTCGGGACTGAGTAAGTCCAGCTTGAGCCCAACTTCACCATCGCGGGTGGTGCCGTAAGAATGCTCTAGGGCAGCGAGGTAAAGACCAACTTTGTTCTTGAAATAGTAATAAATCATGCGCTTGCTGGTGCGCGTTGCGGCTGCAATTGAATCTACGCGCGCCCCGTCCAAACCTTTTTCGCCAAACTCCTGGATGGCTGCTTGAAGAATGTCGGCTCGCGTGCGCTCGGCATCGTTCGTGCGCTTGGGCGCCGGACGGCTGGCGTTACTTGGCAAAGATTTTTGTACCGTTTGTTTCATTACAAGGCAGACTTTACTGAAAACTAGGGTTTACCCTAGATATCTTCAGTTGATGGTGACATTATGAAAGAAAAAAACAGTATTAACTGTACGGTACAAAATTATATTTGTGATAGCATGCGATCATCAAGCTTACGGTTAGGTTTGAGCGCCTACGGATGTCTTGAGCTCAAAGTTCCACGTCCTTTTTTACGGAGACTCTTGCAATGAAT
>DATHYR010000462.1:0-2407 GCA_035458985.1 Pseudomonadales bacterium
CGTGTCTACGCAATAGGCCACCATGGCAGCCACTTGCTGTTCATTGCTCACGTCGGCTTTAAAAAAGGCTGCTTGCCCGCCCTGGGCCTCAATCTCGGCCACGGTATCGGCACCGGTTTGCTCGTTAAAATCAGCCACTAATACCTTGGCGCCCTCACGGGCACAGGCTTTGGCGATCGCACGGCCAATACCCACACCGGCACCGGTGACCAGGGCCACTTTATTTTGTAAGGACATAGGATTTCCTCTTGTTATCGCGCTCAGTATGCCCCAAAAAGCGGCGCCGACGTATTTTTCAGCGCAGCAAAATATACTCTATTTAGGTTATGACGCGCGGCAAAGTTGCCGTTACAGTCGATGAAAATAACAACGAAACGAGCGCAATATGCCTTTATTTAGCTATTTACAGTCCTGTAAGAACTTATCTTTATCATTTCTTCTTATAGCGCTTGTTGGCTGTGGGATCAGCACCGAGCCCACCCCATTTAAAGGGGCCACCAGAGATGGGACAAAAGATAGGATACTGCCATTTACAGCATCCCCCGTCAGCGTTGCTGTACCTCAACATCCCCTGATGGCGCAGGTAGGGCGTAATTCTATGCATGGCGATGGCTATAACTCTGAGGTTCATCCCTTTGATGTCGTGCTGAATGATTCGAGTAACATTGAGGTGACCACACGGGTGGGCACAGGCGGTCTTGGAGGTCCATGTGCCACCATGACGTTTCGCCGCGACGGTCTTATTCAGGTGCTGTGTAGTAGCTTACTAGGATTTCAAATTCAGCTATTAAGCCCCGACAACCTCACACTGCTAGCAACCTATAAATTACCCACAAGACCTTCGGTTTATGAGGCCCTCTTGAACTGGGACCGCTCCAGAATCATGCTCGAGTCATCTGGCGCCTATTTTTATACCGATCAAGACGATCATTTGTGGATAGCCAATGCCGAGCATCAGATTCTAAAATTGTATGCAGAACAGGTCTCCCATGAGGTGTTTGAATACCAAGTTAAACAACAATGGGATCTCTCACCGCACATAGACAGCGACTGCTTGCGACCCACCAATCCCTTCCCTAGCGGCAAATGCGATCCTATTACTGGCCTTTTGCCTGATATGTATGGCACGCTTTGGTGGGCAACACGGTTTGGTAAAGTGGGTACACTCAATACGCTAAACGGTGAAGTGCATAGCTTGGATACTTCCGAAGAAATTCAGAATGGCTTTGCGGTAGCCGAGGAAGGCATTTACATCGTCAGTGATCACGCCCTATATCTGTTTCATACCGATGAGAATCAGCGGCCCTCCGTTCGATGGCGCGCAACCTATGATAGGGGTAGTAGCCAGAAAACAGGGTCTATCAATCAAGGCTCTGGCACCACACCGACCTTGTTTTCCAACTATGTCACCATTACCGACAACGCCGATGGCCGCATCAATTTACTGGTGTTTAGCCGCTACCCAGAGGCACAAAAAATTTGCCAGATACCTCTCTTCAGCGAAGGCGCATCGGCGACTGAAAACTCCATGATCGCCTTTAATCGTTCGGTTATTATTGAAAACAATGCAGGGTTTACCAATGCCCATCAGCATAAAGATTACAGCAGTATCGCGGCTGGGCTAACCCGCATTGATGTCAATGATGAAGGTAATGGCTGCCGTGTTGTATGGGAATCCGACCTGACTATTCCCTCGGTGGTCTCAAAATTTTCCTCAGTTAACGGCTTGATTTATAGCTATACCTTCGACACCTTAGCGGACGGCAGTAACGACTGGTACTTGGTCGCGATTGATTTTCGCTCAGGGGAAGAGGTAGCACGCATACATACGGGTAATGGCAAAGCCTACAATAATAACTTTTCGCCCATTACGCTGGGCCCAAATGGCAGCGTCTATGTGGGCACTACTCGAGGGCTTTTAAAAATTTCCCAAAAACACGCCGCTGTACCCTAAATAGGTTATGACGGGGGGCGGGTTTCTCAGTAGGCTAAGTTCATAAATTCAACAATGGAAACCCTCATGATACTCGATCGCTTTTCACTCAAAGGGCGCGTAGCCCTCATCACCGGGGCTGGCAAAGGTATTGGTGCTTCGATTGCGACTACCTTTGCTGAAATGGGCGCTGATGTTATTTGCGTGGCAAGAAGCCAGGCAGACCTTGAGGCGGTGGCCGACAGCGCCCGTGCGTTTGGCGTCAAGGCTTATGCCTACAGCTGCGATGTCACCGATGAATCAGCCCTAAAAAACCTGATGGAGAATGTTACCCAGGACGTTGGCCGGGTCGATATTCTTGTGAACAACGCCGGGGCGCCTGGTAAAGGCTACGGGTCATTAAAATCGGTCGATATGGCCCGCTTCCAACACACCTTGAATATCAACCTCACCTCGGCTTACACGCTCACCCAT
>DATHYR010000463.1:0-1017 GCA_035458985.1 Pseudomonadales bacterium
CGTGTCTACGCAATAGGCCACCATGGCAGCCACTTGCTGTTCATTGCTCACGTCGGCTTTAAAAAAGGCTGCTTGCCCGCCCTGGGCCTCAATCTCGGCCACGGTATCGGCACCGGTTTGCTCGTTAAAATCAGCCACTAACACCTTGGCGCCCTCTCGGGCACAGGCTTTGGCGATCGCACGGCCAATACCCACACCGGCACCGGTGACCAGTGCCACTTTATTTTGTAAGGACATAGGGATTCCTCTTATTAACACGCCCAGTATGCCCCAAAAAGTGACGCCGACGTATTTTTCAGCGAGGCAAAATATACTCTATTTAGGTTATGACGCACGGCAAGGTTGACGTTACAGCGGATTAAATAACAACATTTAGAGCCTTTGATGCCAGGGCTATAATGTTCATTTTCATGGGGCACTCGTATTTACGTCGCCATTGATGTCACACATAGACTGCAGGAGTAGCCCGGAGAGAATGCTTTTAAAGGCTGAACAAGCGTGGGACAAATAAATAGCAGGCTGTCCTATTAAAAATGTCGCCAAAAACACGCCGCTGTACCCTAAATAGGTTATGACGGAGAGCGGGTTTCTCAGTAGGCTAACCCTATAATGTCAACGATGGAAACCCTCATGATACTCGATCGCTTTTCACTCAAAGGGCGTGTAGCCCTCATCACCGGTGCCGGCAAAGGCATTGGCGCTTCGATTGCGACTACCTTTGCTGAAATGGGCGCCGATGTTATCTGTGTCGCAAGAAGCCAGGCAGACCTTGAGGCGGTGGCCAACAGCGCCCGTACATTTGGCGTCAAGGCTTATGCCTACAGCTGCGATGTCACCGATGAATCAGCCCTAAAAAACCTCGTGGCGAATGTTACTCAGGACGTTGGCCGGGTCGATATTCTTGTGAACAACGCCGGGGCGCCTGGTAAAGGCTACGGGTCATTAAAATCGGTCGATATGGCCCGCTTCCAACACACCTTGAATATCAACCTCACCTCGGCTTACACGCTCACCCAT
>DATHYR010000464.1:0-6945 GCA_035458985.1 Pseudomonadales bacterium
ACGAAACCCCACGTAAACGTGGGCACCATCGGTCACGTTGACCACGGTAAAACTACTTTGACTGCTGCGCTGACTCGCGTTTGTGCAGAAGTTTTCGGCGGTACTGCGGTAGCATTTGACGGTATTGATAATGCACCTGAAGAGCGTGAGCGTGGTATTACCATCTCAACGTCACACGTTGAATACGATTCAAGCTTACGTCACTACGCCCACGTAGACTGCCCCGGACACGCTGACTATGTGAAAAACATGATCACCGGTGCGGCTCAGATGGATGGCGCTATCTTGGTATGTGGTGCCACTGACGGCCCAATGCCTCAAACACGTGAGCACATCTTGTTGTCGCGTCAGGTAGGTGTACCTTACATCGTTGTGTTCCTGAACAAAGCTGACCTGTTGGCTGAAGATTGTGGCGGCGTTGACTCTGAAGAGTACGCTGAGATGTTGGAACTGGTTGAAATGGAATTGCGTGAGCTGCTCGACACTTACGACTTCCCCGGTGACGACACGCCCATTATTGCAGGTTCTGCATTGATGGCATTGAATGGCCAAGACGACAACGAATTGGGCACCACAGCTGTTAAGAAATTGGTTGAAGCGCTGGATACTTACATCCCTGAGCCTGAGCGTGCTATCGATGGCGCCTTCATTATGCCAATCGAAGACGTATTCTCAATCTCTGGCCGTGGTACTGTAGTTACCGGTCGTGTTGAGCGCGGTATCGTTCGCACTGGCGACGAAATCGAAATCGTCGGTATTCGTGCGACAACTAAAACCACCTGTACAGGTGTTGAGATGTTCCGCAAGTTGCTTGACGAAGGTCGTGCAGGTGAGAACATTGGTGCACTGTTGCGTGGTACTAAGCGTGATGACGTTGAGCGTGGCCAAGTATTGTGCAAGCCCGGTTCAATTAAGCCACACACTAAGTTCGAAGCTGAAGTGTACGTATTGTCAAAAGAAGAAGGTGGTCGTCACACTCCTTTCTTCAAAGGCTACCGTCCACAGTTCTACTTCCGTACGACTGACGTGACTGGTGCTTGTGAATTGCCCGAAGGCGTAGAAATGGTTATGCCTGGCGATAACATTCAAATGACTGTGACTCTGATCGCGCCTATCGCGATGGACGATGGTCTGCGTTTCGCCATTCGCGAAGGCGGCCGTACTGTAGGTGCGGGCGTTGTAGCGAAGATCATCGAGTAATCGAGATCTAGCCTACTGGCCGAGGTGCTCTGGGAGTATCTCGGCTTGTTTGTATTTGGCGCGACTGGGTCGCGCCTGCTCTAGGCCAGTAGTTCAATTGGTAGAGCACCGGTCTCCAAAACCGGGTGTTGGGGGTTCGAGTCCCTCCTGGCCTGCCAAGTTTTTTAATGCGAGCGAAGCTCGCTTTGTTAGTTTAGGGTCGCGAATACATGAACGCGAAAGCAGAATCGACATCATCAGCGTTTAACGGCATGAAATGGGTCGTCGTGGTAGCCATTTTGGCTGCGGCGATCGTTGGCAACGGTTATTACGCAGAGTTGCCTTTGATTTATCGCGTGCTGGGTATCGTAGCGGCAGCAGCGGTTGCCCTATTGATCGCGGCAACGACAGTGCAGGGTGCTGCGCTACAGGGTCTTATCAAAGAGTCTCGCACTGAGATTCGCAAAGTGATTTGGCCGACACACCAAGAGACCATGCAGACAACATTGATTGTTGTCGCTGCAGTGCTGATTATGGCGCTGTTGTTGTGGGCCCTTGATTCACTGTTGGGCTGGATAGCCTCTCTGATTATTGGGTAAACATCTATGGCAATGCGTTGGTACGTTGTACAAGCTTATTCTGGTTTTGAAAAGAAGGTTCATGCTGCACTTCTAGAGCGCATTGAGCTGGCTGGATTGGCTGAAAAATTTGGTCGCATTTTGGTGCCCGTTGAAGAAGTGGTTGAAATGCGCGCTGGCCAGAAGCGTAAAAGCGAACGTAAGTTTTTCCCTGGCTATGTGTTGGTGGAGATGGAATTAGACGATTCAACTTGGCACTTGGTGAAAGAGACGCCTCGTGTGTTGGGTTTTATCGGCGGTAAGGCAGATCAGCCTTCACCGATTACCGAGGCAGAAGCTCAGGCTATTTTGCGTCGTGTTGAAGAGACAGGTGATAAGCCTCGACCCAAAACAATGTTTGAGCCCGGTGAGATGGTTCGCGTTGTTGATGGTCCCTTCAATGATTTTAACGGTGTAGTTGAAGAAGTGAACTACGAGAAGAGCCGCTTGCAAGTGGCAGTGCTTATCTTCGGTCGCTCAACACCGGTTGAATTGGAATTTGGTCAAGTCGAAAAGGCTTGATAAATAGAGGCCGTGCGCAAGCGCGGTTTTTGCGCTAGCGAAGAGCTAGCATAACGGGAAGCCGATGACGGGTAGCAATACCCCGAGGCGTTAACCCATTGAGGAGTCTACAATGGCAAAGAAAATTGCTGCTTATATCAAGCTTCAAGTAAAAGCCGGCCAGGCTAACCCTAGCCCACCGGTTGGTCCCGCCCTTGGTCAAAAGGGTGTGAACATTATGGAATTCTGTAAAGCATTTAACGCGCAGACGCAAAGTCTTGAGCCTGGCATGCCTGTGCCTGTGGTTATCACTGTGTACAGCGATAAAAGCTTTACCTTCATTACTAAAACCCCACCTGCGTCTTTCTTGTTGTTGAAAGCGGCTGGTGTAAAAGGTGGCTCTAGCCGTCCTAACACTCAAAAAGTTGGCAAGGTAACACGTGCACAACTGGAAGAGATTGCCACCATCAAGATGGCCGACCTGAACGCTTCTGATATGGATGCGGCAGTTCGTATTATTGCGGGTAGCGCGCGCGCTGCTGGTCTAGAAGTTGAGGGTGTTGAGTAATGGCTAAGTTGACAAAACGCGCTCGCGCGATTCGCGAGAAAATCGTTCCAGGCAAACTGTACAGCATTGACGAAGCGTTGAGCGTACTGAACGAAGTGTCTGCTGTGAAATTCAAAGAATCTTTAGACGTATCTGTAAACCTTGGTGTTGACGCGCGTAAATCAGATCAGCAGGTTCGTGGTGCAACGACGTTGCCACACGGTACTGGCAAAACTGTACGCGTTGCCGTGTTTACTCAAGGTGCAAACGCTGAAGCCGCTAAAGAAGCGGGTGCCGACATCGTGGGTATGGATGATTTGGCTGAGCAAGTAAAAGCCGGTCAAATGGATTTCGACGTTGTTATTGCATCACCTGATGCCATGCGCGTTGTGGGTACCTTGGGTCAAATCTTGGGTCCACGTGGTTTGATGCCAAACCCCAAGACTGGCACTGTGACGCCTGACGTTGTTACAGCAGTTAAGAACGCTAAAGCAGGTCAAGTTCGCTACCGTACAGACAAAAACGGCATCATTCATGGCTCTATCGGCAAGATTGATTTCAATCTGACAGCTGTTAAAGAGAACTTGGAAGCGTTGTTGGGCGATCTGAAAAAGGCGAAGCCTTCATCAGCAAAAGGGACTTACATCAAGAAAGTGACCCTTTCTACGACGATGGGTCCTGGTGTGCAGATCGATCAATCGACACTGGATATCTAATTAGCCTTAGGGCAAACGAACTTTGGGGCTTTCGCATGCGCAGCGCAGCGAGGGCCGTCAAAGACCGCAGGTGTACTTAGGTACTTAATCACAATGTGACAACCTGCGCAGACGGTGTAAGACTTTGTCCCACCGAATTAAGCGCCACAATATGTGGCATAAATCGCCCGCTGTGCAGCTGCGCGCACCGTGGGCAAATTCAGGAGAAATACTGTGGCAATTGGACTTGAAGGTAAAAAAGCTATCGTAGCTGAAGTCCAGCAAGTTGCTAGCAGCGCTCTCTCAGCAGTTGTCGCCGATTCACGCGGCGTGACTGTAAACGATATGACTGCACTGCGCAAAGAAGCTCGTGAAGCAGGTGTATACCTGCGTGTTGTTCGCAACACTCTAGCTAAGCGCGCAGTTGAAGGTACCGCTTTTGAGTGTCTCTCAGACACTTTCGTGGGTCCTTCAATTATTGCTTTCTCGCAAGAGCACCCTGGTGCTGGCGCACGCATTCTTAGTGCGTTTGCCAAAGCCAACCCTGCGATGGAAGTTAAAGCAGCAGCGTTTGAAGGTGAATTGTGCAACGTTGCACTGTTGGCAAGCTTGCCAACCTACAACGAAGCAATCGCCAAGCTGATGAGCGTAATGAAAGAAGCATCTGCTGGAAAACTGGTTCGTACCATTGCGGCTATTCGCGACCAGAAAGAGCAAGCTGCCTAATTTACTGGCGGCATTTAACAAGTTCACAGTCGTGGCGAGAGCTACGCAAATATAGGAATGAATACAATGTCTTTGTCTCAAGAAGATATCATCAATGCAATTGAAGCAATGTCAGTTAAAGATGTCGTTGAACTGATCTCTGCTATGGAAGAAAAATTCGGCGTTTCAGCTGCTGCAGCTGTTGCTGTTGCTGCTGGTGGCGACGCTGGCGGTGCTGCTGCTGAAGAACAAACTGAGTTTGACGTTGTTCTGACCGATGCTGGTGAGAAGAAAGTTAACGTGATCAAGGCTGTTCGCGGCATCACTGGTTTGGGTCTGAAAGAAGCTAAAGCAATCGTTGACGGTGCACCTGCTACTGTTAAAGAAGCGATGTCTAAAGACGACGCTGCTAAAGCTAAGGCTGAGCTGGAAGAAGCTGGCGCTAAAGTCGAACTCAAATAATTTGAGTCCGTACAATCCTGATAGCGGTGATGTTATCAGGTCGAGGCTGGTGTGTTTTGCACACCGGCCTTTTGCCGCTTAAAGAATCAAATAATTTTTTAAGCTTATTACACGGAAGTACTGATTTCATTGCGTAACCTTTGCGCAATAACCATTCGAGAGCGGCCAGCCTCGGATGGCGATAACATATTTCGGGAATGAAAGCCGGGGAGTACTGATGGTCTACTCGTACACTGAGAAAAAACGTATCCGCAAGGATTTCAGCAAACTGCCAACGGTAATGGATGTACCATACCTGCTGGCGATTCAGCTGGATTCGTACCGTAAATTTACCCAGGACAGCGTGCCTGTTGATCAGCGTGGAGACTACGGTCTGCATGCCGCCTTCAAATCAATATTCCCAATTGCGAGCTATTCCGGCAATGCTGCCTTGGAATATGTCAGCTACACAATGGGCCGACCTGTATTCGACGTTAAAGAGTGTCAATTACGCGGTGTCACTTACGCTGCGCCTCTTCGCGTCAAAGTCCGTTTGATTATCTACGATAAAGATTCAGCGGCGAAAAATATTAAAGACATCAAAGAGCAAGAAGTTTACATGGGTGAAATTCCACTCATGACAGACAACGGCACCTTTGTCATCAACGGTACTGAGCGCGTCATCGTTTCTCAGTTGCACCGTTCACCTGGCGTGTTCTTTGATCACGATAAGGGCAAAACCCACAGCTCGGGCAAGCTCTTGTACTCTGCTCGTATTATCCCTTACCGTGGCTCTTGGTTGGACTTTGAGTTTGACCCCAAAGACATGGTTTACGTCCGTATCGACCGTCGTCGTAAATTGCCGGCATCAGTATTGTTGCGCGCCTTGGGTTACAACACTGAAGAAATTTTGGGGATGTTCTTTGATACCTCGACTTTCCACGTGACCGAAGGTGGTTACGAGTTGGAATTGGTACCAAGCCGTTTGCGTGGTGACGCAGCGTTTGCCGATATCTTGGACAACGATGGATCTGTCATCGTTGAAAAAGGTCGTCGTATTACCGCTCGTCACATCCGTCAGATTGAAAAGTCTGGCGTGACCAAACTGCCCGTCTCTAACGAGTACTTGTTGGGTCGAGCCATTGCTCGCGATGTTGTTGATGAATTTACCGGTGAAGTATTGTTCGAAGCGAACACTGAGATCACTGATGAAATGCTGGCTAAGTTGGCCGAAAACAACGTTACTCAAATCGACACGTTGTACACCAACGAGTTGGATTGTGGTCCTTTCATTTCAGATACCTTGCGTATTGATGCCACCCGCAACGAGTTGGATGCGCTGGTAGAAATCTACCGCATGATGCGTCCTGGTGAGCCGCCAACCAAAGAGTCGGCTGAAAACCTGTTCCAAAACCTGTTTTTCTCAAGCGAACGCTACGACCTGTCTGTTGTGGGTCGAATGAAGTTCAACCGTCGTCTGGGCCGTGAAGAAGCCACTGGCGAAGGTACCTTGAGCCGTGAAGACATCGTTGATGTGCTCAAAGCCCTGATTGCTATCCGTAACGGATCGGGTGTGGTTGATGATATCGATCACTTGGGTAACCGTCGTATCCGCTCTGTCGGCGAGATGGCAGAAAACCAATTCCGTGTGGGCTTGGTGCGTGTTGAGCGCGCGGTGAAAGAGCGCTTGTCGATGGCTGAATCAGAAGGTTTGATGCCACAAGACTTGATCAACGCTAAACCCGTCGCTGCCGCTGTGAAAGAATTCTTTGGTTCTTCTCAGTTGTCTCAGTTTATGGATCAAAACAACCCACTGTCAGAAGTGACGCATAAGCGCCGTGTCTCTGCGCTTGGCCCCGGTGGTTTGACCCGTGAACGCGCAGGTTTCGAAGTGCGTGACGTACACCCTACCCACTATGGTCGTGTATGTCCTATTGAAACACCTGAAGGTCCAAACATTGGTCTGATTAACTCATTGGCGGTGTTTGCGCGTACTAACGAGTACGGCTTCCTAGAAAGTCCTTACCGCAGAGTGGTTAACTGCAAGGTGACTGACGAGATTGAATACTTGTCAGCCATTAACGAGTCTGAGTATGTGATTGCTCAGGCCTCCGCGGCTGTTAACGACAATAATGAACTGACAGATGATCTGGTGTCTGTACGTTACCAAAACGAATTTACTCTGAAAGGTCGTGATGACGTTCAATTCATGGATGTATCACCTCGTCAGGTAGTGTCGATTGCAGCAGCGTTGATCCCC
>DATHYR010000465.1:0-1008 GCA_035458985.1 Pseudomonadales bacterium
GGGCGTAGACGACCGTCGGTTTTCCGTTGATCCGCTTGCTGATTCGCGTGAATCCAGCTTTTTTTAGCTCAGAGCCGATGGTTTTGGGGGAGATTAAATAAAACCTAGTGGGCTACGCTTGCAATCATTGTTTGAGTTTATTAGATTGTGTGCAACCAACTAACCAACTATTAGCAATGAACACGTTTGGCACACGGCTAAGAGAAATGATGAAGCGACGTGGTGTAAGCCGTAACTGGCTTGCCAAAAGCACCAGTCGCAACCGATGCGTGGTGTCTTTTTGGATCAACGATCATAGCCAACCTAAACTCGATTCGATACAAGAGATCTGCAAGGTGCTTGATTTAGACGAAGAAGAAATTGTATGGCTTGTGATCGGACCGAGAAACGCACTATGACTTCCATCACAGTACTAACGCCCACGATAGCTACGCAGACGCTCGCTAATGCCGTTGTAAGCGTTGCAAACCAAAAAGTGGCACATGATATCGACCTACGCCATCTTGTGGTCGCAGACGGCAAACGCTACGAGAACGCTGCGCGCGACATAGCCATGAAAGCATGGGAAGGCGTAGGCAGTACGCCAAGGGTATTCTCGATACCCGACAATACGGGCGCAGGTGGATGGAACGGCCACAAGATATACGCTCACTACGCGCAGCTACTGGACACTGACTACCTGTGCCTGCTCGATGAGGACAACACGTTTGAGCCTGAGCACATTGCTTCGCTGTTGCCGATAGCTGAGAAGCACGGTTTTGCGTGGTCGCTACGCACGGTGTACACGAAAGCAGGCGAGCGCTTGGGCGTTGACCGAGCGGAAAGTATTGGCAAGTGGATACAACCCGATAACGGGATGCCCTACATACTCGTGGATACATCGTGTTGGATGCTTGCACGGCATCGTGTGCAGTATTTGTCGCACTTCCTTGAGCCTTGGAGTGGTGATAGGAGATTTACAAAGCACATGACGAACATATCGCCTGACTTGCAGCCTATGTGCTCGGG
>DATHYR010000466.1:0-4075 GCA_035458985.1 Pseudomonadales bacterium
ACGGCACTTGTTCGATGGCAACCAAATACCCGCTTCCAACGTCATACACATTGGGGAGGTGAAGAAATTCTAGTCTTGGAAGGAACGTTCTACGATGAGAAAGGAACGTATCCCAAGGGGACATGGTTGCGCTCGCCTCACATGAGTGAGCATCAGCCATATACCAAAGAAGATGGTGCATTGATCTATGTAAAAGTTGGCCACCTGAGCGTGGATCAATGATACAAGTCCCTTAAGCAATGTCTTTTATGAAGGGCTCTTGGTGAGCGCATAAGAGAATGGGATTGGAGTCAACGTCATGGGTAACACAATCACCGCGTAATACGGTGAGAGTGTAGGGCGTTATCATTGCAGTCGTAAAGTGTACAACAGTGTTAAGAGTACCTGTCGATGTGCCAAATACAAGACGAAAAGCATATAACGCTGAATAAGACCGCAGCCCAGTGACGCAGTAATATACGTAGGTATGATGACATAAGAATGGGGTGGACGATGGGATTCGAACCCACGACGACCGGAATCACACAAATTCGCCTGGAGCGAATTTGGATAGCGAAGCTACCCGCAGGGCGAGTCACAGGATGTGACGAGTCCATCCGGGGCAAATTAAAGACCGGATTTGTGATGATTTGGTTACTGAGGGCTGAGAAAAAAAGAATGGGGTGGACGATGGGATTCGAACCCACGACGACCGGAATCACAATCCGGGGCTCTACCAACTGAGCTACGCCCACCATTGATCTGCAAATTTGGCACGCCCAACAGGATTCGAACCTGTGACCGACGGCTTAGAAGGCCGTTGCTCTATCCAGCTGAGCTATGGGCGCTCGGTTCGTGCTGGTGGTGTGAAAGTGGTCGGGGTAGAGAGATTCGAACTCCCGACATCCTGCTCCCAAAGCAGGCGCGCTACCAGACTGCGCTATACCCCGAATTCTTCCATTTGCAGAAGGTGCTTCCTCATCGAGAAAGTGCGCGCATAATACCGTCCAGTGACGGGCACGTCAACGACCAATTTGCCTTTTTATGACATCTTATTGAGGCTGCCTTTTAATTGTTCAAATGCTATACAATACCCCTTTTAATTCGCGCCGGAAACGTCATGAGCCTGCAAGAGATCGAACAAAACTTGTCTAATATTGCCCAGCAGTATGACAACTATCCTCCCGTCATGGATTGGCATCCTACGGTGGAGGGCACTATTGATATTCGTATTGATCGAGAGGGTCACTGGTATCATGAAGGCACAAAATTTGAGCGTGATGCACTGGTTCAATTATTCGCTAAACTCTTACGCTGCGAAGGTGATAATCACTACTTAGTCACGCCAGTTGAGAAATTAGCCATTAAGGTAGAGTGCGCGCCTATCGTCATTCTTAGTGTAGTTAAGATTGGCGACGCAGAGAATGCGGAATTATTTTTTACCACCAATACCAATGAGCAAGTTCATTTAGCAAGTCCGTTGGCATTCGGCACCATAGCCTACGCCGGTCAGCTGCTGCCTTGTTTACCTATGCGTAATAACTTAAAAGCCCTTATTCATCGCAATGTTTTTTATCAACTGATCGCTATGGCCGACATTGATGAAGATGAGCATGCCTATTTAACGAGCCATGGCGAAACGTTTTATTTACCGAGCCCTTAGGATTTCTATGCGAATTTTATTCCTTCTGTTTTGCACAAGTTTAATTGCTTGTGGTCAATTGCCAGTGAAAGAAACGGTATCTCAGTCTGATGGGGACACGTTTGATCGCATTGTTGACGTGGATGCGCGTTTTAATGGCTTTGACAACCCAGTTCGCATCTGGCTTGAACCCGGTATTTACCAGGTTGATCCTGTGACCCCCGCTGAAGGCGGTAAGTTTATAGCTCGGCACGCATGGGCGGGTGAAAACCAAGGCTGCGACCGCTTTGGCATTGACTGTCTTCAAGGGTGGCAATGGACTACCATTGTCTATTCCGCTGATGTTGAATTGGCTCCGCTGAATAGGCGCTTCCACAATGGTAAGCCGATCGTCTGGATTCCTGGCGATGCGAGCTTGGATTTACCCGCGCCAACGGCGTTTGCGCCGCGAGCCCGTCCTGATATTGCCCACTTATTTGCTCCCAAAGGTGAGCGTTTTAGTGTGAGCAGTGCGGGGTTTGTTTTGTTTTTTGATGTTGATCGTCAGACCTACGATAACCTCGGTGGTATTTCGTTCAGATTACGTAAGGTCGAACTCGATGGCCCTGATAGCGATGGTGATATGTATGCGGATTCCGAAGATGCTTTTCCGGATGATCCGACAGCGCGCTTGGACAGCGACGGCGATGGTTATCCTGATCGCTGGGGGTTAGGGCAAGAAAAAAGTCCGCATAAATTATCGTTGGATGGTTTTCCCTTCGATGCAAGTCGCCACGCGTTTTCTACCATCGACATAGAATAATCTAGTCGCGACGTAGACGGTCGCTGACTGCAATAGGATTGGGGTAGTTGAATACCACGATGTAGGATGATACCAAGAAGGTAATAATGGCTGTGGCTTGAATAAGGTGAGAGGCTTCTTTACCAATGAGTGTATTTGCAAAGGCAACATAAGCGATAAGCAGGGAAAATTCACTGATTTGCCCCAACCGGAACCCTACATCCCATGCCAATCGGTTATTTTCACTCAATTTTCGCAGCAAGAAGCGGAAAATAACTGGCTTAGCCCCCAGTATGACCACGGACAAGACAACCGCCGGAACAATAATACTGCCTAACACGGTCAGGTCAAAGCGTGCGCCCAGCGAAAAGAAAAACAATATCAAGAAAAAATCCCTAAGCGGCTTGAGACTGATCGCAATATATTGCGAAATCGGGCTGCTCGCGAGACTAATTCCAGCAATAAATGCGCCGATTTCAGCCGACAATCCTACAGCATGAGCTGTTTCAGCCACACCCAAGCACCAACCGATGGCGATCAGAAAGATGTATTCATGAAAGCGGTCGAATCGCTGAAGCAGGGTGAGTAATACATAGCGTACGAAACCAAAAGCGACAATGATGATCACGGGTAATGCCAGCAGGGTAATACCGAGACCTTTAAGATCAAAATCACCAGAGCTGCCACTAAATAAAAACAACAAGACAAAAATGGCGATAACGTCTTGTAACAGCAATAAACCGATCATCAGTTCACCGGTGTGTTTGTGGTGTAACACCGTGGTAGGCAATAATTTGATGCCAATAATGGTAGAACTAAACATCATCGCCAGTCCCACAATCCATGCTTCAGTATTAGCAAAGCCAAACGCTCGACTTATGGCATAACCAATCAGCGCAAATGACAAGGAGCTGAACAGGGCCACGGTGGTCGCTTTACGCAACATTGTCACCAACGCCTGTGGCTGCATATCGAGGCCTAACAAGAATAAAAGGAAAATAATACCGATGTGCGAGATATCCGACAGCAAGCTCAAATCATTGATATAGGCTAGGCCGTAGGGGCCGACAATGGCGCCTAAAACAATGTAGGCGATCAGTAAAGGCTGACGCGTATACAGCGCAAAGGTAGCCAGTACCGCTGCGCCGCTGAAGATAAGAAAGAAAGAAGTCGTTATGGTAGCATCCATCGGCTATTTATAGCAGAGAAGCTAGCACAACGATAGGTCGAAACAGCTCAGCGATGCCAAATAGGTCGCGGGTCGTCCACCGCCCCTTGGTAAGGGAAGGTGAAGGTGGACAAATAGCTATTGGCATGATCTATATCGGCCGCTTTGCGGAGTATGAAGGCATCAAAACCACAGCGACGCATAGCAAATAGCTGATCAATTAATACATCGCCTACCGCACGAATTTCACCCTGAAAACCTAATTGTTCCCGAAGCTCTCTAGCGTAGCTGTAACCTCGGCCATCACTAAAGACAGGAAAGTTAATCGCCACCACGGAGACCTTATCTAAATCGTTCGCGACACAGCGAGGCGATTGATCAGGTTGTAGCAGTAACCCAAGCTTTTCAGAACCTCTAAGAACCAACTCAGTGTGGAATTCACGCCAATGCGTCAATGATACAATCACTTTGCCAGCGGGGATGTCACTGGCTTTTGCTATGTCTA
>DATHYR010000467.1:0-1139 GCA_035458985.1 Pseudomonadales bacterium
CCAGTGTACAACCGGGTGAATAAGACACGTTGCCCGACGTGGGGGCAAGTTCACCGCTCAAGATCTTCATAAAAGTCGACTTACCACAACCATTAGCCCCAATCAGGCCGTAGCGGTTGCCGTTTCCGAATTTGGCAGAAATGTTTTCGAACAGCGGCTTAGGACCAAACTGCATGGTGATATTGGCGGTTGTAATCAAGGGAATTCCAGAGTGTAGAGCGGATGAAAGCCGTGGCGTGCTTTTGCAGGACCACAATGAGGGAAGCATTATAGGGATTTAGAGGAGCGACGTCGACCTGAGTGGCTATTTTTTATTCAATTAACAATATCTCTACCTCATGGTAATTATTGACTTAAATCAGTGGCTGAAAAAACCGCTTGCCCCAGTCGATCAGAATGATAAGAACCAATCCAAAGAGAACCCTGATGAGGCAATCCAACAGTCCCCGTGCCCATGTTGGTACTTTCAAATGGGAATGAACGCACCAAAGATAAATCTTCAAGCGCTAGTTGGTTAACCGAAAACGGCAAGGGACAGTTAGGAGTTTTAGCGCATGCGAAGGTGTCGGTTGCGGCGTGGTCGTGATTAGTCACCCACACAAAGCCATCTTTAATCACCACGTTGTCGGGCGAATTGTGTTGATAGCGACCCACGACGTCCTTACTAGCAAGATCAAACATCACCGTTTCATCGCCCGTGTTGTAATTAACCACCAAACGCGAGTTGGCATGATCGAGCGCAATGCCATTGGGAAAAGAGCCATGGGTGAACGCCAATTCCTCAAAACCTAGCTCTTTATCCCAAGACACCACGCTACCGGTATCTACTTTGCTCAGCACATACCATACCACCTCAAATATCGATGTTTCCTTGCTAAACATATGGGTGGCATAAAAACCACCACGGGTATTGAGCGCCACGTCGTTAAAGTAATAATCACCCTCTGCGTTAACACACCCTCGCCACGTTAACGACCACGTATCTTCAAAGGTTAACTCAAAGAGCTCAATACTCTCATAGGGCACATGACTGACCACGGCTAATTGCCAGCGGCCATCATCGCGCTGCACAAGGTCAATGCCATGGGGGCCAAATGGTGACACAGCATCACGCTGACAAGTAGCCTCTCCCCAAGTAT
>DATHYR010000468.1:0-8334 GCA_035458985.1 Pseudomonadales bacterium
TAGTGCATTAGTACCTTTGATTGAACCGTTAACCGAATTGGTGTTTGCCATTCTTGAGGCATTGGCACCTATTCTTGACATTGTTGTTGATGTGTTAATGGTTTTGGTTGACGCATTAAAACCGGTGTTGGATGCGGTTAAACCATTGCTGCCAGCATTGACAGATTTGGTTAAATTGGTTGGCGACATTCTGACACCTATTCTTGAGGCATTGACGCCAGTCATTGAAATTTTGGCAACAATCTTGTCGGATGTTTTGGTGCGTGCTGTTGGTTTGATCCTAACCGCATTGGGTTATTTTATTATTGGTTTGTCTAAGGTTGCGCCGTTTGTTCTCAACAACGTAACTAAGCCTGTTGTGACCGCGTTTTTGACCATGGCGGAGAATGTTGTTGGCGCTGCAGCATCAATGCTTGGTTGGGTGCCTGGTCTTGGCGACAAACTTAATCAAGCCAAAGATGCTATTGGCAAGTTTAAGACTGATGCGGAAAAGTCTATTGGTGACGCTGCCGACAAGATTGGCAAAGAAGGAACTCGCATTGGCCAAGAGTTAGTCGATAACGGCGTTAACTCCATGACTAACCCTGGTGCGGTTAAGAAAACTAAAAACGCCGGCGAAAATGTCGGCATTAACTTGTCTAAGGGCATGATTGATGGCTTGTCTCAATACCGTCCAATGGTTGCCAGTGCTGCCGCTAACACTGTTGATACTGCAGGAAACGCCGCTAAGGATGCTGCAGGCATTAAATCACCGTCAACGGTGTGGGCTGAAATGGGTCGTAACCTTGCGCAAGGTTTAAGTAATGGTATCCGTGAAGGTGGCGATGAAGTTCGCAAAACTATTCAGGAAGTTTTTGTTACTTGGTTTAGTGAAACCAAGGACAAACTTAAGCAAGAATTAACCGATGCTAAAACTGCATTTAAAGATTTTGCAACTACCGTTTCGGGTGCGATCACTAGCGTTATTGACTTTGGTTCTATCGCGCCGGAATATAATGAACAGGGTCAACTTGTCGGCAAATCTTTTATGCAAGGATTGCAGGCACAAGCCGCACAGGCGATTGAGTTTGCGAACAAAATTCGCACGCTTGTATCAATGGGGCTATCCGAACAGGCGTTAACTCAAGTGTTGAACGCTGGCGCTGTTGCGGGTACGGCTATTGCTAACGAACTTATTACTGGTGGCTCCACAGCAATCAACGAGACCAACGCGCTCGTTGCCTCAACACAAGCGGCTGCCGATGAAGTCGGCACAATGGCAGCGGAGAACTTCTACGGCGCAGGCGTGGACTCTGCGCAGGCAACCTACAACGGATTCAAGGCAAACTTTGGTAAAGGCGGTCCGGCACGTCAGGCGCTTAACGATTTGATGGATAACTTGGCTAAATCCATGGAACGCACCACAACTATAACTGTGACCACGATTAACAAAGTGATTACGGAAAATGTTAAAGGTTTACCGGCGCGTGCCATGGGCGGCCCAGTGTCAGCGCGTAATGCTTACCTGGTTGGCGAGCAAGGCCCTGAAATTTTTGTGCCCAATAACGCGGGCAACATTATTCCCAATGATCAGATTGGATCTATGTCTGGACGTATGGCAATGAATGGTAACCAGGGCGCGGGATCAAACGCCAAAACGTACAACATTGTTGTTAATACTGGTGTTGGTGATCCACGCCGCATTGGTGAGGAAGTTGTCAACGTTATTAGTAAGTTTGAGTCTGCTAACGGCGCCGTGTTTGCGAGGGCGTAGTGAAAGTTGAGATTGCGTTTGATCTTGCCGCTAACGGTGTTGGCGATTTTTTTACTCTCGATGATACGACTAAAGGCGTATTAGATAACGTTAACTATACCCTTGCGGGTGAAGTCTTGGTTGACGTTACTGACACCGTGCGTCAAATATCTATCAAACGCGGGCGCAACCGTCAATTGGAAAAGTTTACGGCGGGTAATGCATCCATTGTTTTAGACAACCGCGATCGCGCATACGATCCAACAAATACTTCTAGCCCGTATTTCGGATCTATCGTTCCGCGCAAGGAAGTTGTTATTTCTGATGTTGGTGTTACTTTATATACTGGTCAGGTTGCTGACTGGAACTACAATTACTCAGTAACTGGCGATTCAACCGCTGATGTGTCTTGCGTTGATGGTTTAACTTTATTGGTTGATCCTGTATTAACTGCAGGTACGGCATTGGCAGAATTGCCTAGTGCGCGTATTAACGCCGTGTTAGATGATATTGACTGGCCGGAAACAAAACGTGTGTTAAGCACTGGCAATGTTGCCCTTGACGCGGATGTTATTGAACCGGACAAAGTTAAGGCATTGGATTACTTGAATAAAGTTGCCGTGTCTGAACCTGGGGCGTTGTTTGTTAATACTAATGGTGACATTGTTTTCCGTGATCGTACTGACCTGCAAAACGCAGCGCGGTCGGTAGTGTTCGGAACTGGCGGTATCCCATTCGTGGATATCGCTGTTGAATACGGCGTTGAAGAAATGGCCAATAACGTGTCGGTTACCTATTACGGCGGCACTGCCGTGGCTGGTACGGCGGTGTCAACGGATGCGGATTCTATTGCGGCTTATGGCACTTTTGACGCGACATATGACACATTATTGTCGTCGTTGGATGATGCGCAAGAACTAGCGGATTGGCAGGTTGGTTTATATTCGCGACCGCAATACCGTGTTGACCGGATCACGGTACAACTTGACGGGTTAAACACAACCGATCAACAAACCGTGTTAGGTCTTGAGTTATCGGATCTTGTCACGGTAACGTGGACGCCTAATAATGTTGGTGCGGCATTGTCGCAGGTTGTTTCCATTGACTCAATTGAGATATCGGCAAGTCCTGCATCGCGTCAGGTGTCGTTTGGTTTGTCGCAGACGACAGCGGCGTTTATTCTTGACGATCCGTTGCTGGGTGTGTTAGATACAAGTATTCTTGGTTTTTGGTCGTAGTTTCGTAATCATTAAGGAAGGTGTTGCATGGCCGGTTTGGGTCGCAAAACGTTTACGGCGGGTGAGGTTTTAACTGCCGCAAACGTGCAGGGTTATTTAATGGATCAGTCCGTGATGGTGTTTGCCAATTCTGGCGCGCGTGGTTCTGCCATTGCTTCACCGACTGAGGGCATGTTCACATTTTTGCTTGATGGTGACGCGCTGGAGTTTTATTCTGGCACCGAGTGGGTTCCGTTTTCTGCCGGTGCTAAAGGTGGCGGAACGAACCAAGTGTTCTATGAAAATGACGTTGATGTCACTGACGATTACACAATCAGCACAAGCAAAAACGCAATGACGGCGGGGCCGATAACTATCGGCACGGCGGTGACGGTGACGGTTCCTAGTGGTTCAACATGGACGGTGGTTTAAATGGGAAACATTCGACTCTACGGATCCACTAGCGGATACACGGAACTTGCTCCACCCGCTGTTGCTCCAGATGGGGTGTTGTCTTTGCCTACTGGTACGGGGACTTTGGCTACACAAGCGTCTGTTGGTTTGGTGAAGATTGTGGATCAGTCGTTTACTGCTGCTAGTTCGGTGAGTGTGAATAACTGTTTTACGAGTGACTACAAGAATTATTGCATGGTTATTGATTGCGTGGCATCCGCTGACGTGGGAATAAGTTTTCGACTAAGGGCATCAGGAACAGACCGAACCGGAGCAAATTATAATTACCAAAGACTATACGCAGACGGAACAACCGTTGGAGCGACTAGAGTTTCCAGTGGCACGACAGGACGTATAGGCGTTGCATTTACGGCTCAGAATGGGCTCGTATGCCATGTTTTTAACCCTTTTGATTCGGCTTTAAATACTTCCACGGTTTCTCAAGTGTCTTATGCTTACAACAATATCAGTCTTGAATCATTCGCTAACCGTTACGCAGTCAACGATTCAAATGATGGTTTTACTATTTATCCATCGAGCGGAAACATAACCGGCACTCTCCGCGTCTACGGCTACCAAAACTAAGGAACACATTATGAATGTACTTGAAATCAATGCTGCCACTGGTGAAGTCATTGAACGTGACTTCACTGTTGAGGAGTTGGCACAGCGTGAACTTGATGCTGCTGCTGAAGCGGAACGTGTGGCTGCTGCTGAACAGGCTGAGGCTGAGCGTGTTGCTGCCCGTGAGTCGGCAATGTTGAAACTTGCTGCTCTTGGTTTGAATGAGTCCGAGGTTGCTGCGATTGTTGGGGGTGTCTGATGCCGGTTACTATTTCAGGAAGTGGTGCTATCACTGGTTTTGATCCTGTCACTTCAGGGTTTGGCAAAGTGTTGCAGGTTGTGTCCACAACTAAATCAGATACGTTTACGGCATCGTTAGCGACAGAAGCGATTGCACCTATTACTGGTTTATCAGTGTCAATAACACCAGTTTCTAGTACGTCTAAAGTTTTAATAATGGTAAATATCAGCGCAGGTAGTTCGGGTACTGATATTTCACCAATGTTTATTTTGGAGAGAAGTGGATCGCCTATTGCTATTGGTGATTCAGCAGGAACAAGAACTCGTGTAACTTTTGGGGCAGACTTATATGTCACAACAGCAGGCATGCAAACTGTAGGTATAACTTATTTGGATAGTCCGGCTACAACTTCAGCAACCACTTATAGCGTTGATGTAATGCATTCATCAGCCACTACACAAACTGTGTATGTGAATCGCTCTCAAGCGGATAATGATTTGATTCGTCGTGGGCGCGCTATTTCAACGATCACAGCAATCGAGGTGGCAGCATGAGCACGATAAAAACAACAAACCTGCAACATCCGTCTGCTGCTTCACCTAACCTTGTCCTCGCTGCTGACGGCAGCGTGTCTGGTGGTGCTGGTCTTGGTGGGCTTGTGTTGGTCTCGCCTACTTCTATCGCTAACTCTGGCGGTTCTGCCTCTGCTAGTGGTGGAGAGGTGACGTTCACTGGTGTGTCGAGTGTGTCGCTGAACGGTGTGTTCAGTAGTGCGTATGAGAACTATCGTATTGTGTTCAACGGAATATCTAGTTCCGCGACCGCTACCGGCTTAAACATGCGTTTCCGTGCCAGTGGCACAGACGCAAGTAGCAGTCTATATCTCTGGGGCGGCGTATATATCACACAAGGAGCGGGGCCGACTCGGAACTACTCCGGTGGACTTGCTGCAACAGGAGAAATCGCGGCAGTGGCAGACTACACAGGCGATTTTACTGCCGATATTATTCAGCCCGCTTTGGCGGCTAACTCCTCATGGGTATCAAGCTATTTAGGATCTGGAACGAGTAGCGCGGTATATGGCACTATTTCAGGAGCACACACGGCAGCAACGTCATACGACGGCTGCACAATTTACCCTAATGTTGGAACTATAACCGGCAAAATCCGCGTCTACGGCTACAAAAACTCATAAGGACAAATCATGGCTGACGTTATCGAAACAGATTACACAACAGACCCACCCACCATCACCGAGCGTGGCTTCACACCAGAGGAACTGGCGCAACGTGAAGCGGATCGGATCGCGTTTGAGCAGGCTGAAGCGGAGCGGGTGAAGGCTGAGGAAACTAGGGCAGCGTTGCGTGCAAGTGCTGAAGCGAAGTTGAAGAAACTTGGTCTGACGCTTGATGAGATTGCCACGATCGTGCCATGACCGCGGGGGAAATCATTTCGCTAGTGTCTGTTTCGCTGGCGATAGTTACGGCACTACTCGGTGGCCTGCTGTGGATCATCAAGACCCAGGTTGCAGCAATGCGCAAAGACCTACAGCCTAACGGCGGATCAAGTACGAAGGATCAACTCAACCGCATCGAGAACGATGTGCGGGAAGTGCGCAACAAGGTCGATGACCACATTATGTGGCATTTGAATGACTGAGAGGATAACAATGTTTAACGTTAAGTTTTGGAAAGATGCGGGCGAACGTGCCATCCGCACGGCGGCGCAAGCATTGTTGGCATTGTGGGCTACCGATGTATCCGGCGTGCTGGCGGTAGATTGGGTTCAGGCGTTTAGCGTTGCTGGTCTTGCCGCGATCACTAGCGTTCTCATGTCTATTGTTGCAACTAACGTTGGCGACAAGGGCACAACGAATTTCACTAAGTAAAACAATATTGAGAGGAATGAGTAATGGCTAAGTTGGTTGAAGGTGGCGTCAAGTTACGCGACCAGTTGAACGCACGATTCCCTGGCAGAGACAAGCGTAGTGATGGATGGATTGGCGACAGTGCCCATGCTGCACGCGGTTCAAGGTCTGATCACAACGCCGACAAAAACGGTTGGGTACATGCGCTAGACATTGACGAAAACTTTGGACAAGGCAAGTGGCGCAATGGTCGCAACGCGCAGGCGTTGGCTAATCAGTTGGTCGCCTACGCCGCCTCAAATCTTCCTGGTTCTAATCGAGTCAAGTACGTTGTCTATGAAAACGCTATTGCCTCAGGCACTTACAAAAACACTTGGTGGAAATGGCGCAAAGGCAATTGGGGTCACACTGCGCATATTCATGTTTCATTCACCGCTAAAGCGCAGCAAGACGGGCAACCGTGGCCGTTGCCTATCCTTGCCAAGACTGCTAAACAAAGGCGGGAATGGTCTGCTAATCTTGCGGGCAAATGAACCTGTCCAAAGACTTTGCCGCCGCGTTAGTTAAACCGGTGCGGTGTCAGACATGTAAGGCGTTGGCGTCGCTATCGCCTGCAGATCGTGACGCGTTGCAGGCGGCAATCAATAACCGAGACTTAAGCGTGCGTGTGGTCGTTGACGTATGTTTAAAGAATGGGGTGCAAGTGGGTAAGAACAGTATTGATGCACACCGCCAGGGACGTTGCCCACGGCCATGAGTTTATCTGAGGCGTTCGCGGGTATGAGCCGCACGCCAAAAGTATTGACCCTAGATATTGAGACAAGTCCCGCGTTGGCGTATGTGTGGGGGTTGTTTGATCAAAACGTTTCGGTGTCTCAGATTGTGGCGCCGTCGCGCATGTTGTGTTTCGCCGGCAAGTGGTTAGGCGATAAGCAAACCACGTTTGTATCTGAGTTTCACGACGGCAAAAAGGCCATGATCCAAAACGCGTGGGATATGTTAAACGACGCCGACATTGTTGTTGGGTATAACCATGTGCGTTTTGATATACCACACATGAACCGCGAGTTTATGTTGGCGGGGCTAGTGCCGCCGTCGCCGGTGCAGCACGTTGACCTACTGCAGGTGATGCGCCGGAACTTTAAAATGATGTCGAACAAACTTGGTTACGTTACTAACGCGGTCGGGTTAGATACTAAGTTGGACACTGGCGGGCAAGCCTTGTGGAATGATGTTATGGCGAATGATTCGAAAGCCTGGGACAAGTTCCGCAAATACAACATTCAAGACGTTGTTATTACTGAACAGTTGTTTGAATTGTTGGCGCCGTGGATTAAAGGCGTTCACGCGGGATTGTTTACCGGCGACCCGTCATGTTGTTATTCGTGCGGTTCAATCAACCTAGTCGCCCACGGTGTCACGCGGGCTAAGAACGCGGCATGGCCGTTAACCCAATGCGCTGACTGTGGCGCCTGGAATAAGGTGTTAAAAAACGGTGCCACGCGGGCGGCATGACAACGCCGCCGGCGCTTCCCTTTTCACCGGCGGCGTTGAGTCTTAACTATATTTCGTACGTTTCGGCAAGATCAATTGGGGTCTTGTAACGGCGGTCAACCTCGCCACGGATAACACGCGCCACGGTTTGCCGATGCCATTTCACTGCCTCAGCAATCTGCCGTTGCGTTGCGCCGTTGGCGTATGCGGCGCGGACAAGTGCAGCGGTTTCGTTGAATCGTTTACGTTCGTTTGCTTTGGCTATTTTGTATGCGTTGCCTTGGCATTGTAGGGCAAGTAGATCGCCGTGGGATGCGGTCATGGCGTCACCGCCACGGCGTCGTCGCGCGTTGCGTATTGCGCAACAAACACGTCTTCAATGTCGAATACAAACCATGCGCCGGCAATCTCTCGGATTGTGTTACCTGCCGGCGTGTAGGTGAACATGCCACCGTTGATGGATTTGACCCAGTGAAGTTGTGTTGCGTTCATGCTGTCACCCCTAGTTCCTTGAGTGCGGAAAAGATAACGTCCTCGTAAGTGCGCTCGGTTTCGGCGGTCTCGCACCATGCCAACGTTGCGGCGTCAACTTCTGGGTAACGTGTCTCTAATGCGTTGATGATTGCGAAACGTGCCATGCGTTCCTCGGTGGTAAGGTTGCGACCAAGTGCGGCCAAGATTGCCAGCGAGTCAACCAACACGGTGGTGGTTTGCTTGGCGGCGTGTGCTTCGAGTGCGTTCATGTTGTTCCCCTTTGTTAGTGTTT
>DATHYR010000469.1:0-1057 GCA_035458985.1 Pseudomonadales bacterium
GAAAGCGGAACATGGCACGGGTCGTGCTGTTGCACCGTTTGTTGAAAAAGAATGGGGACAAGATGCCTACACTTTGATGAAGAACATCAAACAAATCTTCGATCCTCAAGGCATTTTGAACCCAGGAGTGATACTTAACGACGATGCCAATGTGCATGTAAAACACATTAAGCCTTGCCCTGTAGTCGATGATTTTGTTGATAAATGTATCGAATGTGGCTTTTGTGAAAAAACCTGTCCGACATCGGCACTTAACTTTTCACCGCGCCAACGTATTGCAACACTACGCGAAATTGAACGCTTAGAGAAATCGGGTGATATTGCCGCGGCCGCTACCATGCGTGCCAGTGCAAAATACGATGTTATTGATACGTGTGCAGCCTGTCAGCTATGTACCATTGCGTGTCCCGTCGACAATAGCATGGGCCAGCTCGTACGTAAGTTACGCACGCCATACATCACCACGACTGAACAGAAAGTGTTGGATTTTCAAGCAAAACACTTTGGTGCAGTGAACCAAGTGATCAGTACCGGGTTTGATGTACTCGGCATCATTCATAAAATCACCGGTGATGGCATCACCAACACGCTAATGAAAACTGGCCGCCTGATCTCTAAAGAAGTGCCTTATTGGAATCCTGATTTTCCAAAAGGTGGCAAACTGGCCAAGCCACGGCCAGCTATTCCAGGACAAGAGACTGTGGTGTACTTCCCCGCCTGCGGTGGCCGCACCTTTGGACCAACGCCTAAAGATCCTGACAACCGCACCTTACCTGAAGTGGTTGTCACACTCCTTGAGCGCGCGGGCTACAATGTTGTCACCCCTGAGAAAACGCGCGATTTGTGCTGTGGCCAAATGTGGGAATCGAAAGGTGACTTCAAAAATGCTGACGCCAAACGCCAAGAGTTGATTGACGCAGTCAGTAACATGACCCAAGGCGGAAAACTGCCGGTGGTCGTCGATGCATTGTCTTGCACCTATCGTACGTTAACGGGCAACCCCCAAGTTGAAATCACCGATCTAGTCGAGTTCATGCATGACAAGATTTTGCCTAAG
>DATHYR010000470.1:0-1457 GCA_035458985.1 Pseudomonadales bacterium
AACCCGCTGCTGGTCCATCAAAACGCGCGCTTTGTGGCTAAAATCGTGACGCTGCTGCCACAGTTTTTGGGCACTCTCCAATGCTTGAGCCACGGTTGTCGCCGGGGTCAATCCAAACAGACACACCATTAAAGTGCCTATCACGCTAAAATACGCCTGTTTGTCTATCGCAGCCCTGTCAGTTTCCGCTAGTCCCAACCAATACTGACGCAGAGTATCTGCTGTCCGTTTTTCAAATGGCACCAGCACATCCGCGCGTAACAAACCTTCAAGCAAAGTCGGCAGTTCAAATTCAACAGGCGACTGCACAGCAACTGTGGCCTTAGTAATAACGATGACCTTAGTGGCAACCCGTGGATTGATTTCAGTTTCGCCTTGTTGCCCCTTAAAAATCACGACTTGGTTTGGCGATGCCAGATCATGCTGGGCCATCATTTCTGCCACCTGCCAATGATGGATATCGACACCAGGATGAAAATAGCTTCTTAAACTGGTCGTCGCCGAAAATGGATTAATACAGCGCACCGACATCTGCACTAAACTGCGAAGACCAAGGGTTTGATGCAACGCTCGACACTGATCTGCTACGGGGAGATAAGCGCTGACAGGCACATATACGATGCCGTGAGTGAACAATGCCATTTTCGCCTGTTCAACTTGGTTAGCCAGTGGGATATCGAGTGCTTCAATGTATTTTCCGACATGGCTTCGATGGGGCAATGCCAACTCATCCCCATGCAAGACGATTGTAATCCCTTGCGATGCGAGCGCCTTAGCCGCGAGCAACAACCAAGGTAACTGATCTCGCTTCCCTGCAAATACTGGCCAGTCGAGTTGCGGCTTTAGTTGACGCCAGCCCTCATTCACGGTTGCTTTTAGCCCCAAAGCAACTCCGGCCATTTCGGTTACCGTTTCACCACGCAGTCTCATTAGCATCATGGCACTGGCCATCTGCGGCGCATTGACCTGACCCAACGCAAAACCAAGGATTAACTGCTTTGCTTCAAGTAACGTTAATGCTCTGGCACCTTTAATCCCTTTACCAAGCGCCTTAATTAGCCGCTTAGGATCGAAATCGCTAGGCAAGTGTGAGGCGTTATCCATAAGCTACCTCGGCGTTATACTGGACGCTGGCGGGCAAATGGTGACTCCTAGTTAATTGTCCCAGTAGATTCGCTAATAATTGGCCTTGCTTAATCACCTCGCCAATGATCAATAAGCTGGGACCTGCAAGTCTAATCGAGGCTGCGGTTTCGCTGAGTGAACCTAAACACCCATAGCTGACCTGCTGGTTAGCTCGCGAGCCATTGGTAACAAAAGCGATGGGCAAGTCATGTGATACACCTGCAGCCAACAGACTCCGTTCAATTTCAAAGGCCTGCTCTTTGCCCATATAAAACACCAATGTCGATTGGGCGGCAATCAACGCACGCCACTCTGTCGCGGAGCCATCACAA
>DATHYR010000471.1:0-1729 GCA_035458985.1 Pseudomonadales bacterium
GGAGACCACAGCGGATTACATTTCAGACGCTTCTACTGCCTCTGTGACGCTTGAGCAATTGGATTCTGTGAATGCGTCTATTGATGGTTTGGCGGTGAGTATGGATTCGGCTTTATACGCCGGAGGAAAGTACTTTCTCGGTGGGACTGATGGGACACGGGTTATCACCTTCACCGGAGCAAACAAATCAGCGGTGTTAGAAACGGGCGATATAGATGCCGGACGCTCGATAGTGATGTTGGCCCGTCCTTTGGTAGATAACGGCTCTGCGAGTGTTTCTGTGGCCTCTCGGACGCTTCTAACGCAAACTCTTTCGTTTGGGTCGGCATCTGCGGCTGACACTGATAACCGTGTATCTCTGAGAAGCTCGGGCAAGTACCATCGTTTGCGGATGCAACCAACTGGCGACAATTGGAAAACCGCGATGGGTATGGATGTTGATGTTGTTCAGCAAGGCATCCGGTAATGTTTAGGATTCTCCCTTTCTTTGGTGGCGACCCGCGCACTGTCGCGGAGATTGTCAACGGCATCATGAACGGCAAGACCAACAATGTCGGGATTGTCACGCTTGCCACCGGAGGGGCGACCACTACGACTATCACTGATAGACGCATTGGGCCGGACAGCATCTTATTGTTGACACCTCTCACAGCGTCAGCAAACACCGATTCTGTGCCTTATGGAGCATTTCAAGACTCGACCGACCAAACAGCGGCAAACACTACGACTGCTTACGCCATCACTTTTGACACGACTGATTATTCAAACGGGGTAACTCTGACCAACAGTAGCCGATTGAATGTGGCGAATGCGGGTGTGTATAACATTCAGTTCAGCATTCAGTTTAAGAACACGACAAACGACACTCAAGATGTGGATGTGTGGTTTCGCAAGAACGGCACAAACATCGACAAGTCAAATTCTCGGTTTGGTATGCCTTCAAGGAAATCATCCGGCGACCCTTCCCACACTGTCGCAGCGTTAAATTTCTTTGTGGAGTTAGCGGCTAGTGACTATGTAGAACTCATGTGGAGACCATCGGACACGGGCGTAACCATCGAGCAATATCCGACAAGCACGACCCCAACCCGTCCGGCTGTACCCTCTGTAATTGCTACATTAAGCTATGTGAACACTTCATCATCGTTCAATGTGTTTGTCAGTTCAAGGGGTAAGGGAACCGCTACGCTGACGCACTTTGCCAATTCAACCGCTGACAAAACCTATGGATATGTGATTGTTGGCTGATACAATGACTTCAGTGGATGACCCTGCTGGAGTCCTTTCTAAAAGGAGCATTTATGCCAGACCAAACCACTACGACCACAACCGCGATTGACCCCAACATCCAACCATATCTCACTTATGGTTTGGCAGAGGCTCAAAAGCAATACCAAACTGGTGGGCCAAAGTTCTACCCCGGTCAAGGGTATGTCGGCCCATCCACTGCCACACAAACTGCCCTTCAAGCCCTACAAGCACGAGCAATGGCTGGCAACCCTCTGTTGGCTCAAGCGCAAGGCAATGTGAGTGGGATGCTCGCGGGTGACTATCTCGGCGGTAATCCATTCTTTCAAGGCGCATTCCAACCCGCAGCGACTGCGGCACAGACTGCATTCCAAAAGTCCATTGGTGACATTTCCTCCGCTGCATCCAAAGCCGGACGATATGGCTCCGGTGCGATGGGTAATCTTCAAAGTCAAGCGGCTGGAACCTTTGCTCAGAAACT
>DATHYR010000472.1:0-17148 GCA_035458985.1 Pseudomonadales bacterium
GTTCCATGAATACCAAGTGGGCGCTTTCTGGTGGAACATTAACTCAGAGCGTAACTTTACCCGTGACGCAAGCTGCCAGAATAACGCAGGCCAGCTAGACCAGGCCATGACATGGTATGCCAATCAAAATCTCACCGGTGACGCGCTCACAGCAGCACTGTCAGATATTGGAGCATACACCGAAAGCCTAGGTGTGACCTGCAATGCCGATGACATCGTTTCTGCGACAGCGTACATGACCACCGAGTTTGACAACTACGCGTTGTTTGGCGACGGCAAGTTAAATATCAGCGACGACTTACGCGTGCTTTACGGCTTGCGCTACACCAGCGATGAAGTGTCTTATACCCACGTGCGTCGCAGCAACGACAAATACGGCCGTCGCGCTGTAGGTGTTCGTCCCGCTACTGAAAACACGGATTTTGCCGGCAGTGCAGATGAAACCAATGTATCCGGCAAGATCGGTTTGCAGTACGACTTGAATGAAGATTCAATGATGTATGCCACCTTGTCTCAAGGCTACAAAGGCCCGGGCTTTAACGTCTATTACAACATGGCGGCAAACGGCAACGATTCACGTCCTATCTCTGATGAGACATCTGAATCTATGGAAGTGGGTTACAAGTATACGTCGGGCACTCTGATGTTCAATGCAGCTGCCTTCAAGATGGATATCTCTGATTTCCAAGCCAACAACTTTGACTGCACAGACGGCGCCTGTATCACCCGCTTAACAAATGCTGGCGATGTAAGCACCCAAGGTATCGAGCTAGACTTTACTTGGCGTCCCATTGAAAACCTGACGCTGATTGGTGGTATTGCATCGATTGAGGCTGAAATTGATAAGTTTAACTGCCCGATTGGCGCAGCAAACTGCTCAACGCGCTCAGGCTTACCCGTGCCTTTTGCCCCAGATCTGAAGTACACCCTTGTGGCAGAGTACTTGGTGCCTGGCAATGGCATGGATGTTATTTGGAACGGTTCATTTGTGCACACCGCTGAACAGTATGCCGACCTGCCCAGCAACAGCGGCAGCATGAACCCAGCCTCATTACTGCCTTCATACGACATGCTCAATGCCAGCGTCAGCTTTTCGTTCAATGACGACAAGTATCGCGTGTCACTGATTGGTAAGAACTTGACAGACGAACGCTATGTCACCACTTACAGTGGCGACGGTTTCCGCTACCAAGTGCCACGTGACGCTGAGCGTTACTTCGGCATGGCCTTCAGAGCAGCGTTCTAAGGCAATAGTACATGGGGGCTTCGGCCCCCTTTTTTGTGACAATTGTCGTCTAAGGTCTCTGCGATTTTGGCTTTACTTTTGACGCCAAGCAAAGATAATGACAGCGCTGTTTAAAAAGAAGCCCGATAAATACATTACCAGGTAGCTAGCATGTCTCTGAGCAAGGGATTTCAACCACTTTACAAACAAGTTTACGACGTTCTCACTGAGCGACTCGTTAACCGCTATTGGAAACCTTCGGACCCATTGCCAAGCGAAATGGCACTTGCCGACGAACTTGGCGTTAGCCAAGGCACTGTTCGCAAAGCCTTGAACCAAATGGTCGCTGAAAAGCTACTTGAACGTCGCCAAGGCAAAGGTACCTATGTTGCCGAGCACACCTCTGAAAGCTCCCTTTTCCGGTTCTTCCGTCTAAGGCAGCCCAAGGGTGATAGCATGATTCCTGACACCGTGGTGCTAAGCGCGAAACGTCGCGCGCCCACAAAAGAAGAGCGGCAAAAACTAAATATTGAAGGAAAAACACACGTCGTTGAGTTACACCGTTTGCGCTCGCTACTGGGTAAGCCGGTAATATTCGAAAAGGTCATTCAGCCTTTATCCGTATTTCCAGATATCGACAAGGTCAACGAGTTCCCGAACGCGCTGTATATTCTTTACCAGGAAAAATTTGGCATTACTATTATTGCGGTTAAAGACGAACTGCGTGCCGTTTCAGCGTCATCTGAATGCGCCAAACACCTTAATGTCAGTGAGGGGTCGCCACTGCTCATGGTTGAAAGGGAAAGTATTAATATTGACGGCAGAGTGGTTGAATGTAGCCAAGCCTTTTGCAGCAGCGAGCACTTTGTCTACGCGGTCGAAATCAAATAAAACCAAGAGATGCTTAGCCTTTAAGGCCAAGCACATCTTGCATATCGAACATTCCACGATCTAGAGCCGCAATCCAAACCGCCGCACGCACAGCGCCTCGCGCAAACGCCATGCGCGAACTGGCTTTATGAGTAATTTCCACCCGCTCACCGTCGGCCATGAACATCACTGTGTGGTCACCCACGACATCACCGCCACGCACCGTCGCGAAACCAATGGTTTCTCGATCACGCGCACCAGTCACACCCTCACGTCCATAGATCGCTACGTCCTTGAGCTGACGCCCCACACCGGCGGCCGCCGCTTCACCCATACTCAGTGCAGTACCGGATGGCGCATCCACTTTGTGACGATGGTGGGCCTCAACGATTTCAATGTCGTAATCATCACCCAAAATAGCCGCCGCCTCTTTAATCAACTTAAAGCAGACATTCACACCGGTTGAGTAATTACTTGCCATGACTATGGCCGTTTTGTCGGTGGCGGTCACAATAGCGGCTTTATCCTCGTCCGTGCAGCCCGTTGTACCAATAATCAGCTTCTTGCCATGAGCGGCACACAGCGCCGCGTTGGCAACGGTTGCCGCCGGCGCGGTGAAATCAATCATGACATCAAAATCAGACAATACGTGGGAAGCATCATCAACAATAACCACGCCATTTTTGCCCAATCCCGCCAGCTCACCAGCGTCAGCCCCGATGAGACTAGAGCCTGGTCGCTCTATTGCTACAGTCAGCGTTGCCCCCTCGTTGGCAGAGATAGCCTCTATTAGCATCCTGCCCATGCGACCAGCCGCTCCGGTCACCGCTATACGTACTGTCATGATCTTTCCCTTCGCCAAAGCGACCTATATTTTCATGTCGTCGAAGAAGCTTTTCACACCTTCAAACCAGCCATCCTTCTGTGGCGACTGTTTCTTTCCGCCTTCGTGCAAGGTCGCTTGAAACTCTTCTAATAACTCGCGTTGACGCTTGGTCAAATTAACAGGCGTTTCCACCACAACACGGCACATTAAATCGCCAACACTTCCACCGCGAACAGGTGTCACACCCTTGCCGCGCAAACGGAAAAGTTTGCCTGTTTGTGTTTCGGCCGGAATCTTCAACTTAACGCGTCCTTCCAAGGTAGGGACTTCCAGCTCGCCGCCGAGGGCCGCATCAGCAAAACTGATAGGAACTTCACAGTATAAATGCTTACCATCGCGCTGAAAGATATTGTGTTCACGTACTTGAACCTGAACAAACAAGTCACCACTCGGACCACCATCTGGGCCTGCCTCCCCTTCACCCGTCAAGCGGATACGGTCGCCGGTATCAACGCCTGCGGGTACCTTAACAGACAAATTACGGGTCTCCTCCACCAAACCTTGGCCGTGACAGCTATTGCAAGGATCGGTAATGGTCTTCCCTTTACCACGACAGGTAGGACACGTTTGCTGCACTGAGAAAAAGCCCTGCTGCATGCGCACTTGGCCCACACCACCACAGGTATTACAGTTAATCGGCGTCGATCCTTTCTTAGCTCCGCTTCCGTCACAGGTTTTACAATGTGCCATCCGAGGCACATTGATTTTAACCGTTGTGCCTTTAACGGCCTCTTCCAGGTCCAATTCTAGGGTGTACGCTAAATCTGAACCGCGGCGCGGACCGCTGCGACGCCCCGAACGGCCACCACCAAAGATATCTCCAAACACATCGCCAAAGATGTCACTGAAATTAGCCCCGTCGCCAAAACCACCGGCACCACCTTGCTGATTCACACCGGCGTGGCCAAACTGATCGTAGGCGGCACGCTTTTGCGAATCTGACAATACCTCATAAGCCTCGGTAGCCTCTTTAAATTTCTCATCGGCATTCGGGTCATCGGGGTTGCGGTCTGGGTGATATTTCATAGCAATACGACGATAGGCTTTCTTTAATTCCTTCTCATCGACGCCCTTTTTAACACCCAAGACTTCGTAATAATCGCGTTTTGACATGTATTGTTAACCTATTTCACTGCTGTCGGCAGAAAAAAAGAAGAGGTTTGACGAGCACGCCAAACCTCCGCTGTTCTTCGAAGTTCTCTGAAGTGGGGCATTATAGATGAATGCCCCGCCTCTTGTCGCGACAGGAGAATTACTTCTTGTCGTCTTTCACTTCTTCAAACTCAGCATCGACGACGTTGTCGTCAGCCGCGTTATTGGCTTGTTGCTCAGCACCACCTGCTTGCTGGGCTTGCTGCTCAGCGTACATTTTTTGTGCGAGGCTACCAGACGCTTCGGTCAGCTTCTGAGTAGCCGCTTCCATAGCCGCCTTGTCACTGCCTTTGGCGGCTTTCTCGGCGTCTTCAAGCGCTACATTAATCGCTGCTTTCTCTTCGTCAGTGGCTTTATCACCCGCTTCATCCAAGGTCTTCTTGGTGGCGTGGATTAAACCTTCCAGGGTATTACGAGCCTGCACGACCTCTTCAAACGCTTTATCCGCTTCTGCGTTTGCCTCGGCATCGCGAATCATCTTCTCGATTTCTTCATCCGACAGACCACTTGACGCAGTAATGCGAATAGACTGCTCTTTGCCAGTGGCTTTGTCTTTAGCAGACACATTCAAAATACCGTCGGCATTAAGATCGAACGTCACTTCAATTTGAGGCATGCCACGAGGCGCCGCAGGAATATCAGCCAAGTCAAAACGACCTAGAGATTTATTCTGTGCCGCTTGCTTACGCTCGCCTTGTACCACGTGAATGGTCACAGCAGACTGGTTGTCTTCCGCCGTTGAGAACACCTGCGACTTCTTAGTAGGAATCGTTGTATTTTTCTCAATCAATGCCGTAGCTACACCACCCATGGTCTCGATACCTAAGGTTAATGGCGTAACGTCCAACAACAAGACGTCTTTTACGTCACCAGCCAAAACCGCCCCTTGAATAGACGCACCCATAGCGACGGCTTCATCGGGGTTCACGTCACGGCGCGGCTCTTTACCAAAGAACTCAGCCACTTTTGCTTGTACCATCGGCATGCGTGTCTGACCACCAACTAAGATGACGTCGTCAACTTCAGAGGTGCTCAAACCCGCATCTTGTAAAGCGATGCGCACGGGCTCTAAGGAACGATTAACCAACTCTTCGACCAATGATTCGAGCTTAGCGCGGCTCAACTTAACTACCAAGTGCTTGGGACCTGTGGCATCTGCCGTGATATAAGGCAAATTCACTTCCGTTTGCTGCGATGATGACAACTCAATCTTGGCTTTTTCTGCTGCTTCTTTCAAACGCTGCAAAGCCAATGGGTCATTGTGCAAGTCAATACCGCTGTCTTTCTTGAACTCGGCTGCGAGGTATTCGATCAAGCGAAGATCAAAGTCTTCACCACCCAAGAAGGTATCACCGTTGGTCGACAATACTTCGAACTGGTGTTCGCCATCAACTTCAGCAATTTCAATAATTGAAATATCGAATGTACCACCACCCAAGTCGTATACCGCAATGGTGCGGTCGCCTTTGGCTTTATCCATACCATAAGCCAGCGCTGCCGCGGTAGGCTCGTTGATAATACGACGTACATTAAGGCCGGCAATTTTACCCGCATCCTTAGTAGCTTGACGCTGTGAGTCGTTAAAATAGGCAGGTACCGTGACGACAGCTTCGGTCACAGGTTCACCCAAATACTCTTCAGCGGTTTTCTTCATTTTCTTCAGCACTTCGGCTGAAATTTGTGGGGGCGACATTTTGTTGCCCTTCACTTCTACCCAAGCATCGCCATTATCGTGCGCCACAATTTTGTAGGGCACCATAGAGATGTCTTTTTGAACGACATCGTCTTGGAAGCGACGACCGATCAAACGCTTCACAGCAAACAAGGTGTTGTGAGGGTTGGTTACCGCCTGACGCTTGGCAGACTGACCTACCAGAATTTCGTTATCCGCCGTGTAGGCGATGATTGAGGGCGTCGTACGATCACCTTCACTGTTCTCAATAACTTTAGCTTTACCGCCTTCGAGGACTGATACACACGAGTTGGTGGTGCCCAAGTCAATACCAATAATTTTACCCATTGCTCTCTCCAATTAAATCAATTCAGCGTTCCGCATCACCTGGTGTTAGGTGGCCAGCGCGGGGGTTCTTGCTGTTGATTTCTATATAAGTTTGAATTCTCGTATTTCAAGTGTGGTTATTAAAAAATAATGCTTATTTTGCTACCACGACCATTGCGGGACGTAACAGACGCCCATTGAGGCGATAACCTTTCTGCATCACAGCAACGACGCTGTTAGGCTCAACATCTGGGTTTTCGATCATGGTCATCGCTTGATGCAATTCCGGATTGAACGGCTCACCGTGGGGATCCACAATTTCCACATTGCTCTTGTTGAGGGCATCCACGAAACCCTTGAGGGTTAATTCAACCCCTTCGAGGATAGGTTTGATACCGTCAATGTCGGCATCCGCCGATTGCAGGGCACGCTCCAGATTGTCTACCACAGGTAATAACTCTGAAATAATTTTTTCAGCACCATACTTGCGTGCATTTTCAACATCGATTTCTGAGCGACGCTTAATATTTTGAGCCTCCGCCAGCGCGCGTAAGCTATGCTCTTTCATATTGGCAAGCTCGGCACGAACAGCCTCAAGCTCAGCAGCCAGGGCGGCAGCATCGCCTTCGAACGTCTCTTCTACTTGATCAGCCACGTGCTCTTCTGTGGGCTGCTCACACTGTTCTTCTTGCTGTTTGTTTTCTTCAACTGTCACCTTGAGATCTCCCGAGAACGGTGAATGTAAAAATATCCATGTCAGCTATGTGGGGATGACCTCGAGCATTTCAAGTAAAAACGCTAAAAAAATATCACCGCCCTAACAGACATATTGCATACTGTATAAACATACATATACTAGGCAAAAACAGGAGGCGGTTATGTTGCTACATTTGAGCGTCAAAGATTTTGTTATTGCCGAATATATCGAACTTGAATTCGAGCAAGGCATGACGGTGATCACCGGAGAAACCGGCGCGGGTAAATCGATTATGCTCGATGCGCTCTCGCTGTGTCTGGGTGCCCGCGCCGACGCGGGTGTGGTGCGACACCAATGCAAACAGGCGGAAGTGACGGCGTGTTTTGACGTCAGTCAGATACCTTCTGCACAAACCTGGTTGCGCAGTCGCGACCTACTCGATGAGCATAATGAGTGCATGCTGCGACGTGTTGTCACTGCCGAGGGCAGATCGCGCGGCTACGTTAACGGCAGCAGCGTCACTGCACGAGAATTGCAAGAGCTTGGCGAATGGCTGATTGATATTCACAGCCAACACGAGCACCAAACGCTGCTGAAAAAGGCAAATCACCGTCCTATTTTGGATAGCTATGGCAAGCATCAAGCCCTTGCGGAAGAAGTCCGTCAGGCAGCCAAACAATACCGCCAAATCGATGACAAGCTCACCACGCGTCTCGCCAATGAAGAAGAGTACAGCGCGAAGCTTCAATTGTTGACGTATCAAGTTGATGAACTCGACAAACTCGCTCTCAGCGATGGCGAGATTGACCGTTTGGAAGCCGAGCTTAAACAATTAAGCAACGCCGGTGAGATTTTACAAAATAACCAACGGGCGCTTTCCATTTGCCGAAGCGAACAAGGGGAAGGCGCATTGGACTTGCTTCACCTCGCCTGTCGTCTGATCGAAGACAACCTTGATAACGACGCGGGGTTAGGAAACGTCTTCGACATGCTAGAAAGTGCTCGCATTCAAATCGAGGAAGCCAGCCATGAATTACAACATCGCATCGACAACTTCGAATTAGATCCTCAACGCTTGGCCGATGTCGACGCCCGACTGGATGAAATTTATCAGGTAGCAAGACGTCACCGCGTTCAACCCTACGAACTCGTTGGGCTCCAACAACAATTGGCGGCCGAACTGGCCTCTCTGGAAAGCGATGGTGGCTCCATTGAAATACTTCAAGAACAACATCAGCGCGCACTTCATCATTACCAACACGTCGCTCAGCAACTAACGCTGGCCCGACAAAAGACGGCGGAGCATCTTGCCAACAAGGTCAACGAGCAACTGCAAGCCCTGTCAATGCGCGGCTGTCGTTTCGATGTTGCCTTGCACCCATGGGAACAAGCCGTGCATCCGCTGGGCGCCGAAGAAGTGGAATTCACTATTGCAACACACCCCGGGCAAACACCTGGGGCGTTGGCGAAAATCGCCTCGGGGGGTGAATTAAGTCGCATCAGCCTTGCCATCCAGGTCATTGTGGCGCAGACATCATCGGTCGCCACGATGGTATTTGATGAAGTCGATGTCGGTATTGGCGGCGCTGTTGCCGAGGTGGTTGGTAATTTGTTGCGGCAACTCAGTGCCAATACTCAAGTACTGTGCGTGACCCACTTAGCTCAGGTGGCTGTAAAAGGTCATCAGCACATTGTTGTCAGCAAACAACATCGCGAGGACAGTACTACCACGCAGTTACAACAACTAGACGACGAAGAGAAAATAGTAGAAATTGCACGAATGATCGGCGGTATTAGTGTAAGTGAGCAGACCGTGGCACATGCCAAGGCCATGCTCAATGTACAGCACTAGGCTTTTTTAGGCTTTACATAGAGAACCAGGCTATGATCCACAAGCTCATAGCCATGTTTCTCGGCAATGTCGTGTTGTAGCTTTTCAATGGTCTCGTCGAAAAATTCCACCACATGCCCAGTTTCTGTGCAGACCATATGATCGTGATGATCGTCACTGGACAACTCAAATACCGATAGCCCGCTGTCAAAGTGATGACGAGACACGAGACCCGCTTGTTCAAATTGAGTCAATACCCTGTATACCGTGGCCAAACCCACGTCTTCACCCTGCTCCATGAGAATCTTGAAAACATCCTCAGCACTTAAATGAGCATCTGGGCCTGCGTTTTCCAACACATCAAGAATTTTTAATCTTGGTACGGTGACCTTGAGGCCGGCTTTTCGAAGTTCGTTGTTATCCATTCTCATTACCAAATACGTGTTTTGGGCAGTTTAAAAGGAAGCGGTGAGAATTTCAGCCCTTTTTGATATTTTTTACCGTAGAGCATTAGAAGTGCTGATAGGCATGTTGTATCATCGACGCACAAATTTTTTGATGGACATTGACGATGAAAAAACTAATGGCGCTTGTGTTGGCCGGTTCAATATTCGCTGCGGGCTGTAGCTTTCCCGGCGTATACAAAATGCGGGTCCCCCAAGGCAACATTGTCAAACAAGACATGCTTGACCAGTTGGAGGTTGGCATGACAAAACGCCAAGTGCGCTTCATTATGGGAACGCCACTTGTCACGGACACGTTTAACGACCAGCGCTGGGATTATATTTTCCTCGTTCAATACGGCAAGAAAACGCTTATCGAGGAACGCATCGCGGTGATTTTTGAGAACGACAAACTCGTCACTATTGAAGGTCAACTCAAGGACAAAAATACCGACAAGCCCACCGATGAGGGCAGTAACCCGGTAGTATCACAACCCGACAATTAATCCGTCCTATTTATAACAGGTTAATTGGCCGCTTTGACTTTCGCCGCCCGAGCTTTTCTAACTTCTTTAGGATCAGCAATCAACGGGCGGTAAATTTCTACCCTATCCCCTTCTTGCAACATATATTCATCGGCTTTAACCACCTTGCCAAAGATCCCCATATCGGCCCCTTCAATATCGGCGTCCGGAAAATACTGAGCAATATTGGACACTTTGGCGGCTTGACGCGGGGTTGTACCCGGCGCTACGTGTAAACTAATAATTTTTTGTAACTGCGGTGTAGCGTAGGCTACTTCGACGGCAATCATATGAGAGGTTGCGTTTTCGCGCGTTGACATAGGGCATCTACCAGATTCTTACTCACGCTATCGAGCAACTTACCAACGGCTGCGCTCAATAGAGCATTGTTTAATTCAAACTGCAATTCAAATTCGACTTTGCAGGCATTCTCTTGCAAGCGCGTAAAGCGCCACTCACCTTTGAAGGCTTTAAAAGGACCATCAACAAGCTGCAGTTCAATATGTTCATTTGGCTGCATCGTATTGTGGGTAGTAAAACTTAACTTAACGCCCGCCTTGGCTAAATCGAGGCGCGCCCTCAGTTCGGTTTCACTTCTTTCTAACACCTCACTGCCCACACAACCTTCAATAAACTCTGGGTAGGCTTCTACCTCGTTCACCAACCGATACAGGTGTTCGACGGGAAACATGAGCAAAGCACTGCGTTGAATGGTTTTCATTGTTTCAGGCTACATCGCGTGTTGTATCAAAGTGGTGATGAATATTAACAAAACCGCCGGCGCGGTGACATAGCGCAACAGCCAAATCCAAAGACCAAAGAATCGCCGATGCTCAAATTTTTTAACATCCATACGCCACCCAACAAAATAGGCAAGGGCAAAACCTACACCCGGTAAAAGTATATTAGCGGACAACGTATCGAGAGCCTCAAATATTGTTAAGTTGGCCACCACCCGCACATCCTGCAAGGCGTTAAATGAAAACATCGACATCAAGCTCATCAGCCAGACCAGCACACCTAACAACAGCACAGCGATAGGACGTGGCACACCCCTGCGCTCATTCAACCAAGCCACCGCCGGTTCTAGCAAGGCCACCGAGGAACTCAGAGCAGCGATCAAAACTAATGAAAAGAATACCGCACCCATAAAGCTGCCATAATGCATGTTGCCAAAGGCGACGGGTAAACTGACAAACATCAGTCCAGGACCTTCGCCAGCGGCCAAACCACTGGCAAAGACGATTGGGAAAATAGCTAAGCCAGCAAAGAGGGCGAATAAAACATCAATACTGGCCACGGCAAACACCATGGTTGGTATTGAGGTCCGCTTTGGCATGTAGGCACCGTAGGCCATCATCGCCCCCATGCCAATACTCAGCGAGAAGAAAGCGTGTCCTAACGCCACAAGAAAACTGTTCCAATTCAGCGCATCGATATTAAAGGTAAACATGAAATCAATGGCCGCTGCCATATCACCCAATGAGTGGCTATAGGCAATCAACACGCCCAACATCAACAACATTAAAGGCACCATGATATGGTTGGCGACCCCAAGACCGGCGCGAACCCCTAAACCAACCACCACCATGACCACCGCAAGAAATAGAGACTGGTAGCGCACCATGGCGACAGGATCTGATAATAGATCGATAAAAATCGCTCTCACGGCGACGCTACTTTCATTTTGAAAGGCACCGTCAAACGCGTTGACTAAGTAATGCAGCCCCCATCCAGCCACCACGGTAAAATAGGACAGCACAATAATACCAATGAGGCAGGCCACACCCCCTACCCAACGCCATTGCTGGCTGGCATGCGCTTTATGCGCAAGAATCGCCATGGCAGACACGGGATTGCGGCGCGTTTCATGACCGACTACGGTTTCAGCCATATAAATAGGAACACCCACCAGGAAGATACACAGAAGGTACATAAGGATGAACGCACCGCCACCGTTTTCACCGGCGATGTAGGGGAATTTCCAAATATTTCCAAGGCCAATGGCTGACCCGGAAGACGCCAACAAGAAGGTAATTTGACGGCGCCACATGCCTTGGTCTGAACTAGTCTGTCGTTTCATGACGCATCCCTGATTTGCTCTCGTATTGTCTGCCAAGAAGCCACACGGCTCAAGGAAAAACAAAAATTTACCATCTTGTGCAAATCACATAGGCAGCCTGTCTTGGAGTGCTTTATACTACGCGCCATGGCTAAAAAGAAACCCAAACCCCAAAGCAACATCATCGTTCTCAACAAGAAAGCGAAACACGACTACTTCATCGAAGATAAATTTGAAGCCGGCGTCTCGTTACAAGGTTGGGAAGTCAAAAGTCTGCGCGAAGGAAAAGTCCAGCTCGTCGATAGCTTCGTGCAGCTCCATCAAGGCGAAGCCTACCTCTACGGGGTGAATATCACACCGCTCAAAAGCACCTGTACGCACTACGTGACCGAGCCAACCCGCAACCGAAAGTTATTGCTTCATAGCAAAGAGCTGTCCCGCATAGCACTCGCCGTCGAAGCGAAAGGTCTCACCTGTGTATGCACCGCGCTGTATTGGAAAAATCACCTTATCAAGGCTGAAATAGCGTTAGCTAAAGGTAAAAAAGAGCATGATAAGCGCGACACACTTAAAGACCGCGACTGGGACCGAGAAAAGCAACGGATCGTGAGGCACGACAACCGCTAGCCTAGGCGCTTATCTGGCACCACCAAATCATGATGGCGCTTGACACTCACGCCATAGACGCTCGCCAACAAGTCATCGGTTAATACATCATGGGGTCTGCCGTCTGCTACCACCTCACCCTTTTGCATTACCACGATACGCTGACAAAACCTGGCGGCCATGGTCAGGTCGTGCATCACCACCATGGCGGATCCTCCACGCTGGCAATGCCGTTGCAGGAGCTCCATGATATGGAGCTGATGATAAGGATCAAGTGCAGCAATTGGCTCATCGGCTAAAATTATCGGTGCTTGTCCTGCAAACAAACGCGCAATCATCACCCGCGACAACTCCCCTCCAGACAATGTATCAATCCGCCTGTCGGCCAGATGAGCGACATCTGCCATCTGCATAGCCTCTTCAACAGCAGACTGATCCTCGGTATTCAATTGTCGCCGAAATCCCATGTGTGGCAGTCGGCCAAGTTCTACCGTATGGCGCACAGAAAGAGGCCACGCCACGGGCTGTTGCTGTGGCAGATACGCTACCTCGATAGCACGCTCAGCCATGCTCATGCTTTGCAGTAAACGACCGCTCAACATTACATTGCCATGCGCCTCGGGGATCAACCCCATAAGGCTACGTAAAAGGCTACTTTTGCCTGCTCCGTTAGGGCCAATCACCGCCACTAATTCTGCGTCACCCAAGCTCATCGTGACATGGCTGAGGAGTGCTCGTTGGGCTTTTTGCCAACAAAGATCCCTGCAGGATAATGGCGCCACCTTAGACATAGGACCTCCGCAGGCGCCAAATTAACCCTAGGAAAAAAGGTCCGCCGACGAGGGCAGTAACGACGCCTAGCTTCAGCTCCTGACCCGAGGCAAACACCTGCACTAAAATATCAGCTAAAAGCATAAAGCCAGCCCCTGCGACAGTGCTCGCTAACAATAATTTACTGGGACGATGCTGAACCAAGGGTCGTACGAGATGTGGAATAACGAGTCCGACAAACCCTATGTTTCCGCTCACAGAGACAGCCGCACCCACCGACAGGGCAACACCAACAATAATCAGACTGCGGTATTTAACCAGATGATAGCCCAGCGACTGCGCTGTCTCTTCACCCAAGCTCAAGGCATCAAGGAAGTTTTTACTGATAAAAATAGCCACTGCACCGAGCACCATAAAAGGAATGGCGATGGCCACATCGACCACACTTCGGTTTGCGAAAGATCCGAGCAACCAATAGACAATCTCGCTCATCGCATAGGGATTAGATGAAAAATTCAGTGCTAGCGCGATAAGAGAGCCCGCTAAGGCATTGACCGCTACACCCGCAAGAATGAGGCTTAATCCGTTACTTTGCAGACCCGCTAAGGCAAAAATTGCCACCACAGCCAGGGCCGCACCTAACATACCGCCAACCGGCAAAATCCACCAGGCGAGCGCAGCCCATCCGAAGTAAAGGCTCACTACAGCACCAAGCGCAGCGAAGTTACTCACCCCAACCAATCCTGGATCAGCCAACGGATTTCGAAGCAAGCTCTGCATTGCCGCTCCCGATAAACCCAACACACCACCTACCGCCATTGCCAATACTAGGCGCGGCAGTCGAATATCACGCACAATGGTTGCAGCGACACTATCACGACCCAACCAAAGATCCTGCAATGCCAACCAGACATCTAAACGGCTGCTGCCAATCGAAAGATGCCACATCATGAGCAGCACTATTCCGACCAACCCAGCGATCACCCATTGCTTTCTCAAACGTTTAATCCTCTGTCCGTTGCCACCACAATTTTGCCTCGATTAACGCCCTGAGTGCTGCCACATAACTTGGCCCAGGGCATGACCACAAATTGGCCGGCAAACGCACTTCTTTAGCGGATAAATGGTGAATCGCCGGATGATCAAGTAAACGCTGAGCTAGAGAATGGTTGTTCACGGTAGCGTCTTCTATGGCAATGAGATCTGGCTGTTGGGCCACTATTTGCTCCAGGGTAAACTCACTGTTTCCAACCATACCCATTTCACTGGCGACATTGATGATACCCGCTTTTTGTAGCATCTGATCACGCAAACTACCACTGCCCTCCGTAAATCCATTAGGGCCAATAATAGCCATGCGTGGTTGCACTCCAGTTTTCGCCAACGTCAGTAAGTGCTGAATGTCATTTTGCCACTCCTCCACTAATTGCTTGGCGCGCTGTTGGACACCAAGAAGCTCACCTACCGCGAGGGCCTCGTCAAATAATTGTGATAACTGCTGTGGACGGGTCATTTGGTATACAGCAATACCTTGCTGCTGCAGCAAACGAATCACCATAGGATCACTGTACTGACCCGCCAATACAAGATCGGGTTGCAGTGATACTAGCTCCTCTGCTTTGGCATGATTATGGGGAAATTTTCTCGCTGTTTGCGTCCAAACCGAATACTGTGGATCTGCCGACAAATAAGAAATGGACAGAATATTCTCGGCAGGTGCCAGTAACAACAACAGTTGATCGGCACACATATTGATGGAGGCTACCCGCTGCTGGGCATTGGCATACTGAGAAAACACGCATACCAGCGCTGCGAGCAGCATCCTCAACATACCGCTATTGGCCTTTGCTTACGCGCAACAATTTACCGCTATCTGTCACCAAATAGATAAGTCCCTGGCTATCGAGGGCAATGTCACGTAAGCGCTCTTTCAGGTCCTCTAAATGACGATGCTCTGCCACTACGGCGTCGCCATCAAAACGTAGCCGGTTTAGATGACTGCCCGCCAATGACGTAACTAACAAATCACCTTGCCATTCGGCAAATTCAGCGCCCTTGTAAAACACCATGTCTGACGTCGCAATCGAGGGCACATAATAGTGGACTGGCTGCTCCAGACCCTCTTTATGTGTGCCTTCGCCGATATCACCACCAATGTATTCCTTGCCATAGGTAATGACTGGCCAACCATAGTTAGCCGCCGGACGCAGTTTATTTATCTCATCGCCACCACGTGGTCCGTGCTCACTGTTCCACATACTGCCATCTTCACGCAGCGCCAAACCTTGAGCGTTACGATGCCCCAAACTGTAAATTGGTTTGGCAATATCATCCCCGTCGGCAAAGGGATTACTGGCAGGAATGCTCCCATCGTCATTAAGACGGATCAGTTTGCCATTGTGCGCAGACATATCTTGCACGGCTGGGCGATTGCGGCGGTCACCCAAGGTAATATACAAATAACCGTCTCGATCAAACACCATGCGGCTTCCAAAGTGGCCCTTATTATCACTCTCGATAGCGGCTTCAAATATAGGCTGTTGATCAGTAATTTTCTGTCCGTCAAAGGTGAATCGCATCACGGCGGTGGTGGTTTTATCGTTACCTAAAGGCTTGACATAGGACACATAGAACCAACCATTATCTGCAAAATCTGGGTGTAACACCGTCCCCAGCAAGCCCGCTTGGCTTTCAGTAAAGACGTCAGGCATTCCTTCAATCTCTCGCATCGAACCATCGCGTAAGTCAACCAATTGAAGCGTACCCTCTTTCTCCGTAACAAATGCGCGCTGATCATCCAACAAGCTAATTGACCAAGGCCGCGCTAGGGCATCTGACACCGTCTCGACCTGAAGAGCCAAGGCAGACCACGGGAATACAGTGAGTAACAGCGCAAACAAACATTTTACAACGTGCATGGCATATCTCCGATGTATAAAAAAAGGCCATAGTAAACTATGACCTTTCTACGTGCGCAATGCCGAATTGTGCCGAATTATTCAGCCGATTCAGTTTCCGCATCTTCTGCAGGGACTTCTTTCTCAATCAGCGCCTTGGCACTCAACTTGATACGACCACGCGCATCTACGTCGAGCACTTTAACGTCGATATCCTGACCTTCTTGCAGCACGTCAGAGACGTTTTCTACACGGTCGTGGGAAATCTGAGAAATATGCAACAAGCCATCTTTACCAGGCAGGATGGTAACGAACGCACCGAAGTCGACGATTCGCGCAACCTTACCTTTGTAAACTGCACCCACTTCGGCTTCGGCGACAATCGCCATGATCATGTCGACAGCGGCATCACGTGAGGCCGCATCTGAGCCAAAGACCTTGACAGTACCATCGTCTTCCAAGTCGACAGACGCGCCAGTTTGCTCAGTAATACTACGAATAGTCGCACCACCTTTACCAATAACTTCACGGATCTTATCAGAATCGATCTTGAAGCTAGTCATAGAGGGCGCATTCGCTGACAACTCTTGACGCGAAGAACTGATGACGCGATTCATTTCACCGAGAATATGCAGACGGGCTGTTTGAGCTTGCGCCAACGCCACGTCCATAATTTTCTCATTGATGCCCTGAATCTTGATATCCATCTGCAGCGCAGTAATACCTTCAGCGGTACCCGCCACTTTAAAGTCCATATCGCCAAGGTGATCTTCATCACCCAAGATATCGGTCAACACGGCAAACTGATTGCCTTCTTTAACCAGACCCATGGCGATACCCGCAACAGGAGCACGCATTGGTACACCAGCATCCATCAACGCCAAGCTACCACCACATACAGAGGCCATAGAGCTAGAACCGTTAGATTCTGTAATCTCAGACACCACACGAATGGTATAAGGGAATTGCTCTTCGGTTGGCAACATCGCTGCCAAACCGCGACGCGCTAAACGACCATGGCCAATCTCACGACGACCTGTTGCCCCCATGCGACCACACTCACCTACAGAGTAAGGAGGGAAGTTGTAGTGCATCATGAAAGGATCGCGACGCTCGCCTTCGAGGGCATCAATGATTTGAGCATCACGCGCACTTCCTAAGGTCGTCACCACCAGCGCTTGTGTT
>DATHYR010000473.1:0-1456 GCA_035458985.1 Pseudomonadales bacterium
AGGTTCCCCCATTAGTTTGGTCAATACCGAACAGCTTAATAAACTCTCGCTCGATAAATACACCCATGTGATTTTTGCCGATGGCAATTACGAGCATATGGATGACATCATGGCACGAAAACTGGGGCAATTTGTCACGGAAGGCGGCACCATTATCGCCCAAAAAGGCGCCCTGAAATGGTTAGAAAAACGCAATGTACTTAACGTCGATATTCTAGAAGACAAGTTTTACAAGCAGCTATTTAATACCGACGGTTACACCTTTAAAGATAAAGAGAAACTGAAAGCTCGGCAGTCCATTGGTGGTGCCATCGTCGGCCTGAAACTCGATAGCAGTCATCCTCTCAGTTTTGGGCTTGGCGACGCTATGCTCCCGATTATGAAAAACAAAGTGCTGGGTCTAAGCCAGCCGTCTGATCCTTTTACTGTGGTTGCCCACTACCAAGACGACCCCTTGTTAAGTGGCTATTTAGCAAAGGAATACCAGCGCAGTCTGGCAAATAGCCCCGCTATTATCGTTGAGAAACGGGGAAAGGGCGCGGTCGTGGCGATAGCAGATAATCTGCTATTTAGGAATATCTGGCTTGGCTCTGAAAAAATCTATGCTAATGCGTTGTTTTTTCTACCAGCAGGCATTCAAGATTAATCCATCAGCCTATTCAGTGCTGTCGAGTAATTCCGGTGCCTCCGCTCTGGCAAGGCACCACACCTGCACATGAATAGACCGAGAGGTAAACAATTGCGCAATTTCCTGCACAGTCGTGCCCGTAGTGACAACATCATCGACTAACGCAATGCGCTGATAAGGAAATTCACCGACCAACTCAAACGCCTTAGCCAAATTGCGACGACGCTGCTTACCGGTAAGCCCAGCCTGCGGACGAGTATGGCGAACTCTAACTAAGGCATTGTCGTTCAAGGGCAAGTGCGCTAAACGACTCAGTTCTTCTGCGATCACCCAAGCTTGATTGAAACCACGCTCCTGCAAGCGATGAGGATGCAAAGGCACGGGCACAATCACCTGCGGCATACGCAACAATCCCGCATTTTCTAAGGCCTGTAGCCTTGCTAACAGAGCTAAATTCAACGCCGACATCGCGGCGAATTGCCCCTGATACTTCATTGCCGCAACCCAGTGCCCCATGCCTTGATGGTAGCTGCAAGGGGCAATAATGTGTAATGGCTCAGTGCGTTGGCATTGACCACAGTAAGCCTGCAATACCGACATGTTGCGGCCACAGCCTAAACAAGTTGGCCCCCGATAGAGGCACGCCGACAGACACACAGGACACACGCCCGAGTGCGGAGCATCAATCGACTGGTGGCACAGCAAACAACGGTTAGGTAAACTAGGCAGTAACAGATGTGACCCTATCCATGGTAACCACTTCATAACTATTTTGATGCACCGCTGGAGCATTTCAGCACACTGAAGCCAACGATTGATTTGCTTTTT
>DATHYR010000474.1:0-1714 GCA_035458985.1 Pseudomonadales bacterium
AAGCCAGCATCTAAAATTAGCCGCTGATCTAAGCCCATTTTTCCATTGTTGTCACCAAGTTTGGCGTCATTATTGGGATTTCCGTCAGGACTGAGGCGTACATAATAAGGCGGCACGCTGCTCGAGTCGTTATCGCCTAGCAAGCCTGTCTGGGTTACCATTTGCTGTTCGATATTAGCCTTGAGTGCGTTTGCTGTTGCCAAATATCGATCACTTGAAGTGTGATCGCTTGCCAGTTTGGCAATATCACTTGCCGCGATTAAGCCGGTGATCATCGCCGCCGTGGTTGACGGAGAGTACCCCGCTTGTTCTTCCCAGCGTTCTTGCTGTGTCTTTGGCGGCGTAATACGGGTCTGGTTCCAATCTAACGAGACGTCGCCACCCTCGACAAGAAAATCGGCGGCGCTTTTTAACATAGTATGATACCAGTGTCGCAGCTCAGGTTCGCTTAATACACCCGCTTGCCACAGCTTCCAACCTAGCATGATTGGCATCGCCGTTTGATCCAATTGCACGCCTACCCATTCAATCTCACCGTCGACGTGTGTTTTTTGTAAAAACCAACCAGGCGTGCCAGTGTAGTTGGGGGTGTCTTGGCGAACTTGTACTTTTTGTAGGTATTCAAACGCAACTTTAGGTGTATTTGTGTCGCCTAACGCCAGAAAAGCCATTGCACATTGGTAAAAGTCGCGGGGCCATACGGCTTTGTAACCCGTACTGCCCACTTTGGCGGAGACAGTATCTCCCCATGGATTAGAGAGCGACGCGATTAACGCGCCCGCATGGGTTTTGTCTTCTTGTGCTTTTAGCACCATGGCGCTGGTATACAATAATTTTCCGTTATCTGTGGTGCTCGTCGACATGTTCGGTATGGCTGGGAGACTGGTTAAATAGTCAGTCCAACCTTGATGTTTGTCATCGCCTTTATAGGCACTCAGTACCGCCTCGTAGCCGGCTGTTAACGTACCGTTAGCATTAGTTAGGCTTTGCTGCTTATCTTTACCAAATCCCAAAACAAGATTAACACTTAAGGGTTGATTAGCTGGCATGCTCGGATAACTGGCGGTGAGTGCAACGTTGCCTCCATTAAGGTTGGCGTCGGAGTGGGTACTAAGATACACATTGTCTAGCGTACCGTTATCGAGTAAATCAGTCATTCCATCAGATACACCGACAAAACCGACACTGGCCTGAGTAAAGTCAACATCACTGATGACACTCATTACGCTGGCATCTTTAGCGGAAGTGGTGGCGATTAATGCTTTACCTTCGACGCTGGCGACATCATTAGCGCCACTATTATCGATATGTGGATTGACATAAAGGTGGGGAGTGATCCCGTCTTCAAAAGCAGTAAAAATTACCTTCATCATCAAACTGTCGCGATCTGGATCGGTAAAAATATGCTTTTCGATTTGATATTTGCCTTCAACATCTTTGTTTACTATGCGATAGGCAAGCGACAAGGGGCGGCCTTGTTCATCCTGATGAAGATAACTAATGGTGCTGATTGTGTGGTCTTTTTCGGTATCGACAAATCCTTTGCCTGTGATGACAAATTGCAGTTCTTTTAATTGGGCGTTGTGGATAAGCCCATACATGGTTTCGGTCAAAATGCCTTGTGCAACTGAAAACCAAACGCGGCTGATAGGGTTGTTTGTTGTGTCTTGATATTGCCCATTGATATACGGTTCATAGGCTGTGCCAATCCCAG
>DATHYR010000475.1:0-2686 GCA_035458985.1 Pseudomonadales bacterium
CAATATCAGTGAGTTTTTCGCCGAGCTGATACATGTCCCAGTAGCGATCTGGCGCCTGATAAACCACCTTCCACGCTGATTGCACATTCGCGCTACTTGTGTGACTCACACGCCAGTCGCGCTTCAAATGCACGGCATCAATGGGTAGTCCGGCTGCCGCCAATCGGGCAATTGCAATGTCGTAGAGAGAAGGACTGTCAAACGCCTTTTGAACCGTCGCGAGTAGTTCGGGCCGATGCGCGTGCGGCTTTAGCATCGCCGCATTTTTATTACCCAATGTAAATTCAATACAGCGATATTGCGCACTTTGAAATCCGCTGGAGTTAGCCAGATGTGGCCGCAGCGCACTGTACTCAGGCGGTGTCATGGTTGCCAATACATCCCACGCTGATACCAGTTGAACCATGATGCGGCTGACACGCGCCATCATTTTAAAAGCCAATGCACTGTTCCCCTCCACCAACGCATTCATGGCTGCTTGTAGCTCATGAAGCATCAGCTTCATCCAGAGTTCACTCGTTTGGTGCTGCACGATGAATAGCATTTCATCGTGCAGATTTGACAGCGGTTGCTGCGAACTTAGGAGCGAGTCCAGGTGCAGGTAATCGCCATATGTCATGTCATTCGTGTAATCAAGCTTCGCGCCCTCGCGTGCCACGATATCGATTGGTGTACTCATGTCACCACCTGCTCGCGATTGAATTCGGGCCGCTTCCACTCAGCGTTTTGCAACATTTCCACCAGCTGCTGTACGGCATCCCACACATCAACAAATCGGGTGTAAAGCGGTGTGAATCCGAAACGGAGTAAGTCAGGTTCACCCGCCGCGTCGCCACGACGAAAATCACCAATAACGCCGCGTGCGATGAGGGCCTGCATCATGGCATACCCATCGTTAGCAGCAGCGAGACTGACATGCGAGCCCCGATAACGTGGGTCAGTTGGCGTTACATTTTGTAAGCCGAAGGTTACGCAACGCGACGCGCACAGCGCCATAAATAGATCAGTCAGTGCAAGTGATTTTTTCCGTATGGCAGTCATGCCGCCCAGTGTTTTCGCGTGGTCGAAAATATCGAGGCCGCAGCGCATGGCAGTCAACGCCAGCATGGACTGTGTGCCACAGAGGTACTGATCTATACCGGGCTTAGGCTCGTAGCTGGTGTCAAATGCGAATGGCCGTACGTGCCCCCACCAACCAGAGAGCGGTTGCGTCGTTGTCCCCAGAACCTGTGAATTGACCCACACAAAAGCCGGCGCACCGGGACCACCGTTTAGGTACTTGTATCCGCAACCGACCGCGTAATCAGCGTTTGCCTCACGCAGGTCTACGGGAACAGCGCCTGCACTGTGCGCCAAATCCCATACTGTCAATGCGCCAACCCTGTGCGCTAACTCCGTGATTTCGGCCATCTCGTACATGGCACCTGTCCGGTAATTTACATGAGTCAGCATCACCAGCGCGACATCCGCAGTCAGCGCCTCTTTTACGGCAGAAGCGTCAACAAGTACCAGCCGCAACTGGTATTGATTGCAAACCGATTGTGCGATGTAGAGGTCTGTTGGGAAATTACTTGTCTCGCTCAATAAAACTCTTTTTTCCGGATGCCGCTGCTGCGCTAACTCAGCAGCTGCGCAGAGCACTTTGTATAAATTCACGCTGGTGGTGTCGGTCATCACCACCTCACCATGACCAGCGCCAATGAGCGGCGCGAGTTGATCCCCCAATCGCTGTGGCATGTTGAACCATCCAGCCTTGTTCCAGCTTTGAATCAAGTCCTGCCCCCATTCTTGGGTAATGACCTGCGCCACCGCTTTGGGTGTTGCCTTTGGCAATGCACCGAGGGAATTGCCGTCTAGATATATGGTGGGTTGGGACTGCTTGGGTAGGTCAAAAAAACTACGTAATGCCCGTAATGGATCTGCCTGATCCAAGGCTAAACAGTCGTCACGGCTAATCGCGGTATTCATAGAGTCATTAATTTAAGGTTCTGAGGACGGCGCGCACGGGCGCCGCATCGCAGTGAGTCAACTTTAGAGGCAAGGCAATCAGCTCGTAATCACCCTCTTCGATACCATCAAGCACCAGGTTCTCGAGAACACGAAGATCAAGATCGAACAACGTCATATGGCTCGCCAAGTCCTTGCTTTCAGCGGGATCAAGACTTGGCGTGTCGGTCCCAATAAGACAAAAATCCTTACACACCGCCTTCAAGGCGTGCAAGGTTGCTGGCGCAATAGCGGTGAACAATTGCCACGACTGGCTGGCGGTTACCGATGTTTTAATTAGCACACGAGGTGGCAAGTCGTGTAGAGCGTGCGCCACGTCTGCTGGCTCGACGAGCCCGATAGACCTTGTGCAATCAATCACCCGGCAATGGCCGATATACGCGTCTAAAGCAAGCGTGCCGATACCAGCACCCTCAGCGTGGTAATGCATGGGTGCGTCAGCATGCGCCCCCGTATGCGGAGACATTTTGATGGTGTGTACGGTGACCGGACACCCGGGCCCGTGTGAAAAATGAACCGCTTGCTGGTAGGCTGTGTCCCCAGGGAAGACTGGGGCATCAGAATGAACGGCCGGTGAAATATCCAGAATCTTTCGCATAGATACGGAAATTACCACCACGCATTCAGTCGCGGTGTCGCTTATTCGCAACCAAAAGCTTTAAACGCCAGTGTCACTATG
>DATHYR010000476.1:0-1406 GCA_035458985.1 Pseudomonadales bacterium
TTAACGCTCTGCCAGGCGTCCCCACAGACGCACAATTGATGAAGCGCGGGTGATTCCCCGTGCAATTTATATTGTCGCCAGTAAAGCCGGTTCCTACAAATTGGATGCCATTAAATTCAACATAAATTCCTGTTGAAGTCAGCAAAACTCCATTTGCATTTTTAATTATACTGACTTGGCCGTCCGCATAAAACCGTTGAAAATTTGTTGATTGTGTAAGTGGGCCGCTCAAATAATTTCCAGCAGGAAAAACAATTGGCTTGCCAGTATTGATCGCGGCCTGAATGGCAGCCGTGTCATTTGACACGCCATCTCCAACAGCGCCAAAGTCCTTGACGGAAACGCATTGTGCTAGCTTGTCAGCAACGCTGTATCCGCTTGTTAAGGCACCCGCAAATGGCGGGTCATATTCAATTGATGCAGCGCCAACGCCAGCGCCCGTCCCGTCTGGAAAGCTGTAAACTAACGTATTTTTTGAATCCCGAACAAGAATGGAAAAATTTGTTGCATTTACAAAAAGCTGAGCAGGCGCACCGTTTCGGTAAATATAACCATTGCTGGTCCTCAGTGGTTGAGTTGCAGCAATCGTCAACGCCTCGTCATAATAGACCTGAAGTGGATTTGCGATGGGATCAAGATTGGCGACGCCAATGTAGATGTTGCCATTATCAAGTGGATCGCCGTCCCGATCATAAAAGACTGGGAACGGAACTTGAACGGAGAGAGCGGCCATTAATCAGACTCCTTGACATGGCTTATGCCAGAAATTGTGGTGTTGGGGAAGGTCATTGCTGAATTCGTACAACAGGTGCGCCGCCGGTTTCTGTCATTGGCGCTTGCTGACCTTGTGCGACAGCCGCTGGAGCCGCCGCTGATCTCAACCAAGTCTTTGCGTCCTTCATGTCCAAACCAATTGTTTTGGCAAAGTCACGGAAGCGGGCAGACGTTGCAACGCGGTTGATTGCTCGATCAGCAATTCGCGGTTGTGTTGCGGCCTCTGTCAAAAGCACTTGGAATTCAGGGCTGCTGAACATCTTACCAGCGGCCCGGATTGCTTCAGGATTGCCCTTCGCCATCGCCTGCATAATATCGGGCATAACAGCGCCCGCAATCGGACCAGCCATGCCAGCAGCAGCGCCGACGGCACGCTTCGCCATAGTGCTGTCCATGATGCGCGCCACAATGCCTTCAGCATTCAATGACTCAACTAGAGCCTGGTTGGCCTTGCCTGTTGTCAGAACGTTGGCACGGGCTTCAGTTATGCGCTTTGACACCTGATACAAGTCGCGGAGCGTGTCAGATGCTTTCGGACCAAGGGTCTCAACGATCTGCTTGTAAACAGTTGGGTTGGCGCGAAGTTTTGGATAAAGATCGGCAAACTCCGAAAAGCCAAAGCCGCCCTTTTC
>DATHYR010000477.1:0-1203 GCA_035458985.1 Pseudomonadales bacterium
TCAAAGGCCTAGAAAACCCTACCAGCGAAGTATTGGCCCGATGGATCTGGAATGAACTAAAACCCGAGTTACCTCAGTTAAGCCGTATTCTGATCAAAGAGACCTGCACCAGCGGCTGCATCTATGATGGCAAGGACTGAATTGAGCAGTAGTCTGCTGACGTCACCGCTTGGCTCCACGACTATCGCTGTTGTTGATTATATCTTCCAGGCCTTCAACCCTTTGCCATACCATCGCTTCTGATACACTGGACTTATGCAGATACCTAAGCACAACCATAACCACACCCATAGCCTTGAGCAGAATTTCGATCTGCCCGAGGATAAGCGCAAGCATGCGATCCGCGTAACCTGGATTGGCGCTGCACTCGACACCCTTCTTGGAATCGCAAAGATTCTTATCGGCATTATTTACTCCTCACACGCACTGATCGCTGATGGTATCCACTCGCTATCGGATTTGGTAACCGATTTCATGGTTGTTGTGATCGTCAATTTTTCCCATGCCGAGCCGGATGAGGAACACCCCTACGGGCATGAACGTTTCGAAACGCTCGGCACGGTTGCACTTGGCTTTATTTTGGTTGCCGTTGCCGGCGCTATGGCCTATGAAAGCATTTCAAGCTTATTAACGGGCACAAAGACTTCGATCCCAGGCTGGCCCACATTAGTCGTGGCGCTTATATCCATCATCTCCAAAGAGTGGATCTTTCGTTACACACTAGCTGCGGGTAAAAAACTAAAATCTGATCTGCTGATCGCCAACGCTTGGCACTCACGGACTGATGCTTATTCGTCAATCGTTGTCTTTATCGGCATCGGTGGCGCCATGCTGGGCGCCCCCTGGCTAGATAGCGTGGCAGCTGTGGGTGTCGCCGTTTTCGTCGCTAAAATCGGCTGGGATCTAAGCTGGAAGAGCCTGCAGGAATTGGTTGATACCGCTATCCCTCAAGATGAGCTGGATGCACTCAGCCAAGAAGTACAGGCTGTTGAGGGTGTGGTTGATGTCCATAGTTTTAAATCGCGCAAAATGGGAGCCAAAACCTTGTTAGAGATGCACCTCCAAGTATCACCCTATATCAGCGCCTCGGAAGGCCATTATATCGGCGATACGGTGGTTCTACGCCTGTTAAAAAAATTCCCCTCGATAGGCCATATCATTTTTCACATTGATACCGAAGATGATGATGAACCCTTAATCTGC
>DATHYR010000478.1:0-1070 GCA_035458985.1 Pseudomonadales bacterium
AACACAACGAACGCACCTATGCCCGTTGAAATTAAGATACCCTTTACGCCCTTGAGTGCAGTGCCAAAAGTTGCGGTAGCACTTGTAAGCCCTGACATTGCCGTGGCCGCCACGCCTATCGGCCCGGGTATCAACGCTGCCGCATTTGCCGAAGCGGTGAACCCCGCCTTCATGGACGTGGACGCTTTGTCGGCTGACTTCTTAATGTCTTTCAGCCCATCATCTACCTTGTCCAGTTGCTTGTCAACCGTCGCCTCTCCCTTTGTGGAGATGGCAACGTCAATCATTATAGTCCGCTTCTCCGTTGCCATCTCAGACAGGTATTAAAATGTAAGTCAAGTAAACGGTAATGTTGCTGTTGCCAGCCGTGGGGTTGCCAACGTTTACGGAAACCTCAACATCAGCGTTGTCGATAACCGTTCCCGATGGTTCAAACTCCAGATTTTGAAATACGTTGCTGTTGAAATTCAATGCCCCGTTAAAGATTGGTTTCACCCCATTAAATCCAACCTCCAAAGCAATGTTCGTAGCGTAAGGCGTTCCTCCGTACGTAGCCTTAAGCTGTGCCGACAACGGCTGCACGTAGTATCCCGTGGGAACGGTTATCCCAAACGGTTTAGGTGTGGTGAACAACGTTAGTACCTCCGCTGTAGGGATTGTCACCTGCGCGGTCTTTACTATCTGACCAGTCACGTAATTGGAACCGTCCTTGTAAACGACCTGCCCAGCTGCCGCGTCAACCAATGCCACCGCATCAATGAGCGCGTGGAACTGCGCCTCCGTTGGCGCGTCCCCTGTGTTGAAGTAACTCTTAAAAACCGTATGGTCTATTGTCAACGCCATCTTGGGTAGGGTAGAATGTTTGTGTGTCCGACCGCTCGGATGCTAAAGGTAGAATCTTTCTTTTGGAACTCAACGCCAAGATATGAAACGCCATCGAACACGTTTTGCATATCGTCCAAATGCTTCAACATCGCAAGCCTCAGCCCCCTCAATTCGCCTTGCCAGTAGGACAGATATGCGTCCAACTTCGCGCCCGACACGCTTGCCGCTGTCTCATTGCTTATCTC
>DATHYR010000479.1:0-1055 GCA_035458985.1 Pseudomonadales bacterium
AGGTCAAATATTCATTGCGGGTACGCCGTTGATGCAGTTGACCGATGAGTCATATTTATGGGTCGAGGCACAACTGACGCCAACGCAGGCCGAACATTTGGTGGTGGGTAGTAACGCATTGGTGAAGGTCGGCGACAAAACCTTAGCGGGGCAAATTATTGGCCGCTCACACGAACTCGACAGTGTTACACGCACAGAACAAGTGTTAGTCAGTATCGCTAATCCCGATCATGTCCTGCATGCGGGGCAGTTCGCAGAATTGTATTTTGCGACAGAGCAAGACGGAAGCGAGCCTGGGTTTGTGCTACCGGATGCGGCCTTGACTCGAGGTGGCGATGGAGATTGGCAAGTCTTTATCGAAGATGAGGACGGATTCGAGGCGGTTGAAGTGCAAGTGATCTTGCGTCAGCGAGGTTTGAGTTTAGTGAAAGGGCTTAAGGCCAATGCCAAGGTTGTGGTTTCAGGGGCATTTTTCTTGGCGTCTGAACAAGCCAAAGCGGGATTTGATATCCATAACCACTAGCACTTAAGTCCGTTAAGGAATTCATTATGTTACAAAAATTGATTACGGCAGCGATCAAGCATCGCTTGCTGGTAGTACTGGCGCTGGTCGCTGCGGTGTTGGCGAGTCTCGCCATGTTGCCTAAGTTAAATTTGGATGCTTTTCCCGATGTCACCAATGTGCAAGTCACCATTAATACTGCCGCTGAAGGCTTAGCGGCTGAGGAGGTTGAGAAGTTAATCAGCTATCCGGTGGAGTCGGCCATGTACGCATTGCCCGCGGTGACGGAAGTGCGTTCCTTGTCGCGCACGGGTCTGTCGATTGTCACTGTCGTATTTAGTGAAGGAACGGACATTTACTTTGCTCGTCAGCAAGTGTTTGAGCAGTTGCAGGCCGCGAGGGAGATGATCCCATCTGGCGTCGGGATCCCCGAAATTGGACCGAATACCTCAGGGTTGGGTCAAATTTATCAATACATTTTACGGGCGATGCCGGAGTCGGGGATTGGTGCGGATGAACTTCGCAGTTTAAATGATTACCTCGTTAAATTGAT
>DATHYR010000480.1:0-1714 GCA_035458985.1 Pseudomonadales bacterium
TCCTCTTTGCCCTGTTGAGTGCGAACGGTGCGCCAATGCGAGAGCAATGCAGGTAATAGTCGCGCAGCATAGCTCGACCATTGGACGTCAACATGTAATCGAACTCCCATGCTGCGTCACTCTGCGTCATGCTCAGGTCACGGACACAGAACCCAATGAACACCAGCTTGACCCTGCGAAGGAAGGAAGCATCGATCATGTTGCTTGTCCTTGGTTTGTTGCGTTGAGAGATATTAGAACATCACTTCAGAGGGCTGGATAGTTGATTGTTGCTATCGTGGTCTGGGTTGGTATAGGGGAATGCTATTGCCCTTCGTCAGCGTCATTAGCCTATCCCTGCACGCATCAATTTCTGCCCACAATTTCTGAGCATAGGGATGTTCGTAGGGATACTGTCCAATCTTCAACGTATGGTGACAATCTGCAATGGCACCATGCAACATGGGGATGGTGTAGGTGGCCACCTTAGCCTTTAGGGTTTCACGGTCAATCATCATCATCACTCCGTTACAAGGAAACAAGTCACTATCACATAGTGACGATAGCCGTCAGTGTAGACCCTTGCCAGTATGTTTGAATCAGGGAAAACCCTGTGGATTCAACATAGGCGCGAAGGGATGCATTGGCGTCATCAGCGGGGTGTTCGATGGTATCGACGGTGTCGCCATCGGATTCGATCAGGATGCTGAGATATTGCATGGTGTTTCTCACGAAAGAATGTGTCACCCTTTAGCGTATTGACGCATAAAGGAATAGTATTCTTGTGGACGGCCATTGTTTCTAGCGTTGCTGCGCCAAGCGACAACGACAGTGCCAGACTTCTTCACGCCAAAGAATCGTCCGACAGATTCTTTGTCACCAGCATACACCCATTGTCCGGGTTGAACATGAGACAACAATTCCGTGGGCACTTGCCAGATGTCGAAAGAAGGAAGGTAGCGCATGGTGTCGGTTCCTTTGTTGACGTTGACAGAATTTATTCTAATGGCCCAACATAGGTTAGGTCATTAGGACAAACCCTATGTCAGGGTTTGATGATGGGGTCAATGCATCGCGATGATGATGGGCAAACCCTTCAGGGATGGCATGCCGCATGCATGGCCCTTGCCTGTGCAAGATCCACACTTACCCGGGCAAGTAAATGCTTTGATCTTGAACGTCTCGCGCAGGGCTCGATTGACCGATGGGGTTCCGTGATCTTTTGAATTGATCTTGCGTCCAATGGATACTGCAATGAATTCACCACGGGTTATCGGCAGGGCCTTTACACGCGCCACAGTAGCATCATTGGCATTGTGACCGCCGCTGATATTCAATTGGTAATTCGTCGGCCATGCGCCAGCATAGGCGAGGATGGCATCGAAACTCTTCGAATACCCGTAGGCACGGATTGTTGGGTTTTGATTCAACAATTCGAACCAATAGGTGACATCGGATGTCGAAGCAAAATCGCCGTCAACGTACAGGCGCATATCAAACCCGGCGGGCATTTTGGCAACAATGTCGGCCAATGCATTGGTAATGGCGTCGCGGTTGAAACGCATGAGGAAAGCATTCTGCGCTTGGCGCATAAACGCCGGCGGATAACGCCATGCTTTGAATGAATAGCAGAAATTGAGACACTCGCCAGCACCCGGGCAAGTGACACCGGGCAAGGATGAAAAGCAAATAAAGGGGAGCTTGCCATTGCCATCCATTGCAAAGATGGAATAGG
>DATHYR010000481.1:0-1204 GCA_035458985.1 Pseudomonadales bacterium
ACCAGAATTTGGCAATGCCACACTTCCTGACCAAGGCATCTTTAAAGATGGCATAACTGGTCAAAAACCCGTTGTTGTCATTCTGGAAAATGTGATTAACAAAATCGGTGGCTTGTTGAGCCATCTTGACATCTTCAGGTCCTTTGGGCGTAAATTCCACCACATTCTCAGAATTGAAAAACACCCGCATCAGGCTTGGCAGCATAGCGCTCACAGTGTCGCGCACCTCCATGGCCACCACTTTGCTGTTGCCTTCGACCTCATTGCCAAATAAATCACCGCGATAGTATTCAGTCCCTTTGGCGCGTGTGGGTGACAAGTCACTGTCCACATAGCTGACCGCATCGGTCAGGTCTTGCGTGATGATCGCTTGCAGTTCCATGTCATCCATTGGCTCTTGGGCTGCAATGTCGGTGGATAAATTTTCGGTGATATTTTCAATCATGGCTTGACCTTTGTTAGAACCACAAACATGGAGTCCACAGCTCTAGGCGTGCGGATAATTTCGTCTTGTGGCAATTCTAGTGCTTCTCCCACCTTTGAGAGACGCATTTCCAGTGTTGTCAACTCAAACCGATCTGGCCATCCTAAGTACCAGTGCCACTCGGTGTAATACTTCCAAGAATTCTCGTTAAATGCCCTGACATGGGTTGGGTCTTGCCAAGCGCCAAGACTCAGGTCATAAGGCACATGGATGCGCATCTCACCGCCCACCCTCAAAAGCTCTTTGCAGTTGGTCATGGCATCGACCAGATTGGGGATGTGTTCCAGGACATCGTTGGCTAGGATAGTGTCGAACTTGCCTGGCACGATCTCAATCTGGCCAAAACGGGTCTCTAGCGTGTCACCCCATTTGACTTTGCTGATATCGACCAGCCAGTCAGGATTCTTGCTGGCTTGAATATCTGCATTGAGATACTCAGCGCACCAGTCTTTGCCAGACCCTAGATTAAGAATCAAACCAGGCACTCGCATAAGTTGGTCGATTCTCTTTGAGCCATGGCAGCGCATCTTCATGCAGTTTTTGCGCATTAAAGCCAATCGTGTTGCTGCCTATGTGGTGGACATAACTGGCACTCACATAATGGCCATAGCCCTTTTGGACCAGGTCCATGCAATGGACATCATCTGAGTACCAATTTAATGGGGGAAACTTTGCCTCTTCAAATGCATCGCTTGATATCCATGCAAAAATGGGGCTGAT
>DATHYR010000482.1:0-1571 GCA_035458985.1 Pseudomonadales bacterium
CGGCATATTTAGTCAGCGTCATCTCAGGCGTCCTCATGAAGGCTTGGGGGCATGTCCATCATATGGAGGAAATTCATAAGGCTGGAATTTTTACAGGAATGGTGTCGTTTGCCGCTGCGGCGCAGCCCCTTGTATTCAGCCCTAAAGCTGATGTTGCACAGGCCCCACATTTGGCAAGTCTCCCCCAAAAGACATAGAATAGGGTTCTCCTTTAGCAATAAATGGTTTTTGCATCAATAAGGGAAAACCCGGATCGAGTATGTATTTTTGGTTGTAAATTCAACTATTTCGAAAATTTAGAGGAATTTGGTGCATCTAGCGAATTGGACGCGGCTTTTTGTTGCTGGAAGGCAGGCGTTACCGCTAGAAATAGGCTCCAACTGTTCCAAGGACTGGTTATCTCAGTGGCCTGCGGGCCAGTTATCCTGCGCGGGTGTAGTTCAATGGTAGAACATCAGCTTCCCAAGCTGAAGACGTGGGTTCGATTCCCATCACCCGCTCCAGCTTTCCGAGGCGATCATTTAGAATATATGTGGGGCCAGGTTTGAGCAGCCCTTCTGCGCCCGATAGTGGTGCTCCTAAGGATGATGACGAGCCGGACGCGCAACTGACAGGCGCTGTTGCGTTACACAATCGAGATTTCCGGCTCTTTTTCCTTGGCAAGGCCTTCGCGTCGATTGCGCTGCACATGGTTACCGTGGCAGTTGGTTATCAGGTCTATGACCGGACCGGTAACCCCATGGACCTTGCCTACATAGGTCTTGCGACCTTTGCGCCGGCATTCGGCTTTGCACTGATCACGGGGTATGTGGCCGACCTATTCGACCGCCGTTACGTTTTGTCGATTTGTTACGGCGTGATGATGTTATCAGCAGCATTATTGTTAATTTTCACATTGAGTGGTCACGCGAGTGTTTGGCCTGCTTTCCTATGCATGTCGGTGATGGGCGCGGGGCGCGCTTTCTATCAGCCCGCATCCAACGCTTTTGTGCCGAATCTGGTGCCGGTGGAACAATTTCCCAACGCGGTTGCGTGGAATACCGGGGCCAACAAAGTATCCCAGGTGCTTGGGCCGGCTATTGGCGGCGGGCTTTATTTGCTAGGGCCTGACGTTGTATACGCCACTGCTATGGTTGGTTTTGTGCTTGGCATCTTGACCACGTGTTTAATTCGTACTCGTACGCAACGCACTGGCAAGGAGCCGACCAATCTCAGGACACTCTTGGCGGGCCTGCGTTATGTCTACAACAAGAAGGTAATTTTCGGGGCCATTACGCTTGACTTGTTTGTTGTCATTTTGGGCGGTGTGACGGCGCTCTTGCCGATATTTGCTAAGGATATTTTGGAGGTCGGCCCATCAGGTGCGGGCCTGTTGCGTTCGGCAACTGCGTTTGGCGCGGTTCTCGCCGCCGCTGCCTTAACGCAGGTAGCGATGAACCATTCGGTGGGCAAAATTCTTTATGTCACAACATTTATTTTCGGTTTCGCAACAATTGCTTTCAGTTTTTCACACTGGTTCTGGCTATCCATGATTGCCATGGCCATCATTGGCGCCTCTGACATGGTGAGTG
>DATHYR010000483.1:0-1357 GCA_035458985.1 Pseudomonadales bacterium
ATTGCTTGCAAAAGCACTTCTGCCAATGCTTCCACTGATTGGACAGATTTGAACTCGAGCGATTTTATCGACTCCAAGACTGGATCAGCCCTATCTGCTGATTTGGCTTTTGCTGAGGTATCCATCTATAATCCCGGCTCATCCACCGCCTATTTAAAGCTGAGAGCTCGCACAGGTGCAGGCGACTCTACCGCCAATGAAATTTTTGTCTTGGCAGGTGGTGCAATCGATCTGCAGTGTGCAGGGCTCAAAGATGGTGCTGTCGTGAATATCGCCTATAAAAAAGGCGCATCAGGCGACAACCTTCAATTCATTTGCGCATTCAACAGGAAGGCGGTTTGATCATGGCGATTATCATTAAACCTCCTGTAAGCGGTGGCGGTGGCGGTGGCGGTGCTGTTGACTCTGTGAATGGGGCTACTGGCGTAGTCGTCTTGACTACCGACAATATCGACGCTGGCTCAAATGCAGATCGCCAATATTTTACAACTTCTATTCAAAGCGATATTGATAGCAAGGCTGATCAAAGTTCTCTTGATACAGTGCAGGGCAAAACGCTTTACTCCAACTCGTACTATGTAAACGAGGGCGTAAATGACATTCAAACTGTAGTCAATGCGATTGCGGGTGGAAGCGGTGCATATGCGATCTATATGTCAGCCGGCTCTTATAGTGGCAGTACACTCACGATCAGCGATGCCCCTAGCGGTATGGATATCATCGCCCCATATCATCCAACAAGCGGGCATATTTGCGAGCTAGTATCTAGAGGGCTGACTATCTCAGGGGCGACCACTACTCGAGTCAGGATCAGCGATCTTAATGTCGAGGGTGCATTGCTAATTGATGGCACACTAGGGCGCCACTATTTTAAAAATTGCATCTTCGGCTCCACTGTGACAATCACAAATGCAACTGCTAATTTTGTGACATTTGAGCAGTGCTCTTTTGCTGGTGGGATCTCTATTGCATCAACAGTGACGGCGACCGTCTATTTTGATCGATGCACCATGGGGAATCAGCTAGTTACCTCTTTGCGTGCAGGGGCTGGGTCGCCTTTATTGACCGTCCTCACAGAGTGCAGTGGCGTAAACGCGCTACAAGTCAATCTGGCCTCAAATGTCGTTTTAGTCGGGCGTACAGGCTTCAATGATCTGTCGGTCGTGCAGTATCAAAATAGCGATAGCTATGTATATGACCTAAACAACGGGCTGTCTACTTCATTTAGTGGATCATATACAGAGCTGAGAAATAAGCCCACGATTCCATCTGCATACACAGATGAGCAAGCAAGAGATGCAGCAGGCACAGCCCTTGCAAATGGCACTCATACAGGGATCAGCTTTGTAAATAATGA
>DATHYR010000484.1:0-1045 GCA_035458985.1 Pseudomonadales bacterium
GTGTGCAAATAGATACCTCCAAAAGCGAAAACGATCGCGTTGTCATCTTATCATCGGCCGATCGCGACGTATACCGCGACCTGAGTCCCGCAGCATTTACCATTCGCATCAAGGAAAATGCACATAAAAAAACCTTACGCCTCAAATCAGTTGCACTGGATAGTATCGCATTTCCACATTCCATGTACACGATTGACCACTCCAACGATACGTTATATATCACCGAGGACGGCGACGGGTCTGCAGAACACCCAACGATGTTTTACCAGCGCATTCCACATGGATCGTATAATGTCACAACACTTGTTGATAAACTCAATGACGAGGCCGCTAACTGGACGCCCATTACCAGTGTCGCTGCACCGACAACGGGTTCATTCAGTGCGACGGTCGACACAACCAATAACGTATATGTGTGGGCGTACGACTCGGATTCCAAACGCATGACCTTAAATGTCTCGAATGTCACCGGCACACGCGATGTCGGAATCCACTGTCCGGCATTTCGGTCCCAGCGCGAGCGGAACTTTGATAACCGCCAGTTTCTGACGGATATTCGTGTGACGTCCGCATCCCTTACAAGCACCGGGACGAATATCTTACGTATTAACACGGCCGGTACAAAACACAATATCCGGCCAAACGCCGTCATCTCTGAGATCGTATTGCGTAGTCGTCAGAATCCATCGCGTACCTATGTCACGCGTAATGTCATGTTTTTCACAAATGCTTCGTACATTACCGATAGTACAGGTACCGTTGGGTATGGTGCCGAGTACATCCAGATTGAGATATCTGGCATCACAGCGACATGGAATGGAATTTTTGATAGTGACGATAAAGCAGTGGAAGGGGTGATGCGCGTGACAGCGGGGCGTCACAGTGCATGGCACACGCTTGGATTCCACTATAGCACGGAGAATGCATATACACCGATTCCCATCCTCTCTGTATCAGACGGCAATGCAACTATCACGCCGTCACGTACCGAGCACCATCTTACCACGGGTCTCCCGATGATTCTGGATGCGGCTGCGACGTTGAT
>DATHYR010000485.1:0-11445 GCA_035458985.1 Pseudomonadales bacterium
AAGAATCTTAAACGGGAAAGACGCCGCATTGCCGAACAGCAATTAGCGTGCGAAACGGTAAGAGGCGATCATGCCAGTGCTGAGCAGTGGCAGCGCTTCTTTGAGTGTTACCAGATGACCTACTTGAAGCGCAGTGGTCACGGCGGCTACCTCAATAAGGCTTTCTTTGACCATATTGCTGCTGATATGGGCGAGCAAATCGTGCTGATGTTTGCCAAGCATGAAGGGGAGGTGGTTGCCAGTGCCTTATGTTTTGCTGACAACCACAATTTATATGGTCGCTATTGGGGCTGTCTTCAGGAATTTGATCAACTTCATTTTGAATTGTGCTACTACCGCGGTATCGAGTACTGCATCGACAACGGATTAAGGCATTTTGACCCCGGGGCACAAGGAGAACACAAGATTCAGCGCGGTTTCACGCCTATCCACACCTGGTCATTGCACCACCTTTGCAACCAAGAATTTCATCGTGCGGTGGCTGATTTTTGTCAGCGTGAAGCCGAGCATAACGACGAGTATCTAGCCTCGGCTCGAGAATTATTGCCTTTTAAAACTAGCGTTTAGCAATGTAGCGCGACAAGATATCTAGTTTTTGCGGGTCGTCATCAACGAAGCGAAGTGTAATTTTTATTGCTGTACACTCGGCACGTTGATCGGCGGCGCGCAACGAGAATACATAGGCGTTGAGTCTTGCTACTTGTTCTTGATCGGAACCCACAATAGACACCACACACTGCTCCATAATGGCCGGCATAGTTGTATCTCGCTTGATGAGACCACTCATGGCTTGCAGACTCATTTCTTGAACTAAGCACAACACCTGACCGCCACTGAATTGTAATTGCGCTTGTTCGGTCTTTTTTGTCACCGGTTTGGCGGCTTGTGGTGCACCACCTGTCAGAGCACTTACGGTGTCTGATACTGGGGCAGGGGTGTCGGGTGATGGCGCGTTATTGGTAGACTTCGGCGCGATGGCCGCGCCCGTCAGTGCGCCTAAGCTGGATGTTTCCGTTCGGTCGACGCTGCGACCACTGTGGCCTATTTTTTTTAGCTGTTTATTAATTTTGGCGACCAATTCTTCCGCGGTAAAAGGCTTACCAATGTAATCGCTTACGCCGGCGTGGATCGCCTTTACGATATACTCTTTTTCACTACGACTTGAGACCATGATAAAAGGGGTAGACACGTAGTTCTCTTGCTCTCGCAACCAGCGCAAAAACTCTTCACCACTCATTTCCGGCATTTCCCAATCGCTCAACACAATGTCGTAGCGCAGAGCTTTGGTCATAGCCATCGCACGTTTAGCGCTATTGCTGTCATGAACCGTGGAACCGGGGAAATTATCTCGCAACGCTTTTTTTATGAGATCGCGAATGAATGCTGCGTCATCGATGACAAGGAATTTTATCGCCGCCATGCTTACACCTCTCCTAGAGATGTAAGCCTAGTTCAAATTATTTCACTTCGCCTTGAGAATCACGAATAAATACCCATTCGTTACCATCACTCATAGACTCACTGTAGCGGTAACCTTCTGTATCAAACGCTTTGATATCTTCTACCTGGGTAAGGCGATGCTTGATGATATAGGCCGCCATCATGCCGCGGGCTTTTTTGGCAAAAAAGCTGATAATTTTGTATTTGTCACCTTTTAAGTCTTTAAACACAGGCGTCACAACTGGCATGGCCAATTGCTTGGGCTTAACCGCTTTAAAATATTCATTGGACGCCAAGTTCACTAGCACGTCAGCGCCATTCTCTTGGGCACACTGATTCAACGCCTGAGTTAGGGTGTCACCCCAAAATTCGTAGAGATTTTTACCCCCCTTGTTGGCGAAGGGTGTGCCCATTTCTAGTCGATAAGGCTGCATAAGATCTAAGGGGCGCAACAGCCCATAAAGACCCGATAAAATGCGCAGGTGTTGTTGAGCAAAGGCCAGGTCTTCGTCGCTCATGTTATCTGCATCAAGACCAGTATAAACATCGCCTTTAAACGCGAGGACGGCTTGCTTGCCCAAGCTTGGTTCAGTGGGTGCCTGCCAATCTTGGAAACGGCCGTAATTGAGACTGCCCAACTTATCGCTGATATTCATCAGGGCCGAAATATCGGCAGGGCTTAAACGGCGCAACTCGTCGATGAGGGCAGATGAGCGGTCAAGAAAATCGGCCTTACTGTACGTTGTTGTCACAGCAGGTGTTTCAAAATCGAGCGTTTTAGCGGGAGAGATGACAAGTAACATAAGCGTATTAAATCGGTTTTAAGATATCGGTCCACCAATTCAGAGGCGTTTCACCATCATTGGGGTCATATACATTGCCGTAGTACCACAGGCAGTCGTCACGGCCATCGATATATTTGTTAAGAATGAGTTCAATGGCTTGAAAACCACAGGACACGTGAATGCTGTAAATCAGTATACGCTCACTCTCGATATCTAGTTGCCCACCTAATTTTTCCAGTTCTCCGGTCAACGCGTCACGTATGCTGTCTAACGACGACTTTGCTAATACCCGAATGGCCAAATTGCCTCCGCGTGTTTGCAGTGCAAATTCACCAGGTATTTGAGGATTCACTGTAATGACATCACCTCGCGCAACGTCTTTGACGAACGCAGGCGTACTCTCTAACTCGTACCAGTGTTGCTCATTAAGCTTCTTGGCAGGAACATTTTCAATCACGGCTTGGCCGTCTGGTCGCAGACCCGCGATAAGGGGAAGGGTTACTCGCATAATTTAACAGACAAAATGACCGGCTTTATCGGCCCGTTTCTCACACTCTCTTTGATAGTTTTCACAAGCAAAAATCATCGCCGGAGCCGGCGACTTCATTGTTTTACATTCTTTGACCTTGGCACGCATCTCACGATCACTCAGTTCACTTAGCTCGCTTTTAGTATCGCAGCCTATTATCAGCATGCTACTCAGAAACATTGTGGTGGCTAAAAACCATTTAATGGTCAGCGTAGTCATGAAAATCCCTTTAGATAACTGCGTGTTACAGCGGAGTTTGTTATGATGCTCGCCTCAAATGTAGAATAAAAAAGACAACATGCACAAACTTTACCACATATTAAACGTGATCGGAGAAGCGATTCATCGCTTTGTCAGCGCGATAGGCCGAGTCACAGCGTGGTGCAGTATGGCGCTCGTGTTCATTACCTGCATCGTGGTGGTCTTACGCTATGGCTTCGGCATTGGTGCTATTGCGCTCCAAGAATTGGCTCTGTATCTTTTTGCGGCGCTATTTATGCTCGGGGCGGCTATCACTTTAGCACGGGATGCCCATGTCCGAGTCGACGTGTTATATCGCCACTTCAATACGTCTCAACGCGCGTGGGTGAATATTGCAGGATGTCTATTTTTCCTAGTGCCTACCGCCCTAAGTATGGTTTTACTGAGCTGGGATTTTGTTGTCCAGGCATGGATCAATAAGGAAGGCTCAATAGAATCTGACGGTCTGCCCTATGTGTATGTACTTAAGACGTTGATTCCACTATGTGGTGGTCTTTTGTTATTTCAAGGCCTAGCAAATCTGATTGAAAACACGCTGGTATTAGTGGGATTCCATCCACGCCAGCAATCGTCGCCTCAAGATGAGGTCACGCGGTGATCGAATTACTTCCCCTCTGGATGTTCATAGCGCTTTGCCTAGTGTTAATGCTGGGTTACCCGGTGGCATTTAGCCTCGCAGGTACGGCGCTACTGTTCGCTAGTGGCGGTATTTTAAGCAATATTTTTGACCCAGCACTGCTTGGGGCGTTTCCTAGCCGTATTTTCGGTACCATGACCAACGCCACGCTTACCGCAGTGCCATTGTTTGTGTTTATGGGTGTCACCCTCGAAAGGACCCGCATTGCCGAGGGCCTGCTGCAATCTATGTCGTCACTGTTTGGCAACAAGCCCGGTGGATTAGGCATTGCCGTCATCGTTGTTGGCGCGCTTTTAGCAGCCAGTACCGGAATTGTCGGGGCAACGGTCGTCACCATGGGACTGCTCTCGTTACCCACCATGCTAAACGCCGGTTACTCGCCGCGATTAGCCGCGGGAACCATTTGTGCGACGGGAACTCTCGGTCAAATTATCCCTCCCTCCATCGCGCTAATTTTACTGGGCGATACCCTGTCAAATGCTTATCAGCAGTCGCAACTGACACAGGGCAACTTCAACAGCGAAGCGATATCGATAGGGGATTTGTTCGTCGCAGCACTAGGACCTGGCTTACTATTAGTCGCCGCCTATAGCTTTTATTTATTGTGCATCGCCAAATGGCGTCCACAATGGGTACCGTCCGCAGAGACAACTGCGGTGTCTAAACGTCGCTTATTGCGAGAACTTTTCGCCCCAATCTCGTTAATTATTATCGTGCTAGGCTCAATTCTTAGTGGCATTGCAACACCCAGCGAAGCGGCCGCAATGGGTGCCCTAGGCTCGTTATTATTAGCATTAGCGATGGGGAAACTCTCTCTCAACGTCATGAGAGAAGTATGTAAAACCACGTTAGACGTTAGCGCCATGGTATTTATGATACTGATTGGTGCCACCTTGTTCTCACTAGTATTTAGGGGATTTGGCGGGGAAGAGATGGTTCAGGGGTTTTTTGAGCACCTCCCCGGAGGCCGCTACGGTGCGCTATTCGTGGTGATGCTATTTATGTTCCTGCTAGGATTTATCCTCGATTTCATCGAAATTACCTTTGTTGTCGTGCCCATTGTTGGTCCTATATTGATGCTGATGGGCTTTGATCCCATTTGGCTGGGTATTTTAATTGCGATCAACTTACAAACCTCATTCTTAACCCCGCCCTTTGGTTTCGCCCTATTTTATTTACGGGGTGTCGCACCCTCATCACTCGCTACCAGTGACATTTACCGAGGTGTGATACCTTTTATCATTATTCAGTGGTTGCTTATGGCGACCTTAGTGATTTGGCCAGACCTAGCCACCTGGCTACCTAGTACACTAAAAAATTAATGCTAGCAGAACGCATAGCGGCTAGTATGTGACCCTAGATTCATGGAGAAACAAAGTAATGGTTGATATCGACGATACCCCCGGTCCCATTGGTGAATTGACACTGCAGACCATTGCCATGCCAAAGGATACCAATCCCCACGGCGATATTTTTGGTGGGTGGTTACTCTCACAAATGGATTTGGCGGGAGGCATTACGGCTGGGAACAAAGCCCGCGGGCGTGTTGCTACGGTATCGGTAGACCAAATGAGCTTTATGGTACCGGTCAAAGTTGGCGATGTTGTCAGTGTCTATACCGAGATTATCAATGTCGGTCGCAGCTCCATCACCATTGCCATTGAAGTCTGGTCATCAAATCATGAGACCTTAGAGTTACAAAAAGTGACCGACGGGGTGTTCGTATTTGTGGCGATCGATGAAAAAGGCAGAACGCGCGCCTTACCCAACAACTAGTTACCACTGTGGGGCAGGTCACGCGCATTAACAAAGGCTTGCTCTGCAATAACTTGATACGCAACCGCTTTCTCTCGGTAATTGCGCCAAGAATGGTATACACGCTCGGCCAATTCGTTACCCGCCACGCTTTCTTTTAATACTTGCTCCGAGGTTTCTCTCAACGCCAGAATGACTTCGTCTGGAAATTTCTTGAGCTGCACGCCGTGCTGCTCGATCAAGTTTTGCAGGGCATCAGCATTACGCGCGGCATACTCATCTAACATATCTTGATTAGCGGCACGCGCCGCCACTTCAATAATCGCTTGTAGATCGGCAGGTAAGGCGTCAAGGGCTTGCTTGTTGACGATCATTTCGAGGGTCGAACCGGGCTCATGCCAACCCGGGTAATAATAGTATTTAGCCGCTTCATACAGACCAAACGTTTGATCGTTGTAGGGACCGACCCACTCGGTAGCATCGATCACACCGGTTTGTAAGGCGGTATATATTTCACCGCCAGGCAACGTAACAGGTGTCCCGCCTAGACGGCCAAGAACCGTACCCGCAATGCCGGGCATTCGCATTTTAAGGCCTTTTAAATCATCAACGCTGTTGATCTCCCGGTTGAACCAACCGGCCATTTGTACGCCCGAGTTACCTCCGGCCATGGGGACTAAATTAAACGGCGCATACGCCTCACGCCACAGCTCGATACCGCCGCCATGGTAGAGCCATCCGTTTTGTTCTTGCGCCGTTAAACCAAACGGTACCGTGGTAAAAAAAGCCGCGCCTTTTAATTTTCCACCCCAGTAATAAGCCGCACCATGACCCATTTCGACGTTACCAAGCGAGACAGCGTCAAACACCCCTAGCGCGGGGACAATTTCGCCCGCACCATGCACTTTAATCAGCAATCGGCCATTACTCATGCGGGCCACATTATCGGCGAAACGTTCAGGGGCGGATCCTAATCCCGGGAAGTTTTTCGGCCACATGGTCACCATGCGCCAGTGATACACTTGTTGGTCGCCACTGTGTTGTGTATCGTTATTTTTGTAGTCTGCCGCTCGATTTACCACTAAGGTGAATGCTAAAGCCACAATAATGGCTAATAGCAGAACAACGAGGGCAGGGTAGTGATTAAGGCGCTGACGCATTACAGTGCCTGCAATTTGGCGTAAGCGAGTACCAACCACTTACTGCCTTCGCTATCAAAATTCACTTGGACTCTGGCACTTTTCCCCTGGCCTTCAAAATTGAGAACCACACCCTCGCCAAATATCGAATGAAATACGCGCTGGCCAAGAGATATCCCTGTGTCGGGGATATCGTAGTCGTCAAACCCCGAGGCGCGGGTGGTCGGTCGAGAAAAACTCATCGGTCGCGACACTTTAGCTTGCATGCGCACTTCGTTGATGTACTCGGTAGGGACCTCTTTAATAAATCGAGAGGGCGTGTTGTAGGTTTCACTGCCGTGCATACGACGTGACTCCGCCATCGTGATATACAACTTGCGCATGGCTCGCGTAATGCCTACATAGCATAAACGGCGCTCCTCCTCGAGACGCCCTGGCTCAGCCACGGACATTTTATGGGGAAATAATCCTTCCTCTACGCCCACCAAAAATACCGTGTCAAACTCAAGCCCCTTGGCTGAGTGGAGTGTCATTAACTGTACACTGTCTTCAAACTCATCCGCCTGAGCTTCGCCGGCATCTAACGCGGCATTATCTAAAAAGTCAGCGAGAAGACTGCGCTCTTCTTCTTGATTGCTCGGTTCAAACACCTTACAGGCCGAGACTAATTCCTCTAAGTTCTCGACCCGCGCTTGGCCTTTTTCGCCTTTCTCTTTGCGGTGGTGCTCAATCAGTCCACTGACGGTAATAACGTGATCGGCTAAATCCGCCAATTCGAGTTCTTTCGTATCGTCATCTAGCTGCTCGACCAAACTATAAAAGGCTTCTAACGCACTACTGGCGCGATTGGGAAGCACTTTGTTGACGACCATGGCACTGCCGGCCTGCCACAACGAGCAACCATGATCTCGCGCATATTCGCGCATGGTATCTACCGTCTTACTGCCAATGCCACGCACAGGCGTGTTGATAACACGCTCAATCGCGGCGTCATCGTGGCGATTCACCAGTAAACGCATGTAGGCGAGGGCGTTTTTAATTTCTAAGCGGTCGTAGAATCGTTGCCCACCATAAATGCGGTACGGCACGTTAGCGCGAATTAAGGCTTCTTCCATGACCCGCGACTGGGCATTGGAGCGATACAAAATGGCGATATCGCTGCGCGCCATTCCACCCTCAACGGCACGCTGAATCTGGTCGACCACGAAACGGGCCTCATCTTGCTCATTAAACCCGGCGTAAAATTCGATCTTTTCGCCTTCAATACCGTCCGTCCATAATTCCTTGCCCAATCGCCCTGCGTTATTGGCAATCACGGCGTTGGCAGCATTGAGGATATTCGATGTCGAACGGTAATTTTGTTCCAAGCGAACGATCTTTGGATCGCTAAAATCTCGGCTAAACTGTTGTATATTTTCGATCTTGGCACCACGCCAGCCGTAGATCGATTGGTCGTCGTCCCCCACCGCTGTAATACTTACCGTATTACCCGCTAACACCCTAAGCCATGCGTATTGGATAGTGTTGGTATCTTGAAACTCATCGACCAGGATGTGCCCGAATCGCTGGCGATAAAGCTGCAGTAATTCCGGATGGTAGAGCCACAACTCATGGGCGCGTAGCAGTAATTCTGCGAAATCAACCATGCCACTGCGCTCACAGGCTTCTTCATACGCCGTGTACAGTCGCACCATGGTGCGTTGGTAGAGATCGCCTTGGCCGGGGTCAATGTGGGCGGCGCGACGACCTTCGTCTTTTTGGGCGTTAATAAATCCCACGATTTGACGCGCAGGCCAATGGCTTTCATCGAGATCTAACTGCTTGGCTATGCGTTTAACCAACCGCAACTGATCGTCGGCATCCAGAATCTGAAAATTTTCATTAAGCTTGGCTTCTCGCCAATGCATTTTTAGTAGCCGGTGCGCCAAACCATGAAACGTGCCTACCCACATGCTACGGTTAGAAAACCCCAGCAATTCTTCAATACGGCCACGCATTTCACGCGCCGCTTTGTTGGTAAACGTCACCGCCAATATCTGATGGGGAGACAGCCCCTCGGCCTGAATCAACCAAGCGATCCGGTGCACCAGTACCCGGGTTTTACCCGAACCAGCTCCTGCCAATACAAGCATATTATCCAACGACGCGGTCACGGCGTCTCGTTGGGCATCATTTAAATGATTGAGAATATTAGATACGTCCATTGGCGCATTCTAACAAGTAAAACGCGGAACCGGCAGACTAAAGATGAGTTTACTTTACTCGGTCTTGGTTTATAGTGAACAGACAATAACAAGGAGCGACCGGTGAGCGACGATATCATCGATACTATCAATCGTAACCTCGACAATATGCGTCGATCTGAACGCAGTGTCGCCAATTTTGTGCTGAAATATCCCGACGAGGTCATCCATATGCGGATCGTAGATCTTGCCTCGGAAGCCCACGTGAGTGAACCCACCGTGGTACGTTTTTGCCGCGCTATTCAATGCGACTCCTTCCAAGCGTTTAAACTCCAGCTGGCGCAGTTGTTGGCCGCTAAGCCATCGTTTAACCGTTTCAATGTGCCCGTCAATGCCACCACCGCGGATTACTGCGAAACCGTTTTTGAAACGACCACAAACACGCTGACCGCCGTGCGCAAAGCCCTCGATTACGGGGCGATTGAAAAGGCGGTGAAATGTTTAACCAATGCTAGGCGGGTGGAATTTTATGGCTTCGGGGCCTCCGCTTCTGTGGCCATGGATGCACAACACAAATTTTTCCGCCTGCAAATAGCGTCGGCGGCCTATTCTGATCCTCACATTCAAGCTATGTCAGCGATGTCACTTGGACCAGAAGACGTGGTAGTGGCTATTTCTCAGTCGGGGCGTACTCAAAATTTGGTCGATGCCTTACGCATGGCAAAAACCTCAGGTGCCACCATTATCACGCTAGCCCCGCGCAATACGGCGGTGACTCAACAAGCCGACGTGCCGATCCACATCGATGTTCAACAGGCAGATGAGCATCACTACACACCATTACCTTCGCGTATTGTGCATATGGCCGTCGTGGATGTGTTGGCGGTGGGCGTATCTAAATTAAAGGGCCCATCGGTCGACGAGCACTTAAGGAAATTGTCGAAGGGGTTACAAACGCTTCGCCATCTTTAATCGTTGGCAGATTGCCAAACGGCCGTTTCCTCAGTATCGGTGTCTGCCATAGGATCGAGACGTTTTTCGCGCAGTATAAAATACGCCGTCACACACGCCACGATCCATGCAATAAGCATACTTACCACGGTGTGACTCAAAAAGTGGTCCCCAATGGCCATTTTATACATCCCGGTCGTCCAACCCAGCGTGAGGCCAATAGCTAGCCCTAGGTATTGAAAACGGCGCTGTTTAAACAAGAAGAACAGCGACATTAATGCAAAGCCACCACTGGCATGGCCGGCGGGATAACAGCGTAAACTACTGTCATGTAAAAACCACGCAGGGTAGTGTTCGAACAGGGTCACGTAGGGCGCCGAACCGCCAAAGGGGCGAATATCCCGCGGGCATGGAATATCGGTATACCATTTAAGAAAATTCACCACCACAGGCACGAAGATCATTGTGAGTAATACCACCACTAACGGCCGGCGATGCTGACGAATCCAGGCGACTTTTTGGTGGGCAAGGGTAACGGCGAGAAAAAGGCCTAGCGTCAGTAGCAGAAAGACCTTTTTAATCCCGTCGTACATTAAAAAACGCCACGGTTGACTGTCGCGCGTTAATAGCCACTGACCCATACCCACATCGAAAAACCCGCGCTGCACGAGCATATCGACACCGCTAAATTCGAAGAAACACACAACAATCACCAACGCGAATAGTGAACGTTGCACCGTTTGAGGGAGCTGATCAATCATGTAAAGGGGCCAAAATATCAAGCTCTGAACGATACACGCTTGTTTTAATGTTAAGCATCCCAAGTATCGTGTGTGAAATAACGTCGTGGCTTAATGGATTATTACGTTGTTCCTTTAGCGATGACGTTTCTAAGGTTTGGGCAAGGTCTTCGCCTATCCATAAAAGCATAGGTACTTTTTTCTGCTCATCGGGGGCAAAGGCATAGGGCAGGCCATGCAAATAGAGGTTGTTTTCACCTAAGGATTCGCCATGATCACTGATGTACAACATTGACGTGTCATACTCGCCCTTCAGACTGTCCAAGTGATTGATCACGCCATTGATGAAATAGTCGGTGTAATAGATGATGTTATCGTAAGCGTTAACAATGTGCTCCCGAGGACATTGTTCTAACTGGTTCGTTTCACATACGGGCATGTACTTGGCAAAACGCGCTGGGTAGCGACGAAAATAAGCCGGACCATGATTGCCCATTTGGTGAAGTACTATTAGCGTGTGACGTTGGTTTGACTGCGCAACGACCTCTTGCAAGCCTTGCCACATACCTTCATCACGGCACTCATCCTCACACACAGGATTATTCGCTGGATTTTTGTAGTCCATGAAGGTGACCCGATCGGCTACGCCTTTTGAGTCGGAATTATTGTCCAACCAGACCACGTTAACACCTGCCCGCTTGGCAACATCTAGGACATTTTCAATGTATCGGGTTTCGTCGCGATCGTAGTCTTCCATTCCCTCAAGTGCAAACATACAAGGCACGGAGAATGCGGTGGAAGTACCACATGCCGATACATCTTTAAAACTATAGACATCTTCGCGGACTGCTAATAACGGTGTGGTTTGTCTATGATAGCCGTTGAGTCCTATGTGGTCGGCACGCAGTGTTTCACCAACGATCACCACCATCAAACGCGGTTTTTCACCGCGAATCAGCACCGCATCTTCACCCCGAGGCTTTAACGTGCGATCTTTTACATCGACCTTATTTTTGACCAATCGC
>DATHYR010000486.1:0-22041 GCA_035458985.1 Pseudomonadales bacterium
GCGGCGAGCTCTGAAGTTTTAGGCTCTACCCTCCGAGGCAGTGCTTCGCGAATCCAAGCCACCATGTGATCCCAGTCACGCAATAGATAAAACGTCACCACAGGTACCAAGATTAAATTGGCAAAGGTCGCCACTAAGGCAATACCCGACGCGGTAATTTGTTTCAGAATCGGGGCGGCCGCACTGCCCGCTTGTTGCCAGTGCTGCAAAATAGCTGACTTAATCGCCTCAAAAGGAAGTGCAATGGTATCGACACCCAACCAGGCAGAAATCGTTGGCATCACCGAATGCTGAAACCAAGCAAGCACCGCGGGCAAGCGCTGCACAAACATGTCTGCTTGATGAACCAACGAGGGGATGATCACCAACAACGCCATGACGAAGGCCATAATAAATACAATAAAAACCGTGGTAACAGCAGCGGTGCGACCCAAGCCACGCGCTTCCAAACGGTCGGCAAGTGGGTCACCCACGTAGGCCAAAAAAGCAGCAATAATAAAGGGCGAAAGAATCGGCTCAAGTAGATAGATCATCACGCCGAGCGCGACGATACCTGCGCCTAATAACACTAAGCTTCGGTTACTCATGGTATTCTCCCACCCAGCGATATTGCAGATCAAAGTTTTGTGTCAGCGCACGCTGCGATTCAGGGATCATCTTTTTGTCTAACATGATGGCATTTTCAAATTGCTCCAAGCTACCACTCAGTTCAATCTTAAACACCACCAAGTCACCGTCGAGCAAATCAACGTCAGCTTTTTCAATGACGGTTAAAGCATTCAGATAATTGTTGATTTCCGCATAGTCCGAAAACCCTTTTAAACCCAGCACACGAAGGCTCAATGACGTATGGTTAGTATCGTTGACCACCGCATATTTTTCAGCCAAAGCATCGGCAACCCGATCAATACCGAGCGACAAGAACGCTTGCTGAGTAGCGCCGAGCACGTCAAATTCGCGCATCTGCCCGTCTAAGCTAAAACGCCAACTGCCAATCCATGAACCATCACTGATTTGAACGGCCTGCCCGGCCAATACAACATCCTTATTGTATCGCGCCGAGGCGGCGCCCACCCGGCTAAAATCCCTCTGTAGCAGTTCTGTGGGCTGAAGCGCAAAATCGTCTTCAAAATCACCCATCGGGAAATGAATCGGTAATCCTCGCATTGACGCATGTGCTTTTAAGGACGCTGCCACGTCTTGACGCCATTCCGGTGTTGCCCATGTCTGCTGCTGATAGTCATCTACCGCCAACCATATCAGCACATCTGGGCGATTCGGTGACCACAACGGTAGCCCGCTGCGCTTGATCAACTGCAAAACAGCGCCCCGTAGAAAGGCGACGCGCAACACACGCTGGGTTGTTTTTACGTCACCAAACTGTTGTCGCTGCTCTTCATTGGCAGCGACCTCTACCGTGTGGAAACCAAATTCACGAACAAAACGCCGCGCCTCTGCAAGCGCTGCAATCACCTGTGGGTTTTCTGCCACGTGAGCCTGTCCCGTCACTTTGACCAACACGTGTTGCAGAGCTTGTGCTATCAGAGGAGAGTCCAAATCGGGGCTGTCGTTAGCGGGGACGACAACCTCGGCCTCATACAATCCGTCAACACGCGTCGCCGCCGAGACAGGTAGAGAAAAAATCAGGCACCAAGCCAATGCGCGAAGCAATAACATCATGAAAGGGAAATCCTTATTCAATGCGCTCATTTTAACCTGCTGTGACACATTCGCCACCGTTTTTGCCAGATTGTGTACTTTTTACATTCGATACATGACAAAGCCTGACTTTTTAATCACTTGTCTGATAAAATGCGCGCTTCTTTTGACTGCAGCATGGCACCCACAATGACTGACAAACAATCCCTGAGCTATAAAGACGCCGGCGTTGACATTGACGCAGGCAATGCCCTTGTTGAACGCATTAAACACGTTGCTAAAAGCACATCACGCCCTGAGGTCATGGGCGGGCTAGGTGGTTTCGGCGCCTTGTGCGAACTACCAAGCGGCTACAAAAATCCCGTATTGGTGTCAGGAACTGACGGTGTGGGTACCAAGCTTCGTCTGGCCATGGACGTGGGTTTGCATGACACCATTGGCATAGACTTGGTCGCCATGTGTGTGAACGATCTAGTGGTCGCGGGCGCAGAACCCCTATTCTTCCTCGATTACTATGCTACTGGCAAACTCAATGTGGATATGGCGGCAGATGTGGTGTCGGGTATTGGCGAGGGTTGCCGCCAAGCTGGCTGTGCATTAGTGGGCGGTGAGACGGCCGAAATGCCCGGCATGTACGAAGGTGACGACTATGACCTCGCAGGCTTCTGTGTCGGTGTTGTTGAAAAAGATGGCATCATTGATGGCAGTAAGGTTCGTGCTGGTGACGCTCTGATAGGTATTACCTCGAGCGGTCCACACTCAAATGGCTATTCGCTGATTCGCAAAATTATTGAGGTATCGGGCGCCGATACCTCAGCACCGTTTGGCGATTCAACGCTCGGCGAAACCCTCATGAAACCAACCCGCATCTACGTGAAATCACTGTTGAAGCTGATTGCCGACCTACCTGTTAATGCACTATCGCATATCACGGGTGGCGGTTTAACAGAAAACATACCACGGGTTCTCCCCGCTGGCACCAAAGCGGTGATCGACACCAAGGCCTGGGAAATGCCTGCCATCTTCACGTGGCTGCGTGATAACGGCAATGTCGTGCCACACGAAATGTATCGCACCTTCAATTGTGGTATCGGCATGGTGGTAGCTGTCCCTGCTGAGCAAGCGGATGCCGCCATTGCGCATTTACAAGCATCCGGTGAAACCGCCCTGCTCATTGGTCATATCGCCAACAAGGCAGATGACGAAGAAGCGGTAGAATTACTTAACGCATGAAGCGCATTGTCGTTTTAATTTCCGGTAGCGGCTCAAATCTACAGGCCATCATAGACGGTTGTAGTTCAGGCGGCATACCGGGAAAAATTGAGGCTGTGATTAGCAACAAAGCCAGTGCTTTCGGCCTAGAACGGGCTAATACGGCGGGTATTGCCACCTCTGTTATCGATCACAAAGAGTTCGCCGACCGTGAAAGCTTTGACGAAGCGCTGCTGGCCGCTGTCCAATCGTACCAGCCAGACCTAGTCATCTTGGCTGGCTTTATGCGTATTCTCACCCCACACTTCATTGCGCCTTTGCTAGGCAAAATTATTAACATCCATCCATCACTGCTGCCAAAGTACACTGGCTTGCACACCCATCAGCGCGCTATTGATGCTGGTGAAAGCGAGGCCGGTGCCACAGTGCATTTTGTGACCGAGGAACTTGATGGCGGCCCGCCTGTCATACAAGCATCGGTGCCTATTTTGGAAGGTGATGACGCCTCTTTGCTGGCCTCGAGAGTTCTGCAACAAGAACACAAGATTTTTCCCCTTGCGGCCAAGTGGTTTTGTGAGGGAAGATTGTCCCTTAACAATGGCAAGGCACTTTTAGATGGCAAGATTCTACCCAACTCAGGTTACACGTTTAACGATTAGCGCTGCCTTACTTCTTGCGGCGCTTCTCACGCCCCCCACCTACGCGCAGCAAGGCTATCTTCTGCCAAGCTACAATGCCATTTATGCCACGTCCATCAAAGGATTTACCATCGATGGCTACCGAAGTTTACGGCGCGACGACAACGGTATCTACCGCCTGCACATGAAAGCCAAAGCCTTATTGATGACGCTGTCTGAGGAGAGTTATTTTGCTGTATCAGACAATGGCACACTCATCCCACACAGTTATCAATACACCTTCAACAAACCCATTGGCCGTGCCCGCGAACAATCGATTACCTTTAATTGGACCAACATGACCGCCGAGGGTAAGACCAAAAAATCTTGGCAAGTGCCCTTAACTCAGGGCATGAGCGATAGACTAAATGTGCTGACAGCACTGCGCGTTCATATGATGACCCACGGCACTGACAGTTATGAGGCGAACATCGTCGATAAGGGCGAAGTTAAATCCTACACCTTGAGTTTCAAAGGGCGTGAAAGTATTACCACCCCGATGGGACAAATCGATACCGTGTTAATGGCACGTGACGACGCCGACCGCAAATCCTACTTTTGGTTAGCCCCAACGTGGAATTATCAACTGATCAGATTTGTTCAAGAAGAATCAGATGGAGATCGTTACGAATTGAATCTCAAGCATCTGGAATTTGCCCCGGGAGAAGAGCCGTCGGCCCTCACTTTGGCGAGCACCAAAGCATAAATACCGCAGTAAAAAGGGGCCTCAGAGGCCCCTTTCAAGCGATAACACACCACAATGTTACGTTCGTGGCAGTGTCACGCCGGTCTGACCCTGGTACTTACCCCCACGATCTTTATAGGACATTTCGCACACTTCATCCGACTCAAAAAACAGCATTTGTGCCACGCCTTCGTTGGCATAAATTTTCGCGGGTAACGTGGTGGTGTTTGAAAATTCCAATGTCACATGCCCTTCCCACTCGGGTTCCAAGGGCGTCACGTTAACAATAATGCCACAGCGCGCATAGGTCGACTTACCTAAGCACACCGTCAACACCGAACGTGGTATGCGAAAATATTCCACCGTGCGAGCTAGGGCAAAAGAATTAGGCGGAATAATACACACATCACTTTGCACATCGACAAAGCTATTGGGATCAAAATTCTTGGGGTCCACTACCGCTGAATGGGTATTGGTAAAAATTTTAAACTCATTGGCACAGCGTACATCATAGCCGTACGACGACGTGCCGTAAGACACAAGCTTGCTACCATCTTGGGCATAGCGCACTTGACCTGGCTCAAAAGGCTCAATCATGCCTTCATTTTCGGCCATGCGGCGAATCCACTTGTCTGACTTAATCATGCTATTCCCTCTTTAAAATGCGCGCCCATGATAGCGAGCACCCTGCCCGCTGAAAAGCGCTTATTCGTCGTCAATACTAATTTCCGGCATGGTATCGTCACTGGCGGCATCAGCCCGTTCAATGAGCTCGCGAGCAATCGCCACGTAAGCTAACGCCACGGCGCTATCAGGGTCGGCGACCACACTGGGCACGCCATTGTCGACACATTGACGAATAGAGATATCGAGCGGCAGGGCGCCAATCATGGCCGTCTGATAAGACTGCGCCATACGCTGACCACCACCCTCACCAAAGACATGCTCGGCATGACCACACTGACTGCAAACATGTACCGCCATATTCTCAACGATGCCTAACACAGGCACCTGAACTTTGCGGAACATTTCAATCGCTTTCACCGCATCCAACAAGGCTATGTCTTGCGGTGTTGTCACAACCACCGCGCCTGTGAGTTTAGCTTTTTGTGCCAGTGTTAGCTGAATATCACCGGTACCGGGGGGTAAATCAATGATAAGAAAATCGAGTTCGCCCCAGTCGGTCTGGGTCATGATCTGCTGTAACGCGCCAGAAGCCATAGGCCCGCGCCACACCATAGGTGTGCTGTCGGTCACTAAATAGCCCATCGACATTGAAGCAATGCCGTGAGCCATAACAGGCGCCATGCGGCTAGGGCCAGTTTGCTCAGGGCGTACATTGGAGGCTACCCCCAGCATAAGAGGTTGTGATGGCCCGTAGATGTCGGCATCTAACAAGCCCACACGCATCCCCAGCTGGTTAAGTGCCAGCGCGATGTTGACGGAGGTGGTCGACTTACCTACACCGCCTTTGCCAGAAGCCACAGCGATGATGTATTTGATGTTGTCCAAAACGATTACCTTGTGTCGAATTGCGAAGGGGCACAGGATAGTGTGTCATCCCGCTACACGCAATCTTCCAAAGCGCTAAAACACCCTGTTTGTTGGTTCTTTTAACGCCGCAACCTCTGGTATAATGGCGCTTTTTTAACACACGATAAGCCGAAACTATGAGCACACGTAAAATACTGGTTACTAGCGCACTTCCCTATGCCAATGGCGCCCTGCATCTTGGGCATGTCATGGAGTACATCCAAACCGACATCTGGGTTCGCTTTCAACAGTTACGTGGCCACCAGTGTACCTACGTCTGTGCCGATGACGCCCACGGTACGGCGATCATGCTTAAGGCTGAAGAACTTGGCATTACAGCTGAACAGCACATAGCCAACATGAAGGCCGAACACGAGCGCGACTTTCGCGGTTTCTTGATCAACGTCGCCAACTATCATTCCACCCACTCGGAAGAAAATCGCCAGTATTCGGAAATGATTTACACGCGCTTGCGCGACAATGGGCACATTGCATCCAGAACGATTACCCAGGCTTATGATCCCGAAAAGGAATTATTCTTGGCCGACCGCTACATTAAGGGTACCTGCCCCAAATGTAAGGCCGAGGATCAATATGGCGACAACTGTGAAGCCTGTGGCGCCACCTACAGCCCCACTGAATTAATTGATGCGCGCTCGGTGCTATCCGGCGCCGCACCTATCGCCAAAGAATCTGAGCATTTCTTTTTTAAACTCCCCGAGTTTACCGACTTTCTTAAGTCATGGACACGTTCAGGCACACTACAAAATGAAGTCGCCAACAAATTGTCGGAGTGGCTAGATTCAGGTTTGCAAGAGTGGGACATTTCTCGTGACGCGCCTTATTTTGGCTTTGAAATCCCCGACGCTCCCGGTAAGTTTTTTTACGTATGGCTAGATGCTCCCATCGGATATATGGCTAGTTTTAAACATTACTGTGACCAAACCGGTATGGATTGGAATGAATATTGGGGCGAAAATTCAGAAGCTGAACTGTACCATTTCATTGGCAAAGACATCGTCAATTTCCATGCCCTGTTCTGGCCCGCCATGCTTCATTCAGCCAAATTCCGTACCCCCACCAAGGTATGTGTGCACGGCTTTTTAACCGTCGACGGTAAAAAAATGTCAAAGTCGCGCGGTACCTTCATTACTGCCGAAAGCTACTTAAAGCATCTTAACCCCGAGTACCTGCGCTATTACATGGCCGCTAAACTTGGACCCGGCGTCGACGATTTAGACCTTAACCTGACGGATTTCGTACAACGGGTAAATGCCGATGTTGTCGGCAAGGTCGTCAACATCGCCAGCCGCACGGCAAAATTTGTCGCCAAGTCAGGTGGCCAACTTTCAGACAGCATCGCTGAGCCTGAACTGTGGCAACGATTTGTTGAAGCCAACGACACCATTGCGAATTATTTTGAAAACCGCGAATACGCCAAAGCGATTCGCGACATTATGGCGTTGGCCGATGCGGCGAATGAGTACATTGCCGATAAAGCGCCCTGGGCATTAGCCAAGCAGCCAGGCAGTGAGCGAGAGGTGCTCGATATCTGTTCATTGGGTATCAATATGTTCCGCGCTTTAATGGTCTATTTGAAACCCGTCATGCCGGCCTTAGCCGCCAAGGCTGAAGTGTTTTTGAATGATCAACTGACGTGGGACAGCCTTCAATCACCCTTGTTAGGCCACACCGTCAATGAATTCACCCCCATGGTTAGCCGTGTTGACAGCGAGAGTGTAGACGCCATGATCGAAGAAAATAAAGCCGCCGCCGACGCGCAAGCGGTGCTTGTTGCCGCTAAGAAAGACGCACCATCGGTCACAACCAGCATCGAACCCATTGCCGATGAGATTAATTTTGATCAGTTTGCGGCGGTGGATCTGCGCGTGGCGCGTATCGTCAATGCCGAATTGGTTGACGGGGCAGACAAACTGTTGCGTTTGACGCTAGACATTGGTGAAGAAAAACCCCGCAACGTATTCGCCGGGATTCGTTCTGCCTATGCCCCCGAAGCTTTGATTGGACGCCATACGGTCATGGTGGCCAATCTGGCACCGCGTAAAATGCGTTTTGGCATGTCAGAGGGCATGGTTTTAGCTGCCGGTCCCGGCGGTGGTGACATTTGGATTCTGTCACCTGACGAAGGCGCACAGCCAGGGATGCGCGTGAGCTAAGGCATCTATTGTAATAACTAACAATTCTAAAAATAAATATTTTTAGAATTGTTAGTGTTTTTGGCATTCATTAAAATGCCACCTACTTTGAAGATAGGTCTGCGACGCACCGCAGACCACTGAGGATAGCCGATGTTGGTGGAATACAGTTTGTTGCTACTGAGCACCGTGCTCGTGAACAACTTTGTATTGGTCCAGTTTTTGGGCCTTTGCCCCTTCATGGGTGTTTCCAATCGCCTTGAGACAGCCATGGGCATGGGAGCAGCGACCACGTTCGTGTTGACCTTAGCCTCGGTGTGTTCTTATTTGACCTTTAACTATATCCTCGCCCCGCTGGATTTAGAGTACCTTCGGACAATTGCGTTTATTTTAGTCATCGCCGTTGTCGTGCAATTTACGGAAATGGTGGTGCGCAAAACCAGCCCCCTTCTACACAAGGTGTTGGGCGTGTACCTACCGCTCATCACAACTAACTGCGCGGTATTGGGTGTCGCCTTACTCAATGTGAATAAACAGCACAATTTCACCCAGTCCGCGGTGTATGGGTTCGGTGCAGCGGTAGGCTTTAGCCTTGTGTTGGTGTTATTTTCAGCCATGCGGGAGCGCCTAGCCGTTGCCGATGTGCCTAAACCCTTTCAAGGTGCAGCCATTGGTATGATTACCGCCGGCTTAATGTCGTTGGCCTTTATGGGCTTTGCAGGTTTAGTGTAATGATGGACTTTATCGTCACTAACCCACTGCTATCTGCACTTTTTGCCCTGGTGGGGCTTTCACTCATCTTTGGGGCTATCCTTGGTTTTGCGTCTGAGCGCTTTAAAACCGAAGGGGATCCTATCACCGATCAAATTTGTGATCTGTTACCCCAGACACAGTGCGGCCAATGTGGTTATCCTGGCTGTCGCCCTTACGCTGAAGCTATCGCAAGTGGAGAACGCATCAATCGCTGTCCTCCTGGCGGCGAGGCGACGATTCATGCGTTGGCTAATCTACTCGACGTGGAACCGCTACCACTCGACGAAGAGGTCGGCCAGGAAAAACCCAAAAGTTATGCCTACATCCGCGAGGATGAATGCATAGGCTGCACCAAATGTATTCAAGCTTGCCCTGTCGATGCCATTCTAGGGTCTGCCAAACACATGCATACCGTTATTACCAGTGAGTGCACGGGCTGCGATTTGTGTGTGGAACCTTGCCCGGTAGATTGCATTGACATGATAGAAGTCCCCGTTACCGTCAATAACTGGCATTGGCAAAATCCGGCCAAGATGAAAGATGTTATTGCTACCGATCGAGGTCAGTTATGAATAGCCGCGTCTTTAGCATCCCAGGTGGCGTGCACCCCCCTGAGAATAAACGCCAATCGCTACAGCGACCGATTGAATTTGCCGGCATCCCAGAGCAATTAGTGATTCCGCTGAGTATGCATATTGGCGTCCCGGCTAAACCCTTGGTGACTATTGGGGACAGGGTGCTTAAAGGCCAGCGCATCGCCACCTGCAATGGTTTGGTCAGTGCGCCACTGCATGCACCCACCTCAGGACAGGTCACAGCCATAGAAGACCGACCGATCGCCCACAGTTCAGGCTTAACAGCACCCTGCATTGTCATTGATACCGATGGCAGCGACACTTGGTGTGAACGCATCCCCATGAGCGACTGGGCGTCGCGTGAGCCCAGCGATATCATTGAGCGGATACGTCAGGCAGGCATTGCCGGTATGGGCGGAGCGGGTTTCCCCTCAGCGGTGAAATTGGCCACGGATAAACCCATTGATACCCTTGTGCTTAATGGCGTTGAATGTGAGCCTTACATTACCGCTGACCAAATCGTGATGACCGAGCGCGCCGATCAAATTATGGCGGGTATCGCTATTTTGCAATATTTGCTCAAACCGCAGCAGGTGTTACTGGGTATTGAAGATAACAAACCCGAAGCCATTGCTGCGCTTCGTGCCGTGGCACCGACAGACGTCAAGATCGTGGTGGTGCCCACCAAATACCCGTCGGGGGGTGAAAAGCAACTCATACAGTTACTGACTGGTCGCGAAGTGCCCTCTGGCGGCCTACCGGCCGACGTCGGCGTAATCTGTTTAAACATCGCGACAACGATAGCTATTCACCGCGCGATCGAATTGGGTGAGCCTCTCATCTCAAGGATTACCACTCTGACGGGCGAGGCGTTTGCCAAACCAGGGAATGTGGAAGTGCTCCTCGGAACACCCGTGACCCATCTCCTTGCCCATGGCGAATGTCATGACAACCTTGTGTCGCGCTTAATTATGGGTGGCCCGATGATGGGTTTTACGTTGGCTGACCGACACGTACCTATCGTCAAAACCAGCAACTGCATCTTGGCCCCAACACGCGCCGAATTGCCGCCGCCACCCCCGGCACAAGCATGCATTCGCTGCGGCATATGTGCGGAAGCCTGCCCAGCCAGCCTACTGCCACAACAGCTTTACTGGTTTTCACGCGCCGGCGAACACGACAAATTACAACAACACCATTTGTTCGATTGTATTGAGTGTGGCGCATGTTCTTACAGCTGCCCCTCTAATATCCCCTTAGTCCAGTACTATCGCGCAGCAAAGGCTGAAATCCGCCAAGCAGAAGCCGATGCTCGTAAAGCTGAGCATGCCAAGCAACGCTTCGAGGCACGCCAAGCGCGCTTGCAGCGATTGGAAGAAGAGAAAGCCGCACAGCGCGCCGCGCGTGCCGAAGCCGCTAAAAAGCGCGCCGAAGAAACGGCTGTAGTCACAGCTCAAGCTGCTACTTCAGATCCTATTCAAGCAGCGATAGAGCGCGCCAAAGCCAAACGCGAGGGCCAAACCAGTATTGAGGCCAACAGCAGCGTTGATCAGGTAGCCAAGCTGGAGAAACGTCTCACGGCTGCAAAAATTAAACTGGCTTCTGCTGAATCAGCAGGCTCTGACAAGGTACCCCAGCTTCAGGAGGCCGTTGATAAACTGAGCCAGCAATTGGCCGAGGCAAAGGCTAATCCTGATGCTGCCAAGGCGGCGGCCATGGCAGACCCCGTGCAAGCAGCAATTGCCCGCGCTCAGGCTAAACGCGCCGGGACTGCCGAGCCGAGCAACCCCACCGATGAGATCGCTAAGTTAGAAAAGCGCCTGGCAACAGCCAAAGAGAAATTAGCCATGGCTGTCGACAGTGCCCCAGACAAATTGGCCGCCTTTCAAGCGGGGGTCGACAAACTTGAAGAAAAATTAGCCGCCGCCAAAGCTGAGGCCGGAGTATCCTAATGGCCCTATTAAATGTCACATCACCGCATGCCCATGGCCCGCTGTCGACGGCCAGCGTAATGCAGCTTGTGTTATTAGCCACCCTCCCCGGTATTGCCGCATTGGTATGGGTATTTGGTGCAGGTGTACTCATCAATCTGGCTATCGCTGCGCTCGTTGCCCTCGCAAGTGAAGCCGCGATATTATCACTGCGCGGCCGCCAAGTGACATTCCACCTAAAAGACTACAGTGCACTGGTCACCGCCGTCTTATTAGCCATTGCACTACCCCCCTACACACCCTGGTGGGTCGTGGCCATCGGCGCAAGTTTTGCCATTGTCGTAGCCAAACAACTCTACGGCGGCTTAGGGTACAACCCCTTTAACCCCGCCATGGCCGCCTATGTCATTCTGCTCATTTCACTGCCGGTACAAATGACCCAATGGGGCGCACCCTATAGTGCACAACCCATGGGAATAGCCGATGCTTTAGCGAGCAATGTCTTAGGTCGTGTCGATGCCCTGACCTCTGCCACACCATTGGATGCCTTAAAGCTTGGGGTGGGCGATCCATCCGCTATTTTTGGCCGCTTGGGTGGTTATGGATGGGAATGGGTCAATGCCGCGTTCTTGATTGGCGGGCTCTTCTTATTGGCCCGTGGTATTTTTACCTGGCATGCGCCCATCAGCATGTTGTTAGCGCTCGCGACCATGGCATTTGTATTTCCTCACGAATCGCAAGGCCGCGTGGATTCCATGCTGTTCCATCTATTTAGTGGCGCCAGCATGTTCGGAGCATTCTTTATCATTACTGATCCCGTCAGTTCAGCGACCACCCCACGCGGGAAAGTCATCTTTGGTGCAGCTATCGGGGTATTGATTTATGCCATTCGGCACTGGGGCAATTATCCTGACGCGGTGGCCTTTGCCGTCATGTTACTTAATTTGGCAGCGCCTTTTATTGATCAGTACACCCAACCCAGAACTTATGGTCACGGAGGGGTTCGCTAATGTTGCCTATCACCGCCATTGGCCGCAACGGACTTCTCCTCGCAGTCTTTGGGCTCGTCACCACCGCAGGTATTGCCCTCACCTTTGAAGGCACCAAAGCCAACATAGCCGAGCAAGAGCGGCTGGCACAAGCACGCGCCCTCCTCGATATTATGCCGGCCGAAAGCCACAGCAACGACATGCTTGAAAGCGCCTTTGCCTTACCCGCGTTTGCGGAGCTCGGACTGCGCCATGCCGATATTGGCTACCGTGCACTTGATGCCGATAATCAGGTGCTCGCCGTGTTATTACCCGCCTTGGCTCGCGATGGCTATAGTGGCGACATCCGCCTCTTAGTCGGCATTACCGCGCAAGGAACAGTGGCGGGGGTTCGCACCTTAAGCCACAACGAAACACCGGGCCTTGGCGATAAGATCGACCTCAAAAAATCAACCTGGATATTAGGCTTTGACGGCACATCCCTTACCACGCCTAATACCGAGCAGTGGTTAGTAAAAAAAGATGGCGGGGTATTCGATAGTTTCACCGGCGCCACTATTACACCGCGCGCCGTAACGGGGGCAGTAAAACGCGCCCTCGTATATTTTGACAATCATCGCGACACGCTTCTCGCTACTACCCCGGAGTCGCCTTAATGAGCAGCCCAAGTTACCAGGAACTGACCCTCAATGGATTGTGGAAAAATAATCCTGCACTGGTGCAGTTATTAGGTCTTTGCCCTCTACTCGCGGTCACGGGCTCAGTGGTCAATGCCCTAGGATTAGGCCTCGCCACCATATTTGTCCTGACCCTATCGAATATCTCTGTGTCACTGATTCGCCATTTTGTGACAGACGCCATTCGCCTACCCGCGTTCGTCATGATCATTGCCTCATTCACGGCCTGCATCGAGTTGCTGATGAAAGCGTATGCGTTTGAGCTCTACCAAATTTTAGGCATTTTTATTCCACTGATTGTTACCAACTGCTCCATTCTAGGTCGCGCTGATGCCTTTGCTTGCAAAAACCCGGTACTACCCGCCGCTTATGATGGTTTTATCATGGGGCTCGGCTTTGGACTGGTTTTGGTGCTGATTGGGGCGATCCGTGAAGTGATTGGCAGTGCCACGTTATTTGACAACATGTCACTTCTATTTGGAGAAGGCGCAGCTAACTGGAAAATTGTGCTGTCTGATGATTACCCCGGATTTCTGGTGGCCATCCTTCCGCCAGGGGCTTTCTTGGTGGTGGGTTTTATTATCGCGGCGAAAAATGTGGTCGATGCTGAACTTAAACGGCGCGCTGATGCCCGCCGAGAAAAACCCGTACCCGGTGCTAACCGTGCACGGGTGACAGGACATATCAGCTAAAAAGCCCGATGGGACAACTCACGCCAGTGCCGCCAATGCCACAATAGCCGTTGGGATTTTTTGCCAAATACTGCTGGTGGTAGGTTTCCGCATAAAAGAAATCATTGGCGGGTTTAATCTCGGTGGTGATTTTACCAAATCCCGCTTTAGCCAGTTGCTCTGCATATTGCAGCTGAACATCTTTGGCCGTTTCAAACTGCGCGTCACTATAAGTGTAGATAGCGGAGCGGTATTGCGTGCCCAGATCATTCCCCTGGCGCATGCCTTGAGTGGGGTCATGAGACTCAAAAAATAGTCCGACCAACGCGTCGTAACTGACATCAGCGGGGTTGAATACCACCAGTACCACTTCGGTGTGGCCAGTGAGGCCGCTGCACACTTCTTCATAGGTCGGATTGGGCGTAATACCGCCAGAATACCCCACCGCAGTGACGTGAACGCCATGCTGCTTCCAAAACAGGCGCTCTGCCCCCCAAAAACATCCCAAGCCAAACATGGCCACCTGAAGGCCTTGTTCAAAAGGCGGGACAATACTTCGCCCATTAACGTAGTGGACTTTCTCCACCACGAGGGGTTGAGAACGCCCGGGCAAGGCTTCCTGCGCAGTGGGCATATGGGTTTTGTCGCGACGTGTATCAAATAGGCTCATGGTATTTCCTCGCCAAACATTGCCTTAAGTATATCCATAATCACAGATAGCACTAGGTCAGGCCTTGTCATATGTGCCTGTGAGGATTATTTTTAAGGTACTCTCAAAGGAAAGCCGCATGGATGACAAGCAACAAGACAGCCCTATAAGACTTCGTATTCGAGAAATTATCTTCGGAACGAGCACACCGGCAGGCAAAGCGTTCGATGTGATGCTCATCATCACAATTGTGGCAAGCGTTATTGCCATTATGCTCGACTCTGTGGAAGGCTTCTCTCAACGCTACCATCGCCAATTATTCCAAGTGGAGTGGTTCTTTACCATCATTTTTAGCATCGAGTACGCACTGCGCATTTACTCCTCGCCGCACCCCACCCGCTATATGCGAAGTTTTTTTGGCATTATTGATCTGTTGGCGATTCTTCCCACTTATTTATCCTTGTTCGAGCCGTCATTAAATTACCTGATGGTCATTCGCGTGCTGCGTGTTTTAAGGATCTTTAGAGTGCTTAAATTAATGCGCTACCTCAATGAAGCCAGCGTCTTATTGAGAGCCATGCGTGCCTCTGGGCGCAAGATTTTTATCTTTTTCATGATGGTGTTTACCTGCACATGTATCTTTGGCACTGTGATGTATTTGCTGGAGGCGCCTCACAACGGATTCACCAGCATTCCTAAATCAATTTATTGGGCCATCGTGACAATCACGACCGTGGGTTATGGGGATATCGCACCTCAAAGTGTCCTTGGTCAGGCGTTGGCCGCCATGGTGATGATGACCGGTTACGCCATTATTGCCGTACCCACCGGGATTATATCGGCTGAAATTTATCGCGACATGCGAGCACAGCGCGATTTTAGGGAGTGTTTGTCCTGCCGCCGTTCCGGGCATGAACACGACGCGAACTTTTGCCGCTTTTGCGGTTTTGAACTGGAAAAGGTGTTACCCGAGGATGCTAAGACTCCTGACTAACTGCACTGTTTAATCATGGCTCCCAACAAGGTCAAGAAAACCAACACCATGATGATTTTGCTGTAGCGCTGCTGCTGCTCAACATCGAGTGGCTGGCCTTTTTTTTCCGTGATTTTCACCACCACGGCTAACGCCGCAAACAACACCACTAAAATCAGAAGTAAATTCACATTGCCTCCAAAAATTTACGTACAGCGCCCTTTAAATTTGCTCTCCACGGCGCCATATTGCACGTATATAGATACGTCTACAACGGAGAACACGACTCTATGATGCGCATTGGTCTTTTCTTACTCACTAACCTGGCAATCCTTATGGTCGCCAGTGTCACTCTTAATCTGCTTGGCTTTAATTCCATTATGCAAGCCAACGGTGTGGATCTTAACCTAAACGCCCTGCTAGTGTTCTGTGCCGTGTTTGGTATGGCAGGCTCACTGGTGTCACTGTTCATTTCCAAATGGATGGCGAAACGCAGCACAGGCACCCAAATCATTACCCAACCCCGCAATGCGGATGAGAAGTGGCTGGTTGATACAGTCGCTGAACTTGCTAAGCGTGCCGGTATTGGTATGCCAGAAGTCGGCGTCTTTAATTCTGCTAGCTCTAACGCCTTTGCCACAGGCTGGAATAGAAATGACGCGCTGGTAGCCGTCAGCACGGGCTTGTTACAGCGTTTTAGTCGTGACGAAGTGCGTGCGGTCCTAGCCCATGAAATTGGCCATGTCGCTAACGGTGACATGATCACCTTGAGCTTGGTGCAGGGGGTGGTAAACACTTTCGTGATGTTTTTTGCCCGCATCATTGGTCATACAGTAGATCGCGTCATCTTCAAAACCGAACGCGGACATGGCATTGGCTACTACATCGCCACCATTTTTGCCGAAATCATCCTCGGAATATTGGCCTCTATGATCGTCATGTGGTTCTCACGTTGGCGTGAATACCGCGCGGACGCCGCCGGCGCGAACCTCGCGGGCCGTCAATCGATGATCAACGCCTTACAGCGTTTGATGATGGAACAACAAAATATGCAGGAACTGCCGGGCGAGCTGACAGCCTTTGGTATTAACGGGGGTCGCAAGAGCCTGAGCGAATTGTTCATGACCCACCCTAAACTGGAAGATCGCATCGCTGCGTTACAACGCGGATAATTGTGAGTCGCCATAGGCACTTGTCGGTTGACATCAACTCGGCAAGTGCCTACCTTGCGAGTTGTCACTGCACATGACTCACAAGGAAACCATTCATGAAAAATCCAACCACTCTCGGCGAATTTATTGTCGAGTGTCAGGCGGAATACCCGGGCGCCACAGGTGCCTTAACCTCGCTTTTTTCTTCACTTCGTCTCGCCGCAAAAATTGTTCATCGCGAAATCAATAAGGCAGGCTTGGTTGATATTACCGGCGCCGCCGGGGATACCAACGCACAAGGTGAAGAACAACAAAAGCTTGATGTATTCGCTAACGAAAAATTCAAATCCGCCCTCGCCGCGCGTGGGGTGACCTGCGGCATCGCCTCCGAAGAGGAAGACCACTACGTCTTTTTTGACGAGGGCCACAACCTTAATGCCGAATACGTGGTATTGATGGACCCACTCGATGGTTCCTCGAATATTGATGTCAACGTCTCGGTCGGCACGATCTTCTCTGTGTACAAACGTATCTCTCCCATCGGTGAAGCGGTCACCATGGAAGATTTCCTGCAGCCTGGTCGTAACCAGATCGCAGCAGGCTATATCATCTATGGCTCCTCGACCATGATGGTGTACACCACCGGTAACGGGGTCAACGGGTTCACCTATGACCCGTCCGTCGGCGTGTTTTATCTGTCCCACCCCAATATGACCACGCCCAACAGTGGCACTATCTATTCCATCAATGAAGGCGGCTATGAACGGTTTCCAGCGGGAGTAAAGCAATACATTAAATATTGCCAAGAAAATGATCCGTCCACGCATCGACCCTACAGCTCGCGCTACATTGGCTCACTGGTATCGGACTTTCACCGCAACCTGATCAAGGGGGGGATCTATATGTACCCCACCTCCACCAGTTACCCGCAGGGCAAATTGCGTTTACTGTATGAGTGTAATCCGATCGCCTTTTTGGCGGAACAAGCGGGCGGTAAAGCGATTGCCGGTGTCGGTAAACGTATTCTCGATATCAAGCCCGACAAACTGCATCAGCGGGTGCCCTTTTTGGTCGGTTCGCCTGACATGATCGATAAGGTGGAAGAGTTTTTGCGGGTATTTGGCTAGCGATCAACTTATGCGGGTATAATGGCCTTTTTTGTAGGGTTACCCGCATGAGTCTGCCACCAAGTCGCGAATACACTATCGATAGCCTGAGTCACGACGGCAAAGGTATTTCCCGGAGTGGCGGTAAGGTGTGCTTCATTGCCGGCGCCCTCCCCGGTGAGCGCGTTAAAGCCCATATTCAGCAACAAAAATCGAGCCACAATAACGCCCTTTTAGTGAGCGTTGAATCCGCCTCCACTGAGCGAGTAGCCCCGACCTGCCCTTATGTCATGCAATGCGGTGGCTGCCAATTGCAACACCTAGCTCATTCGAGTCAGCTGCACTACAAACAAGACAGCCTACTGGATATGCTGCAGCGCCAAGCAGGTCTTACAGCGGCCAATGTAATGGCGCCACTGGCGAGCCAGCCCTATCACTACCGCAGACGTGCAAGATTATCGGTGTATACACCGAACAAAGGCAAACCCTTGGTCGGATTTCGTGAAGCCAGTGGCCATCGCATTGCTGAGATTGATCATTGCCTCGTCCTTGTACCTGCCCTGCAGCATCTTCCGGCTGCCTGCCAACGCCTGGTAGCCCACTTTGCCAACCCTAAAATCATTGGCCACATTGAGCTAGCGATGGTAGAACATCATGGCACTGACAAAGCCTTGGTTCACCTTCGCACTACCGAGTACCCTGGCCCAGAGGACTTCCGATGGCTCCATCAATTTGCCAATGAGCAGGCGTGCCTTGTCAGCCTCCAATTTGGTGAGGATGGCTACGAATCGCTCTCAAGTGACCCACACCATATCAGCATTGCTAACAACACCCTCAAGATGGAATACCGAGGCGGTGACTTCATGCAAGCCAACCGCCCGGTGAATGAGCAAATGGTCGCACGGGTGGTGGACTGGATGGCAGACATTGAGGGTAACATCTTGGATGCCTTTTGTGGTTTAGGTAACTTTAGTCTTGCGCTCGCCCAGCGCGGCCATCGCGTGGTGGGGGTCGAAGGCAATGCTGACATGGTTAAACGGGCCCAAGCGAATGCTGAGGCGGCTGGACTTGACGTGGAATTTTTGTGCCGTGATTTATTTGGCGAGAACAAACAGCTCGCCCGCCGCCCCTTCGCGGCGGTTGTTCTAGATCCACCAAGAGATGGTGCATTGGCCCTAATCAGTGAACTCGTGAAGAAGAAAATCGAACGTATCGCTTATGTTTCATGTAATCCCGCTACCATGGCACGCGATGCAGCCGTGCTAGCGAAAGCGGGCTATCAGTTGCAAGACGCTGGCATTGCCGATATGTTCCCACAGACAAGCCATATCGAAGCCATGGCGCTATTCAAATATGCCGGTAAGCGCCACAAATAACGGAACACGCCACATAAAAAAAGCCCCATACCTCGCCTTAATACGAAGGATGGGGCCCTCAATGTGCTATTAATAGAGGCTATTTGATCAAGACAATTTTTCGGCCGTGATCCCAGTCAAAGCTGACCTTGAGTTGTTTGGTTATTGCATCATAGTCGCCCTGAACAGTATCACCATCAATGACGACATGATTACTCGCTTCGATGTTGTGAACCACTAGCGTTATCGAACGATGTTTAGGCATACCCTCGTAGACCTGACCTGGCATTAAGCCGACCCACTGACGTAGCGTTCGCTCTATCCCATCAGGCTCCAGTTGACCACCGCGCTCGGCAGTAAACTGAATGGCCAAACCCTGCTCTGAACTAAAGCCTGACTTAAACAGCAACTTTTCAAACGCGCCTTTTTCGTATGCCCCCGCCGTATGACCATCATCATCGTACATATAACCTTCTGACGCGGTGATACTGTCGTGGTGATAGTAATGCACCGTGAGCGCTTCACTACTGTAATGTTTAGCAATCATGACGTCGTTGACCATGGGAATAAAACTACCCGCCTTAACCATGATAGGAAGCGTTTGAATGTCGACAGGCACCACCTGCTGGCCACCGCCTTGATAGACCTCGCCATTCCAGAAATTTATCCAACGCCCCTCGGGCAGCGTCACCGCCCACTCACTCACGCCAGGGGCAGTCACAGGCGAAATTAACAAGGCATCGCCCCACATAAACGTGTCGCGAACATCGATCAAATCGATACTGTCCTGTTGGAAAAACAAAGGACGGAATAAGGGTAGACCTCGCGTTTCTGCTTCGTGTGCCAGGGTATAGTTGTAAGGCATTAGACGATAACGGAGCTCAATGTATTTGCGAATATTTTCGCGAATACTCGCCTCGTGAAACACCGGCTCGGGTGCGATAGGCTCAATACCATGGGGACGATAAATGGGTTGGAAAACACCGTACTGCAACCAGCGGGTGTAGGCTTCAGGCACCCAGTTGTCGGTTGCAAAGCCCCCTAGGTCTGAATGTTGATAAGCCATACCAAACAGACCCATCTGTAGGTTCAATTCCACCTGTGGCCAAAGGCCACCCCAACCACGCTTCACGTCACCGGTCCAAGGAATCATGCCGTAACGCTGTGAACCAGCAAATCCGGCGCGCATTAACAGGAATAGGCGTCTATCGGGATACGTTTGGCGCCAGTTATCATAGACGCCCTGAGCCCACTCATGTCCATAGGCGTTGTGGACTTCATCGCCTCGACCGTCCACATGAATAATGTCATCGGGGTGGACTTCGGGCTCACCTAAATCACCCCACCAACCCGCGACACCCGTATCGGTATGATGCTTATAAATGTTCCAAAACCACGCTTTAGCCTTGTTATCAAACAGGTCCAGTAAACCGGTATTGCCAAAGTAAAAATCAAACGTGTAGGGATCACCGGCTTCATTTTTAGCGATGACATCAGCGTCTACCGCGTCCTGCCACCGATCAGAAGTGGTTAATACATAGGGTTCAGTGATCAAGATGGTATTGACCCCTTTGTCACTGAGGTCGCTCATCATATCTATAGGGGTTGGCCAAAACGTGTAGTCCCAGTCTAATTTACCCATGTGGCCTTGAATATCTTTGCCAAACCAGTACAAGTCGATCACAACGCCATCCACAGGAAGCCTAGCGTCATCAAAGGCGGCAATGGTATCGCGTACCTCTTGTTCACTGCGGTAACCAAAACGCGAAGCGATATAGCCAAACGCCCAGCGAGGTGGCATTGGCTGACGTCCGGTAACGGCTGTGAAATTCTCAACGATACCTTCAAAATGAGGCGCAGCCACGACATAGTAACCACTTCTGCCACCTAACATGTCAAAGCTAAGTGTCTCCGTGTTGGTCGCACCGATATCCATGGTGCCTTTCGCGGCATTGTCCATCATCAATAAGTATTTATTGCTCGACACATAGCCAGGCATCGAGAAATTGGCCTCGAAGGTTTCATCTTCTACCCAGGCCGGTTTATTGTAGAGGGAGAGCTTGCGGCCTCGCCGATCCATGCCTAGGACACGCTGGCCGCCGCCCATGATCTTCTCACCTTGGCTTAATGTAAAATCGATCGCTACGCGTCGTTCTTGCACCGCCATGGATTGCTTCTCGCCAACGAGAAAACGGCCCTGACTGCTATAACTCAACAGCATGGACTTTTTATCCAATGCCGCCTGAATGCCTTGCTGGGAGTAAACCAACGTCTGCTCATTCTCGACCAACTCTCCAGAAATCGGCGTCAGATCGGGTAGCAAACTGTAGCTGCGATGTAACTCACCAGCATGAGGCGTAAAGGTCGCTTCAACGGCCCAGGGTGATAAAAAGGACACGGCAAGTACACCGTCATCGGCCTGAATCATCAGACGGTTATCTTGCACCTCATGGCCAACGTACTGACGCGCTTCAACCCAGAGCGAAAGTGAACACGATAAAACAATAAATAATAAACGCTTCATAGACTATTTCTCTAAGGTCTTGCTAAAGCGGATCGCTGCACCACCGCCAGGTTTCATATCAATGACAACCGAATCACCCCCGCGAATCACGCGATGACTAATCTGGACATCCATGGGATTATCGCGCCAATGGGCATTGTCACCATCGGCATAAATGTCTGCTCTATATGGCACACCAGGCGCTAAAAAATCGGTCACCAAGGTGTACTGGCGTGCTAATTCATTGGAGGCAGCCCCCACATACCAATCGCTGCTATGACGATCCTGACGGGCAACCACCATAAACTCGCCAACGTCACCATCCAGTGCGATGCTATGCTGCCAATCGGTAGGAACATCGTCAATGAAGGTAAAGGCAGGATGACCATCGTAGTGCTCAGGAAGGTCGGCGGCCATTTGCAAAGGACTGTAAATGGTCACATACAGCGCAAGCTGCTTGGCTAGCGTGGTGGGTACACGATTAAAGGGACGATGCTTTTGATAATCAAACTTAAACACGCCTGGGGTAAAGTCTGTTGGACCAGCGAGTCCACGGGTAAAGGGGAATAGCACGGTGTGATTGGGCAAATTGCCAGTATCAGGGCTCCCTCCATTGTATTCCATACCACGGACACTCTCTCTGGTCATTAGATTGGGATAAGTCCGGCGAAGACCGGTATCCTTAATGGTTTCATGGGCGTTGACCATCACGCCATATTTGGCCGCTGTTTCCACCACTTTATGGAAATGGCGCACCATAAATTGCCCGTGGTGCCACTCTCTACC
>DATHYR010000487.1:0-1125 GCA_035458985.1 Pseudomonadales bacterium
TGCTGTTGCAATAGGTAGTTTGTCAAAAGCAACTGGCGCAGATGCCGTGTCTATTGGAGACACTAACATAGCATCTGCCCAAAGTGCTGTTGCTATAGGGGGAGTTTCAACAGCATCTCAGTCTTATGCAATTGCGTTGGGTTATCAGGCAAATTCTGTAATTATTGGAAAGTACACATACGCCAGTGGGCAATTCGCCGCTCTTGGTGACGCTCAAAATGGTGTATTTGTTCTTCGTTGCGCAACAACCGATGCCACGGCAACCGTACTTACCACTAATAACAGTGCCTCCGGCACCACCAACCAAATCATCCCCCCCAACAACAGCGCTTACGCATTCACGGGCACCGTTGTAGCCCGTCAGCAAGCCTCTGGCGGCACGGCTTCTGCCGCGTGGAAGATCGAAGGCCTGATCCGCAGGGAAGGCTCTGCTGGCACGACGACGCTGGTGGCCTCCACCGTCACCGCCATCGACAACACCCCCGGCTGGACGCTGGCGCTCAGTGCCGACACCACCAACGGCGGGCTCAAAATCGAAGCAACCGGCGCAGCCGCAACCAACATTCGCTGGGTCGCCCAAGTTACTACGGCGGAGGTGACCTATGCCTAGACCACGCCCATCCCCTGACCGTTGCGCTGAAATGGTGAAAGAGTACATTAGAGGAAAGGGCTTAAAGGAGGTCGGGGATATGTTTTCTGTGGCCCCACTGACCGTGCGTCGCGAGGTTATTGCTGCTAATCATGTAATTCGTCCGAAACATATCGTTCTTAACAATGTTTGGATCGGAAGAAATCAAAGCAAAGAAAATAGTCCAACATGGAAGGGTGGTAACCCAACATGCCAAGAGTGCGGTGTAGTCAAAAGCCACGCAAGAAAAGATACTAAATGCTGGTCTTGTGAGTTGAAAGCCCGCAAAACAAAGCCGCGTCTCCCTGTTGATCAACTAAGAACCGATGAGTCAAAGCTGTGGCGAAAACGTAGGGAATTCAGAGACTGGCGCAAAGCGGTCTTTGGACGAGATGGCTACAAGTGCGTGGCCTGCCACACCAACACCCGCGACCTACATCCGCATCACCTTGACGGTTTTGCCAATTATTCCGAAAAGCGTTTTGATGTTAGTAATG
>DATHYR010000488.1:0-1197 GCA_035458985.1 Pseudomonadales bacterium
TATCGCTGGCTTGGCCTTGCGCGCCACCCATCGGTTGGTGAATCATCACACGGGAGTGCTTCAAAGCGGAACGCTTGCCCTTGGTCCCGGCACACATCAAAACAGCGCCCATAGAGGCTGCCATGCCCGTACAAATCGTCGCCACATCGGGGCTCACCACTTGCATCGTGTCGTAAATGCCCAAACCCGCATATACGGACCCACCAGGGCTATTCAAATAAATCTGGATATCTTTTTTGCTGTCCGCCGATTCGAGGAAAAGAAGCTGTGCTTGCACAATGTTGGCGACTTGGTCGTTGATGCCCGTACCCAAAAAGATGATACGGTCCATCATTAAACGCGAGAATACATCCATTTGCGCCACATTGAGTTGACGCTCCTCAATGATGTAGGGCGTCAAGGAACTATCCACATAATGCTGCATCGTCAAGCTGCTGATGCCCTTGTCAAGCATCGCATAGCGTTGAAATTCTTTACCTAAATCCATGACGGAAAATTATTTGTTGCGGTTAGCCAATTTAAGGAAATCGGCATAGTTACTCTTGCTCGTCTTTAGGGTGAAGGCGCCCTTAAAGAAGGCCATCATCTTTTCTTGCAATATTTGTTCCGAAAGTTGCTCGGATTGCTCACGGTTTTGCAACACACTCATGGCTAACTGCTCCGCTTGGGCGTCGTCCATCATTTGGCCAAACTGCGCCATCCGGCTCTTCACCATGGATACCGCATGGGCCACTAGTTCTTCTTTGTGCACATGCAAGTGCTGCTCGCGAACCAATTTGCCTTCGATCAGCTGCCAACGCATAGCCTTTTCGGTGTTGGGCCATTGCTCTTCCACTTCTTCCATGCTTGGGGCTTTCTCGCCCTGCTGGGTGATCCACTTCTTCATGAAAGCCTCGGGCATGTTCATCTTGGTCTTCATCAAATGGTCCGTCACCGTATTGAAGAAATGTGTGTCCGCATCGCGCTGATATAGTCCTTTGAGGTCCTCTTCAATTTTGCTACGCATTTCCGCTTCGTTGCTCACGGCACCCTCTCCAAACAACTTATCAAAAAGCTCCTGATTGATGTCCGCCGGCTCCAAATGGTAGATGGTCTTCAAGGTCAACATAAACAACCCGGTTGAAGCCGCCTGTTCGATTTCATTGAGGCCTAAAACGTCCTCCAATTTGAAGGTGTCCGCGAAGTGCTTGGACGCAT
>DATHYR010000489.1:0-1027 GCA_035458985.1 Pseudomonadales bacterium
TTTAGCCTAGGTCATGCTTATATTTCCGCCAATCGATTTGATGAAGCCGTAACGGCATTCGATAAGGTCATTGCGTTAGTGGGTAATCACGCAGAGCTCATCGGCCCGAAAGCGACCGCACTCTACTATAAAGCCGGTCAGCAAATGACACCGCAAATCCAAGCGCTAATCGATGAGGCGCTCGCACTCGATGCACAAGATCCTTCAACCTTACTGTTGGTTGGTATGGATGCCTTCTTCAACGCCGATTTCAAAAAGGCGGTAGATGCATGGCAAAGTATTCTTGATAGCGAACGCACTGACGTCGATCGAGTCGCCTTAATGAATGCAATTGAATCTGCACAATTAAGAATGCAATCTGAGACGGGCGAAATGCCAAATGACCAGACCCACAAGCAAGCCGCCACTCAAGCTAAAACGGTTACGGTTGAAGTCTCTATTGCACCTGAGCTATTAGCGAATGTCGGCCCTGCAGATATGCTATTTATCTTTGCCCGCGCGACTGAAGGACCCAAAGTACCTTTAGCGGCAACGAAAGTCAGTGCAAAGTCGTTACCGGCGAGCATAGTGCTCGACGACAGCACCAACATGGGCGGCGGCACGAAGTTAAGTTCCGCTAAACAAGTTGAAATTATTGCCGTGCTATCTAAGCATGGGTCGGTTAAGCCACAGTCTGGCGATTTACAGGGTAAAATCAGCAGTGTGAATGTCGGCGACACCACGACCTTAGTATTGGATACCCTAGTGCAATAACACGAGTGATTGCCGCATTGCACAAAAAGCCACTTTCAAAGTGGCTTTTTTACTTTATGTGCCTGTCCCGTCATGAGATAAGTTGACGCTTAGGCACTGATTAAGCGACCTTGACAACGGCGCTCATAATAGGACGGACAAGCCTAGCGAAGAAAGTAGATGCGTCGTGGTGGCTAGACACACATTTCACTCGCAGAAAGGCACCACTCAGCTCAGAACAGGCATAAAAAAACCAGCATCTAAGTGCCGGTTTTTTAACGAATCAGTGCTAATT
>DATHYR010000490.1:0-1106 GCA_035458985.1 Pseudomonadales bacterium
TCAAAACCTTCACGGCGCATATTTTCGATTAATACACCTAAGTGCAATTCACCACGGCCAGACACTTTAAACTTGTCACCGTCTTCAGTTTCTTCAACACGCAGCGCAACGTTGTGTTTCAGTTCGTGCGTTAAACGCTCAAGGATCTGACGTGACGTTACAAACTTGCCTTCTTTACCGGCAAATGGTGACGTGTTGACCTGGAATGTCATGGTTACTGTTGGCTCATCAACCTGTAAGGCTGGTAAAGCTTCCAGTGTGGTTGGAGCACAGATAGTGTCAGAAATTTTCAGGTCACCCAAACCGGTAAACGCAACGATGTCGCCAGCAGTAGCTTCCGGCGTGTCGATACGCTCTAAACCTAAATAACTGAATACCTGACCCACTTTACCGTTACGCTTGCTGCCATCAGCACCCAAAATGGTCACTTGCTGGTTCGGTTTTAATGAGCCACGTTTAATGCGGCCGATACCGATGATGCCAAGGTAGCTTGAATAATCAAGCTGAGAAACCTGCAGCTGGGTGTCACCATCCAGTTCCACTTTTGGTGGAGCTACATGCTCAACAATCGCAGCGAACAGATCGTCAATGTTGTCCTTCGGCTCGTTGTAATCTAAAGTCGCCCAGCCATTGATGGCTGATGCGTAAACGATTGGGAAATCCAGCTGTTCATCTGTGGCACCCAGATTGTCAAACAGGTCAAATACCTGATCGATAACCCAATCCGGACGTGCACCCGGGCGGTCAATTTTGTTCACCACCACAATTGGTTTTAAACCGTGGGCGAAAGCTTTTTGTGTCACAAAACGCGTTTGTGGCATCGGACCTTCTACAGCGTCAACCAGCAATAATACCGAGTCTGCCATCGACAGAACACGCTCAACCTCACCACCGAAATCGGCGTGGCCTGGTGTGTCCAGAATGTTGATGTGGTAGCCGTTCCAGCGTACTGAGGTATTTTTTGCCAAAATAGTAATACCGCGCTCGGATTCCTGCGCGTTAGAGTCCATTACACGTTCCTGCAGTTTGGCGCGGGCATCAAAAGTGCCGGACTGTTGCAGTAATTTGTCAACCAGGGTGGTTTTACCGTGGTCAACGTGCGCGAT
>DATHYR010000491.1:0-1008 GCA_035458985.1 Pseudomonadales bacterium
GGTTCATATTTGCCAAACGAACTGAGTCGCGATGAGGGCTGGCGCTACGACTTACACTATCTGGCGGGTGAGATAAAACGATTGCACGTTCACCCCTACCATGCGACAAGCGCTGAGGCGTTTGAGCAAAAGGTGAATGACATAAACCGCCGCATCCCTGAGATGTCTGACAAACAAGTCGTTTTTGCCTTTATGCAGCTGTTGGGCACGTTGGGTAATGGCCATAACTTTATTGTCCCAGCCTTTGGTGAAAAAGGCTCGTTTAACCAGTTACCAATGCAGTTCTACTGGTTTTCGGACGGTTTGTATGTGGTTAACGCCAGTGAGCCCTATCGCCAATGGATTGGTCACAGGGTTGAACAGGTTGGCGATATGTCGACACTGAAAGCGCTGGAGTTGATCAAAACTGTCAATCCGAGAGACAACGAAATGCAGCAGCGCTGGCTTGCTCCATACTACATTGGCTTGCCATCTGTGCTCGAAGGGTTGGGTATCGTCGATAAGGCTGATGCAGTGAGTTTGACCTTGAGCGATAGCCGCGGCGCTCGTCATATAGTCAGCCCAGAGATCAAGCCCATGTCTTTTGCCGGGTTTCCCAAACTACCCGGATTGATTACAGGGGATTCACCACTTTACTTGCGCAACAATAACGACAATTACTGGTTTAAAAAGCTGCCAAAGCAGCTGTTGTATGTTCAGTTCAATGATGTGGCAGACAAAGAGTCACAGTCACTAAAACAGTTCAGCGAGCAAATTCAACAACTCATCATCGAAGGTGAAGTTGCCGACATGGTATTGGATCTACGTCACAATAGTGGTGGCGACGGTTCTCTAAACGCACCTATGGTGGCAACGACAGTATTGTTCAAAGCACTAAGACCCAAGGGCAAATTGTTCGTATTGATTGGTAGAAATACGTTTTCAGCGGCGCACAATCTGGTCATGAGCATTAGCGAGTTGACCGATGCTGTTTTGGTCGGTGAGCCTTCCGGGTCAAGGCCGAATGCC
>DATHYR010000492.1:0-1108 GCA_035458985.1 Pseudomonadales bacterium
GTCCGATTGAACCAAAACTGGTAAGGCTGATTGGCCGTGAAGTTTTTGTTGGGCAAATTGGTGTAATCATCACGATTAAGCCTTGCCATTTGGATTTCACGCGAGTTATTGCCCACATAAAACTCACGCAAAGCCAGTGTCGTGCCGCCAGAGGCCCTTACTCGGTAGTATTGGACGCTCTGACCGGGGTCGATGTCATACCAGACCCACTGTTTGTCAGTAACAACCACTGATCCGATGTCATACAAGGTGTTCCAAGTTGATCCATCGGTCGAATACTCAAGGGTGAGAGTCCATGTGGCACTTCCACCACCAGAAACATAGGGGAGCAGGCCGATTGACCCAGCATAAATCGGGTTGCTGGTGCCAAAATTGATCGCAATATTGCCATTCGTGCTTGTTTGCAGGCAGTAGGTATCAACATCATCATCCCCGGCGTAGGCTGCATTGCCACCAGCACTGCTTGAATAGCTTCCCGAAGGCCGTGTCATGGTCCTATAAAGCACATTCAGGGCGTCATTAGCACCCACTGGCAAGGTGTAAATGTACTTTTCTGGCGTTAGGCCAATCACTTCCTTCTTGACAGCCCAGTATTGAATGCCAATGTTGATCAGATTGGTCAGCACAAAGCCCAAGGACTCTCTGGCCGTCAGCAATTGCTCGCTGGTTAGCTCTTCAGCAAGCTTGCCACAGCGCCTTGCCGCGTGGTCAATCAGCGTTTGGACATTAAAAACCTGGCCATAAGTATCGGAATAGGACATTTCACCAGCCCGGACAATTCCAGCGTTTCATTGATGCTCGGGCACGAGACCCGCGCTCTGATTTTCTTGCTACAGGACCCATACGAGCACAAAATGAGTCACGCCTTGGTCCTCCTTGGGGCTGTGGCGCCTTCAAGTTTGATCCTGTTTCTCGGTTGTACTTCGCTCTGCCCTTGGCGGTAAGACCCGCGCCTTGATCTGCCGGAAGCTTTTCACCACGGCCAATCGCCAGGCTCGGACCGCCATCTTTAAGTCGTTCAGGAAGTTTTGCATACGATTTCCCTTTCACGTTGGACTGCGTAAACTCTGCAGCCACATCAGGTCGAATGCCTACTTTCTTGGCAAAC
>DATHYR010000493.1:0-1065 GCA_035458985.1 Pseudomonadales bacterium
GGATGTCGGGATCGCTATGGGAATCAATGGCACCGAGGTCGCCAAAGAGTCTGCTGAGATGGTATTGGCTGATGATAATTTTGCTACCATCGCCGAGGCTGTGGCCGAAGGGCGAACGGTTTATGACAATCTGAAAAAGTCGATTCTATTCGTACTGCCCACCAATGGCGGTGAAGCTCTGACTATCGTTGCAGCCATCGCAATGGGGCGGATGCTGCCGATCACCGCAGCGCAAATACTATGGGTCAATATGATCACCGCTGTGACTCTGGCCTTGACCCTGGCGTTTGAACCCGCAGAAAAAAATACCATGCAACGTCCGCCACGAGACCCGCAGGAAGCGATATTGTCTGGTTTTTTGATCTGGCGAATCGTTTTTGTATCACTGATCTTAGTCACAGGTACCTTCGGTTTGTTTTTGTGGGAACGAGAGCAGGGTGCAACGATCGAATTGGCCCGAACCGTAGCGGTGAATACACTGGTTATGTTTGAACTGTTTTATATTATTAGTGTGCGCTATCTGCTGGCCCCATCGTTGACCATTTCAGGAGTATTTGGTAATCGTTACCTGCTTTATGCCATCGCTGTGATGTTGTTTTTCCAGATGCTGTTTACCTATGCGGCGCCGATGCAGGGTCTATTTGGGACGACAGCATTGGATGCTGCAACCTGGATACGGATCATTCTGGTCGCATCGTCGGTGTTGGTTTTGGTCGAGATTGAAAAATGGGTTTTAGCTCGCTACTGGCGCCCTAAATCCATGCCAACTGTAATCGGTAAGTAGATAGTTTATGTAGATTGTGGATGGGCTGCCTGTAGATTGAGACATTGGAGGCGGTCCGCCTGATTGCTAGGTTGAAATTGGCAGTCAGGCGGACTCCGCCAGAGAGCAAGTCTGGTCGTAATAGTCGCGAGGTGTTACCCCCGTTTAAGCTGACGTTGCTCCAGCATTCCCTGATCGATAATAAAATCGATAATGGTTTGCAGGCCCTCTCCGCTTTTAAGATTGCTGAAGACGAAGGGCCGCTGGCCGCGCATCTTCTTCGAATCACGCTCCATTACCCC
>DATHYR010000494.1:0-1626 GCA_035458985.1 Pseudomonadales bacterium
ATTTGCATTTTGCATTTTCCTGTTTTGGAGAATTTACTCTATCATTCTTCAATCGTTTTTGCAAGCGCCGCAATGCTAAGCGATTTTGTAAAGGATTGTGTTTCATTTACTTTCCTATTCCAGACTATTATTATACCACGCCTTTTTGCATTTTTTCAAGTGAAATTTTTTCACTTGATTTTGCACGTCACATTGGGCGCGAAGCGCCAATCAAAAATAGACTTGACACTATTACTTGACAATTGCCCCTAGGGGTCATTGGTAATTTACTTGATAGAATAGAAACTTAACTTATATACTTGACAGTTCAATCTCTTGACAGTTCGATCTCTTGACGATCAAGCGCCTTGACGATCAAGCGCCTTGACAATCAACCGCCTTGACAATTCCGTCTCCTGACGATCAGGCAACCTGACGAATACGCGTGCGGCACACTTGGCACGCATCTTGCATGGTTTTTCGGCGCCGTCAGGCGACCTGACGAATCGCCCTTCGGCAAGTTACCTGTACAATAGCTCGCGTTCCTCTTCTCGGTCAAACAAGTAGCACATCTGCCAGAATTCGCCGGAATCTCTACAAGCCAGCAGTTCGTTCGCAATATTGCGACGCCCTTTTGCCTTTCGTGCAAGATGCTCCGCAATCTTGCTAGTAGCGCGAACAGCGGGGTCAGCGGTAAGATAGTTGCGCATTATGCATTTTCCTCAGTGTAGCGTGCGACAATTTTGTTGACGAATGCGGTTTCTTCCACGGTCTCTGCCGCGACAAACAGATCGACAAGTATCTCGTCGAGTAGGTCGACCATACCGCCACGCTCACGCATGACTTGAGCGATCAATTGAATTGCCGTATCTGAAAGTGTCATGTTACTTTGCATCCTGTTTGTTGAGTACGCGAAGAGCTTTGATGAATGCGACCCATGCGCGACGATTGCGCAAGATAGTTACCTTGTTCGTTTCTGGGAAACGAGGCGCGAAATATGGTACATTAAGTGTACCATTTTTCTTGTTGTTGCAGAAGTGACAACGGCAAGCAAGATTGTCAAGAGCATTGTCACCGCCATTCTTGCGCGGGTCGATGTGGTCGACCTCTAATAACGCTTCCATGCAATCATCATACGTCGGCAGCGCTGAATCGTCATCAATATTGACGGCATGTTCACCGCATGACACACATGTGAAATTGTATGCCAAGAAAACGGCATAATCGCGAGCTTGTTCGGCAATTTTCTTGCGCGCCATGATTATGCAATCTCCTTGCCAACGAATGCCAAAGCACCGTTTTTGTCAAGATACCAGTCGGCGGTGACTTCACGCTTGTCCTGATCCAGCGCGAAAACGCTGATATCGTCATGCCCGAGCTTTCGCATAACGTTAATTACCCTGCCCAATTCGCAAGCGCGAATCCAAGATGCAGGATCGCGCGTCTTGACCTGCCACGCGACACACTCACCCGAGACCATCACAAAAATTGACGAAACCTTAGAATGCAGCATAGCAGCTCCCAGCGCCCCTACCGGGGCGCGTACAGTGGATTTTAACATAGCATCAAACATAGGCGAATCATAGCGCCATGCCAGCACCAGCACACCTAGCAAAAACGATAGTTTTATAGGCGATGCCATTGTTC
>DATHYR010000495.1:0-2434 GCA_035458985.1 Pseudomonadales bacterium
CACCACACTTAACCATGGCGCGGTATTGAGTGTGGGTGATCTGGCTAATGTGATTTACAAACCCGCGGCCAATAACCATGGCAGCGATAGCTTTAGTTACACCTCTACCGATGGCTTCTTGAACACGCTGAATAGTGCCACAGTATCGATCAGCATTGCCGCCGTGAACGATGCGCCTGTTTTAGTGGCTGGCGATTATGCTTTGGCCAGCATTGTGGAAGATGTGACTGAGGCTGCCAATAGCGGTACGCTGGTAGCGGATTTGTTGTTGGCGGATAGCATTACTGACGTAGACGGCACCGTAGCGAAAGCCATTGCAGTAACCAGCATCAACAACACCTATGGGGTTTGGCAATATAAATTGGCTAACGGGGCGTGGGCCAACATTTCAACGACTACGGGTGGGGTGGTTAACCTAGGTAGCTCGGCGCTCTTGTTAGACGCCAATGCTAGCTTGCGTTTTGTACCTAACGCCGACTACAACGGTTCATCGAGTATCGATTTTAGAGCCTGGGATCAAACGACTGGCACCGTGGGTGGTACGTTTGACCCTTACGGTGTGGGTGGCAATACCACGTTAAGCCGCACAGTAGACAGTGCGACGATCACCATTACCCCGACGAATGACCAGCCCACGTCGGCCGATCTTCGTTTTACAATGAATGAAGATACGTCCTATATCTTCAAAGTAGCGGATTTTGCCTTTAACGATATCGACACTGGCGATACGTTAGACGGTATTAGCATTCTCACTATGCCTAGCGCAGGTGCTCTTAAACTCGATGGTACAGAGGTCAGCGCCGGCGCCATTGTTAGCGCGGCTGATATCGCCGCAGGTAAGCTAACCTACACACCCACCGCCGATGCCTTCGGCAGCGAATACGCCAGTTTTACCTTTACGGTGAGCGATGGTGAGGTGTCGTCTGTTAGCCAAACTGTGACGATTGATGTGACCGATACTAACGATGCGCCCACCGCGGTGGCGTGGCAGTCGGGTGGCAGCGTGGCCGAAGGGGCCAATGAAGGAACGGTGGTAGGTAAGTTGGTGGCCACGGATCCCAATAGCGGCGATACCCTGCGCTTCGGCCGTGTCTCGAACCCCAATTTTGTGGTGGCTTTAGATGGCACGATCAGTGTGGCGCAAGGTGCACTGCTTGACTTCGAATCTACGCCAAACCAAACCCTGCGCGTAAAAGTCACCGATGCGGGTGGCTTGAGCTATGAGCAAGATGTCACGGTGACATTGACGGATGTTGTTGAAGTTGGGCCCTCATTGGTAGTGCGCGCCTTCTATATAGCGAAGGGTGCAAGTGTCACAATTACTACCGAAAATTTGTTAGGTACGGATGTTGGGCAACCCGGACCAGAAACATTGGCTTACACCGTCAATGCCAATACCGCGGGCGGCACTTTCTACCTTGATGTCGACGGAGACAACGTAGTGGATGAGGGTGAAGAGCTCGGGGTATACAACGAAGCTAACCCCAACGCCCGTGACACGTTTACCCCGCAAGATGTCATTGATGGCAAGCTCAAATTTATAAAAGATAATACCCAAACCGCGGGTCGCTTAACGGTGACTTTGAGCGATGGTAATACCCAGCAAGATGTCCAAGGCACCTTGGTGGCCATGGTGTCATCTCCTCCTGTGTTATCTGCAGAGATTAACGATCAAGAGTGGAATGTGACCGGTGAGCAGAGTTTCAGCCTCTCTGCCTCAACCTTCACGGACCCAGATTTTGATGTGTTGACATGGTCGGCCACTTTGGCGGATGACTCGGCGCTTCCTTCATGGTTGAGTTTTGATGCCAGCACGCGCACGTTTAGTGGCAACCCAGCCGATGCGGGTATTGCTAACGGCCAAAGTATAAGTATCAAAGTGAGTGCCACCGATGGTCGTAACACTCCAGCTACAGATACCTTTGACCTAACATTTAGCGAAACGCCGACCAAGCCACAAGTCGCCAATCCAATGGCTGATATTACCTTGAGTGGTGCTGGTAATAAGTCCTTTGCTATTCCCGCTGGCACGTTTAGCGATCCGAATGGTGATACCTTCACTTACAGCGCAACAATCCCTGCAGGTATTTCTTCTTGGTTGAGTTTTAATGCGGCCACGCAGACCTTCAGCGGAAACCCGCCGGCAGGTGCTGTGCCTGGTCCTTACACGATTACGATTACGGGCACGGCCAATGGCGACAGTGTATCTAATACCTTTAAATTATGGGTGCTCAACGCCAATGATGCGCCTACTGGAAATGTGATAAGCGACTGGACCATCAGCGGTGCAGCGGAAGTGACTAAAGACATCAACGTATCTAGTTTTAGCGATGGCGACGGTGATGCGCTTGAATTGACTGCCTACTTGCTAGACAGCAATGGCAACGATACTGAACTGCCCAGTTGGCTGACATTTGCTTATGATGATGCTAAT
>DATHYR010000496.1:0-2127 GCA_035458985.1 Pseudomonadales bacterium
CACTCAACCCTGTTTTACTGATCCATAATGCGGCGTGCATGATAACTACCTCGCTTACAATTGCATTAGACGGCTTGACGCATCGACGCTTTCACCGACGGTCTGCATGACTTTAACTTGAGCTTCGTATTGCCTGGCTAGGCTTAGCATCTCGACCATGGCTTTGATGGTGTCGACATTACTGCCTTCGACGAACCCGGAAACAATCCTAGCGCCAGCATCCACATTGGCGACCTCGCCTTCACGTAGGGTAATGTCGCCATTGGCATTTTTAATGAGCGAGCCTTCTTCAGGGGTCACGAGTTTTAATCGGTCCAAGGTAACTAACACCTCAGGCCCTTGCCCCATACCACGCACGGTGATACTGCCATCAACCCCAATCAAAATACTTTCGTAAGGCGGTACCGCAATGGGACCACCATTACCGACCACTTGCTGACCTTTATCAGTTAACAATTGGCCATTGGCGTCAACAATGAGACTTGCACTGCGGGTATAGACTTCTTGGCCGCCTTCATCCAACACGGCCAACCACGCGTCACCATCAATGGCAATATCAAGATCGCGACCGGTTTGCATCAACGGCCCAGCGGAAAAATCCGTGGCTGGTGTTTGGGTGATGGCGTAGGAACGGCTGTCGTGTGCACTGGCCGCGGGCACATTAATCGCGCGCGCTACCGCCAGATCTTCTTTGAAACCCGATGTGCTTGCGTTCGCCAAGTTATTGGCGTTGACCGCCTGGGCCATCATGTTGTGCTTGGCGCCGGTCATGGCGATGTAAAGTGCTTTATCCATAGTGCCTCGCTAGACGCCACTCGCGCGTCAAAAAAATGCTCTATGGAGTTCTTTGCAAAGACAATGCCAAGGGTGGCATTAATAATAAAATTTCAAACTATGACAGTTACTTATCTAAAGAGGGAGCACCGAGAGCGGCAGGGTATTGCCGCCCTCGATGCAGAGGTGATCAGCCGTTAGGATTAACGGAGATTGATAATGGTCTGGGTGATCTGGTTAGCCGTTTCGATGGTTTTCGCATTGGCCTGGAAGTTACGCTGGGCAACAATTAAGTTCACCAGCTGCTCGGAAAGATCAACGTTCGATTCTTCGAGCGCTCCCGCCTGGACAAGACCAAGAGAACCCGTACCCGCACTTGCAATAAGCGCCTCACCAGATTCAAAGTTTTCAGCCCAAACCGAATCACCTAAGGGCTGCAAACCTTGGGGGTTTTCAAAGTTGGCCAAGGCTAGTTTAGAGAGCGCTACTGATTCACCGTTGGTAAATCGGGCATAAATAACACCGCCGTCGTCGATATCGATGCCCGTTAACAAGCCAGTTGTGAAACCATTTTGATCAACACTGTTTACCGCGAAAGCACTTGAAAATTGGGTGGTATTCCCCATGTCTATTTCAAAATTTGAGCTTGTTGCTGGATCCTCAACCGGAATCTTACCGCCTTCAAGTCTATTTAATGGACCCATCGCGCCCGATTGATCACCTTCTGCGTTCAGAGGTGTCCAGTTTGAAATCAATAACTCTGATGATGACTCGGTGTCGAGTGTTCCATCAGGATTAAAGCGAAGGGTAAATTCGGCACGTGTAGGTAAGGTATTTTCTGGCGGAGGTAATGATGTATCAGGATCTCCTACATCGGCATCATCGATCAAAACATACATTTTCCAGACATTTGCTTCGTTTTTAGTGGGGTCGTTTGGATCAAACTCCTGTTTAACGAAATATTGTGTCATCACATGTGACTCGCCCAAACTATCAAAGATACTCAGTGACGTTGAATGGTTATAAGTGGCTGGGTCATTAGGGTCGAATGCATTAATGGTAAACGGCTCCGCATTTCTAATGGCCAATTCGGTAAACAAACCTGAGAACACTGGATCGAGCCCTTTAACGGAGTAGCCTTCTTCAGCAACCACGTCAATGATGCCACCTACCACAATGGATTGGTTATCGTCTGCAGCAAGCGCTGCATTAAGATTTAAAGGGGGCTCCGTCACGTCAGTACCACCAATAATATCGACATTACCAACGCCGCCGGAAACCTCAAAACTCAAGTCATCACCGACGATAGAAGTCACAATTAAATCACCAGCTTCAGTGACTTCAGCTGATACC
>DATHYR010000497.1:0-1537 GCA_035458985.1 Pseudomonadales bacterium
CCTGCACGCAATATTTTTCTCAGAGGCGAAGCGAATATTGATGCTCAAACAACGGTCAGTTATATGACTCACGTTAAGCCCGACGAACTCGCAGGGAAAGCGATACCTTTATTCACCATGGGCGCCTTTGATCAACAGATGAATTATATACGTGACCCTATGTTTCCAGATTTGCCCAATGTGGAAGATGTTTATCGTCATATCTATGGCGTGGCGCCACAGGGTGAGGCATGGGAGGCATTGTTAGCACTGTATCGGGCTAGTTATGGTTCACTCAAGATCTTAGTGTTACCCAAAAAAACACCCCAAACCATCGTTGATGTGTACAACGACGCTATTCGTCACATGCTCGAGGATCCTGACTTTAAATCACAGGTGAAAGACATGCAGGGGGATCTCTACATGTTGAGTGGGGCTGAGGCCGACGCGCTTTTAGAAGCGCGCGCGCCATTGCCTGACAAGTACCGGCAGTGGATCATGGATTGGATTTTTGAACGTTACGGTGTGCGACTTTAACGGTGCACAGTCGGAAATAATCTTCTTAGAAAGGTTGCTGAAAGGTTCGTGTGGCTAGAATCGAATCATAGGGCTAAATAGGGTCATCAGCTGATACCTCGAACGGGCCTGTAAACAGTGACATAAAGGGGATAATAAATGACTGTCAATACAATCAAGCAAGGTTTTACTAAGAGCAGAATCGCAATGGCGGTGTTGCTTGCTTCAGGGATGGCGCCCGTTGCCAGTTACGCGCAACCTTCCGCTGTGTTGGAAGAAGTGGTCGTAACAGGTTCAAATATTCGTCGCAACCGCGATTTAGACACACCTTCGCCTATTCAAACAATGGGTATGGAAGCTATCCAGTCAGCGGGTGCTGGCCAGGTCCAAGATCTTTTACGCGTGATGCCAGCTAACGCAGGTTCTGAGCTAAGTGCCAGCCAAAGTCTTAGACAGGGTACATCTCAGTTCAGCCTTCGTGGTTTGGGCTTTGGCGGTACATTAACGCTAGTGAATGGCCGCCGTGCAGGTTTATCTCCTGTAGCGAGTGATCAAGGCTTCTACTTTACTGACGTGAACCAATTTCCCACCAATATGATTCAAAACATTGAGGTTTTGAAAGACGGCGCCTCAGCAACCTATGGTTCTGAAGCGGTCGGTGGCGTGGTCAATATTATTACGCGGAACAATTTTGAAGGTTTGGAATTTGGTGCAGAGTACCGTGATGCATCGAATACCGCCGCAACGTTAAATGGTGCGTTTGGCACGAGCTTTGATCGTGGCCATTTTTCTACCTTTGTGACCTATTACAAGCAAGACGGTAATTACCGTGGTGATTTTGATTGGTTGGTTAAGCGTAGTGACGGTGATTCGACCGTTGCATCAGACAACTTGTGGGATTCAGGCTCAGGGGCTGGACGTTACCAGCGCGCTATCGATAATGGTAATGGCACTTTTAAACGAACGGGTAATACCGTTGCAGACGTTCACTGTGGCCAACCTAATCCTCTCGATGGCTCTGTGACCACATTCAAGAGCGGTT
>DATHYR010000498.1:0-2489 GCA_035458985.1 Pseudomonadales bacterium
ACGTGTGCATCACCAATGGTATGTACAAAGTCTCCGGCTTCCAGTCCACATACATGAGCCATCAAATGGGTCAGGAGTGCATATGAGGCAATATTAAAGGGTACACCAAGACCCATGTCAGCACTGCGTTGGTACATCTGACACGATAGCTCGCCCTTTGCGACGTAGAACTGACACATGGTATGACACGGAGGAAGGGCCACCTTGGCAAGGTCACATGGATTCCACGCCGTCATGATGATGCGTCGATCGTTTGGGTTGGTTTTAATAGATGCAATGCACTGTACAAGTTGATCCAATCCTTTTCCATGGTAATTTGTCTTATGGTCCACGTACTCGGCACCAAAGTGCCGCCACTGGAATCCATACACGGGTCCCAGATCCCCCTCTTCGCGTTGTAGATATCCAAGCTTATCAAGGAACTCGCGAGATCCATTCGCATCCCAAATATGAACCCCCTTACTAGCCAGTTCCTTCGCATCCGTACATCCTTTTATAAACCACAGCAGCTCCTCAACCACGCCTCGCCAGAACACACGTTTGGTAGTTAGCAATGGAAGCACACCGCCCCGCAGTGAGAAACGCATCTGCGCGCCAAACACAGACAGAGTCCATGTGCCTGTACGGTCGTCACATGGAGTACCATGGTCGATAATGTGTTTGATGAGCTGTAGGTATTGTTGTTCTTCGGCGTTGTTGTTGTTGTTACCACCATTACCATCTTTAGCCACATTGCGTGTGTACTTGCAAAATGTCAATGTAGCTCCACTTTTTTCGTCTGTTATTGAATCAGACATTGACTGGAGCACCCATGTGGTAGAGTCGAGCCTGGGGAAAAATATGTCACACTGTACGTTGTTGTAGTCGATACCACCAGTGACTCGTGTAAGTTCGATACAAGTACACTTGGGATGTACCACTGCCTGCTCGTAGATTTGGCCTCCTCCAATGATAAATATATCATCAATGGTAGATAGTCGTGATACGGTATCCACTGCATCTGAGAAGGAGCAAAAGGCCAGAACATGGGGATCCAAGTCTGGTAATGCTACACGCGGATTCGAGGACACAATGACGTTGAGTCGATCTTTGAGTGGGCGGAATCGCTTGGGGATAGATTCCCACGTCTTGCGACCCATGATGACGGCGTTATGCCGTTTTCCAATTGTAAGTGTCTTGAAGTGCATCATATCACTAGAAATCGGGGTTTTCCACGGCAATTGACCCCCCTTTCCGATACCCATGGAGGAGTCATCTATGGCCGCCACAATCGTCACCTTTACTGCCATTTTTTTATTTTTGTGGTTTATATATATTGGTGCTTGATATATATATATATAATAAGTATAAGAAATAAATATGGCACTTCCACCAGGCGCAGTTATTTCCAACATGACATCACGTGCAAATCTCATTGATGCAATCAAGCGTGGTGCAAATTCGGCAACCAAGTACTCGGTCCTGCTTATTGATATTTATCGACGGTTTCTCGGGTACGCCCAATCGCTTCCCCAGGATCCCCAGGCCATTGGTAATGTCGATGCCGTTGAACACGACCTCATCCATTTCGTGGACCAACTTATCCAGAAAAACCAGGATGCGGTCAACCGTAACTCGATGTTTGGACCGCGCGCGACAATGGATACCAAAGGGTATGCGAATTTGCGTGCGCTCGTCAAGGCATACATTGACCAGGTACGACTCATCCGCGCCTCCGCAGGAATAACTGATCCCCAGCCACGTATACCCACACCAAACCCTGTACCCACCCCAATAGTGGTTCCAGACCACGGCGACGATGCGCCCATCATACCAGGAGAACCGGCAACGCCTGGCATCGCAGAGATGGGAATGGGACACGCACAGATGAGTCGCGGCACCATGTTGGCGATCATTGCGGCGCTTGTGGTTATTGCAATTATCATTATGGTGTACGTGCGGCGTTCTTAGTTATCATCTTTTTTTTCCTTTAGACTTGCGGTTGTTGTGGCGCATCCTTTTTGCGACATTATTATTATTATTGTTGTTGTTGCGCTGTGCCCGTTTGTATCTGCGGCTAAGCGTCGATACAGTAGATTCCGGTGGCGGCACGCATGCCATGATATTGATATCTTCCATGCTGAGTGCACATATAGAAGAAGAAGATCCAGCCCCAGCTTCAGGTACATGTGGTGATGGCGATGGTGATGCCAGTAACAAGGGAGATATAGGCGTGGATACATGTGTGGATGTTGTAGATGTGGGTGTGGGTGTGGGTGTGGATGCGGGTGCAGGTGTGGATGCGGGAATGCGGATTGGAATAAGGGGTCGCTGGAACATGAGGCGCGCCGGATTATCTATGCGTACCTGATGCGCTGCTGCAAAGTTCTCGTTACGTGGTGTAACAGATACTGATACGGATGTAGGGGACAACGACGTACTGTCTCGTAGAGTCGGCGGAAAAGTCGGAGACGCGTTATTGCCGCCAGGACACATGCGAAAGATGGGAT
>DATHYR010000499.1:0-21542 GCA_035458985.1 Pseudomonadales bacterium
AAAAGGAAGATGACACTAAAAAAACCTTCCTCATATCGAACATTTTTTATCAACACCCGACCAGCTAGGACCAACACAAAAAGCGGGTAAACCCACGGCACGACTTGCACGATGAATGACAAGGAGTAGCCAGCCAAAACAAAATAAATCAGCATCAAAGACGACACCGCAAAGAGGCATAACGTCAGAGCATTAAAGGCTCTATGCCGCATAGCCGCCTCAGTATGATCAAGCCTCCGATTGGGGAGAAAGACAGACATCAAACGGTTCTTACGCATCTTGCGGCCCCTGCATCACATCGTGCAAAACAGCAAGCAAGCTGGGTAACTGCAACGGCTTACTCATGACGTGGGCAAAACCTAGGGTCTGAAAATGTGCCAACTCGTTAGCCGTTGCATGGCCGGTGATGGCCACCACGGGTTGGCAATAATGCTGTTGACGCATTGCCAACAACAATTGTTGGCCATCCATCACCGGCATAGCGATATCCGTGACAACGATGTCAATAGGGTATTGCTTTAAATAATCCAAGGCTGCATGGCCATCATGCGCTAGATACAGAGCACCCGCCGTGTCACGTAATAGGGACTCTAGAGCGACCAAACTCAATGGATCATCGTCCACGATCAACAGTGTCTTGGCCTTTAATTCGTCAGTACTGGCGTGCTGTTGCTCGGCCATAGGCGAGTCATTGCCAACCATGTGAGGCAAGGGTAAACGCAGGGTAAACACGCTACCGGCGCCAAGTTGCGATTCCGCCTGGAGTGTCCCCCCCATGCGCTGCGTGATTTCGGATGCAATGGCGAGACCCAGACCTAGGCCTTGAAAACGTTTCGTGTAACCTACATCGCCCTGTTCGAAGCGAGTAAAAACACGCGACAAGGTGTCCTGATCCATACCAATCCCTGTATCAGCAACGACGACCAATAGTTGCTCTGCTTGGTATTGCACACGAATATCGACGCGTCCATGAGGTGAAAACTTAATGGCATTGCCCACCAAATTATCGATGAGTTGTGCCAAACGGAAGCTATCGCCTAAGGCCATACACGCGTCGGGAATCTGGAGATCTTCCGCTAAAATAACACCCGCTTTGGCGGCGACCCGACGCTTGGCTTCCAGCTGTCCAGCCACCAACGCTGACAAATCAAAGGGAACCAAATGGATAATGAGTTCACCGCGCTCAATACGCCCGATGTCAGAGATATCATCCACTAAGTGCAATAACTGCTCACTGCTCTTTTTTATACTGTCTAAGCGACGGCGAACATCGTTGCTGAGTGAACTATCTAACGCCAAAACTTGCTGCAAACCGAGCAAGCCATTCATAGGCGACCGAATATCATGGCTCATATTGACCACGAAAGCCGTTTTCATGGCGTCATCTTCCTTCGCTTGCTGCAGAAGTTCAGCTAATTGACGTCGCCGTTGTTCACTCATCGTCAATAGGGCACTGATCAAACCAAGAGTCATGATGATCATCCACCACCAAAACCAGCCATGGCTAGTCGTCATAAATACCACTGCAGTGGCGTCCGAGGGGTAGGCAATAAATACAGGGAGCAGCAGTACCACCACCGACAATAACCCGAAGGCACAACGCTGCAGAAAACGACGACGATCGTCAGCACTTCTGAACAGCTGGGCCACGCCCTGTCCTTGACCAGGGAGATAAAAGTCATGCACCACCATCACCATCGGCACACAGAAAAAAGCGCCCAACACAAAACGACTGTATAGCGCGTTCAAGACGAGGTCATCATGCAAGACATACATTGAAGTATTCAACACGATCAAAAAGGCCGAACTCACGATAAACAACGAAAGCGGCAGCGCCAGGAAAAGAGCCATGACCGTCAACGCAACATAGGGCAAGGCTAACATGCCGCCAATCACGGCCTGCACCGATTGCATGACCAAACCTATCATGGCAAATAACAGCATCGCATGGGTGGGAGGCATGAAACGCTCAGCGATCCACCACGACAGACTGACGGCTATAAACGTCACCACAATCAAGGGATGCATGGCAAAGGTAGTGAGGCTGCCCAGCACCCAAATACCCACAGTTGTCAGCCCTGTGACCAACCATAACTGACGCATACCGGCCAAATGACTCAGGGTTCTACCACTCGCGGCATGAGCAATGATGGTATCCAAAACACAAAACACCACAATAGAAGACACTATCACACGATAAACAAGGGGAGCCTGTGTAACGTCTATCTCATGCCTTCCGAAGTAATACACGAGAAATGAGGCCAGAAAAGCCAGCATGATCCGCCATGCATGATGACGCGGCAGTATCAATCTTGCTGTGACGATGATCACCAATAGGGTACCCGCCACATTCGCACCGTTTAACCATACGCCTACGTTAGAACCAAGCAGCGAAAATACAAAGAAATAGCTGAGTATTCGCTCGCGTCGTCCTAACCAAAGATAGATTGACCAAACAATCGGAAATAGCGCAAAAAATATCACATAGAAGTTTGGGAAATTGTCGAGCGGCATCCACGGCCATCGACGAGCCAACAGGTTCATGAGGGCAATTAATACAATCACCGCCACGCACAATATGGCACCCACATCAGCCGCCCACTGCCTAGCTTCGCGCTGGTGAGTATCGAGCGCGGGATTAGGTAAAAAAACACCAAACCACTGTCGCCTTTCCGAGGCGTCGTCAGCGACCTTCTGCGACATGCTTCGCACTCAGTGCCGGATTGACGTCACACAGCGCAGATCAAACATGCGCGTGATAGAGAGGCTTGGCAGGTTGATCCGATACATCATGACGTGGCTCACCCGCGATTCTCTGTTACATTGACCAGCTCATAGTAGTAACAAAGTCATGAAATATCTACTGAAATAGCATCCCGCGGGCTCACGCTGACAACACCACAACCGTCAACAACCACCCCATACCAAGAAACACCGATAGCCCTTGCCAGAAAGCGGTCGGTATACGTTGTTGCATAGGCGAGAAAGTGGACGTAGCGGGCAAGTGGGTAAGTGCGTGAAGAAACTCCCCCATATCACCGAATCTTTCAAATGGATCTGCCTTTAGCGCGCGTTTTAAACACGTATCAATGCCAGGGTGAAGTGAGGCATGGTAGGAGGCCAAAGGCTGGTAGCGTTGCCTGGATGGCGCTTCGCCACCGCTGAGCATCGTGTACGCCAAGGCGGCTAACATATATTGATCACTTGCCTCACACCCTGGCTCACCACTAGCTAATTCGGGTGCCAACGAGACCGCTCCCAACAACTCACGTGGCACAGGGCCACAGGCGCCGACGCCTTGTATGTAGGCCGCGCTGATGTCGACCACACAAACATGTTGCTTGTCATCAATGACGCAATTATCCATACCGATAGCACGGTGATATACACCCGCCCGATGCATGCATAACAGCACACGCCCTAGCTGCTCAATCACATCGATGATCTGCGGGACGGAGGGCTTGGCATCAAACAGCCACTGCCCTAACGTGCGTCCTTCAATGTATTGGGTGACTAAATACATCGATTCACGACGCGATGTCTGTATGGCCGGCTGCACAAGACCCGTGTGATCTAAGCGCTGTAATAACCACTCTTGCAATAAAAAACCATCGCGGTCCATATGGCCATTATCGGATTCGATAGGGCATTTCATCACTAACGATTGCTCGCCATCCGTAACACGATACACCCGACTTCGCAGGCTTTCGCTGATGAGCGACTGCACCGTGTATGTGTCTACTTTGTCTCCCTCGCAGAGTGTCGGGAGTATAGGTAGCGTTTCCTGAGCCGCTTGCTGTAACAAGGCTTGTGGCAAGTCCACCACTTCAATTAAGGCCACACTCGATGGCAACTTGGGATCACGTGAACCCATGGAGGAAACCATCCCATGCGCGGTATGATTTAAGTCCTCTTCCATGGCCTTAATACAGTCAATCATGCCGCTGGATAACAAATGATCACGTAACGCAAACGGGGCAACACAGAACACATCACCAGCAGCGGTTTCAAGCTTCTTGACGCGATCACCGCCTGGATTGGCAAACGATTCGACGTCGCCATGGCGGTAACGCACCAGGGCAGTACTGCCATGCTGAACCACATACGCTGCTGTTCCCTTAATTATTAACAGGGTAAAACTACAACGCGACAAGAAGGTCTGTGTGACAGCTAGGACACGCTCTATGGCCTCCGTCACTGACCACAAATGAGACGTCGCGCTGTAATCATTGACCAAACGCCGGGCAATCACACGACAATCAGCACCCTCCTCTTGACTGTTCACAAACGCAAATACCGCCCCTTTTTTCGCTAGCAAATCCCCCTGAGGAATATTAAAAGAAAATCCCTCGGGAACAGCATGAGCGTCGACTCGACGAAGAGATTGACCAATTTTAAAGGGGAGGAAGGTTTTCATAGGGCTCCATACAGTAGGAAAAGACATACGTATGAATAGCAAGAAGAATGCCCACAAAAATACGCCTTCAACAAGGCTAAATGGTGCTGATGTCTCCCGTAAAGCACCAGCCTAAGGCATAGGTCGCACTAAAAAAGTGCAACTAAAGCTCAACACACAACTGCCAACTGCGTTGACCACTCAGCCAATACTTGCGCTCAAAAGCCGTGATTGGTAATTCGTTGATATACTCCGAACACATAGCGTCAACCCCGACGGCCCCCAACGCGGCAACAAACTCCTCGACATACAAGCGCCAATTACTGCGCACGGTTAACTCACCCCCCAAGGCTAAGATATCGGGAAAGGCAGGACTCGCATGCCAACGACGCTTGAGGTGCACACTTTTAGGATAGGGGTTGGGGTAAAGCAAATAATGCTTGTAGAGTTGCCAGCCCGCATGACGTGCCAAACGCCAAAAGTCATTAAGATCAGCCTGAAGCAACAAATAGTTATCACTCTCATGCTTATGGCGCTCTAATCGATGGATGGATTTATCAATCCCGATGACCAGCGCTTCAGGATGCATCAAAGCTAGATGTGCTGTACTTTCACCCGTGCCACAACACGCATCGAGAATCAGCGGATTTGTGCTATTACCAATCCAAGCTTGCGCGCTGTCAAATGCCGCCAAGGTATGTTGACTAAAAGGTTTACGACTAGGATGAGCCAAATGGCGACGCACAACGTGCAACAGGTTGTCATGCACACCTTGTTGATTCGTGGTAACGATTTTGGAATTGCCTTGAGTCATGGCGAGTATTGTACAGCGGTAAGAGGAATAGGCGGAGAAAAATGGACTTTGCAGATATGACCACAGCACTCTCGAGGTGGGTAACAGTCGAATTATGCTGCACAGTGTCGTTCTGCTAGATCAACCATGACGGCCGGGTCATCAGCCCATCCTTAGACAAAAAAACCACGCCGAAGCGTGGTTCTTTATGAATCAGTATCGAACGAGTCGACCTTACTCTTCGTCAGCAGCAATCGCGTCTTCAGGACGATCAACCAGCTCAACGTAAGCCATAGGCGCTTTGTCACCTGTACGGTAACCACATTTCAAAATGCGGATATAACCACCAGGACGGCCTTGGTAACGAGGACCCAGCTCACCGAACAACTTGCCTACGGCCTCTTTGCTACGCAAACGGTCGAAGGCTAAGCGACGATTAGCCACTGAATCTTCCTTCGCCAAGGTAATCAAAGGTTCTGCATGACGACGCAGTTCCTTCGCCTTAGGAAGGGTAGTTTTAATCAATTCGTGCTCGAACAAAGACGCCGACATATTGCGGAACATCGCTTTGCGATGAGCACTGTTACGGTTAAATTTTCTGCCACTCTGACGATGACGCATAACTCAAATCCTTACATCTCTTGCTATCACAGCAAGGTTTTAAATTTGGAAGCAGCGCCGCAGCGCTGCGGTATCAATTACAGACGAACGCGATCGTCGTTGCGCAAGCTAGCAGGTGGCCAGTTGTCTAAGCGCAAGCCCAGAGACAAACCACGTGAAGCCAATACATCTTTGATCTCTGTCAACGACTTCTTACCAAGGTTAGGAGTCTTCAACAGTTCAACTTCAGTGCGTTGAACCAAATCACCAATGTAGTAAATGCTTTCTGCTTTTAAGCAGTTAGCAGAACGTACAGTCAGTTCTAAGTCATCAACAGGGCGCAACAGAATAGGATCAACTTCTTCTTCCGCTTGCGTAGGCTCGGCCTGTTTCTCACTTTCGAGGTCAACAAACACAGCCAACTGCTGCTGCAGAATCGTGGCACTGCGACGGATAGCTTCTTCAGGATCAATGGTACCGTTGGTTTCCAAATCCAAAACAAGCTTGTCCAAGTCAGTGCGGTTCTCAACGCGCGCGCTTTCTACAACGTAAGAAACGCGGCTAATAGGAGAGAACGACGCGTCTAACTGCAGACGACCCACTGAACGAGTATCATCGTCACCTTCGTTACGTACTTCAGCAGGCACGTAACCGCGGCCTTTAGCCACTGTTAAACGCATGCTGATTGAACCTTTCTCATCGAGGTGAGCAATCACGTGCTCAGGATTAATGATCTCAACGTGACCATCGGTTTGAATATCGCCAGCAGTCACTACACCTTTACCTGAGCTAGTCAGAGTCAAGGTTGTGCTGTCGACATCATTCAGAACCAAGGACACACCTTTGAGGTTCATCAAAATCTCGATGACATCTTCCAATACGCCTTCAATAGCGCTGTATTCGTGCTCAACACCATCAATCTCAACTTCTGTAATCGCTGCACCAGGCATTGAAGATAAAAGAATACGACGCAGAGCATTACCCAGAGTGTGGCCGAAACCACGCTCCAGAGGCTCTAAAATTACTTTTGCACGAGTAGTGCTAACTTCCTCAACATCGATGACGCGTGGAGTAAGAAATTCGTTAACTGAACTTTGCATAAATGCCACCTTCGCGTGTATCTGCTGTTAATTACTTAGAGTAAAGCTCAATGATCAAGTTTTCGTTGATCTCTGAGGGCAAATCACTGCGATCAGGAACGTTTTTGAACGTGCCAGTCATTTTGCCTGAGTCAACGTCAATCCAGCTGATGTCGCCGCGATTAGCCGACAACTGCAGCGCAGATTGAATACGCAATTGATTTTTTGCTTTCTCACGAACAGCCACTACGTCACCTGCTTTTACTTGGTAAGAAGCAATGTTAACCACACTGCCGTTCACAGTGATTGATTTGTGTGACACCAACTGACGCGCTTCAGCACGTGTTGAGCCATAGCCCATACGGTAGACGACGTTGTCCAGACGCGACTCCAACAATTGCAACAGGTTTTCACCAGTATTGCCTTTGCGACGAGCAGCTTCTTTGTAGTAGCTGCGGAATTGTTTTTCCAAAATTCCGTAGATGCGACGGACTTTTTGCTTTTCACGCAACTGTACACCGTAGTCAGACAAACGACCACGACGCGCACCATGCATACCAGGTGCAGTTTCTTCTTTACATTTCGTATCTAAAGAACGGATACCGCTCTTGAGGAACAAATCGGTGCCTTCACGACGTGAAAGCTTACACTTAGGACCAATATATCTAGCCATTTTCTAATCCTGTATCTCTCAGCCGTTATACACGACGTTTCTTGGGTGGGCGACATCCATTGTGTGGGATTGGAGTCACATCGGTAATGTTGGTGATTTTGTAGCCAACATTGTTTAGGGCACGTACCGCAGATTCACGGCCGGGACCAGGACCTTTAACCAGCACATCCAAGTTCTTCAGGCCGTAGTCTGACATAGCAGCCTGGCCAGCACGCTCAGCAGCAACCTGAGCAGCGAATGGAGTACTCTTACGAGAGCCGCGGAAACCAGAGCCACCCGCTGTTGCCCAGGAGAGAGTATTACCTTGGCGATCAGTGATTGTGACAATGGTGTTGTTGAATGACGCATGGATATGCGCGACGCCGTCAGCGACGGACTTTTTCACCTTTTTACGAGGTGCAGCTTTTGGCTTTGCCATGAACTTTCCTACTTCAATATCAACACTACACAGAGGTGTAGCTACACTAAATTAGAAAGTAAGACGAATCTTACTTCCGAATGGGTTTGCGTGGACCTTTACGGGTACGCGCGTTGGTCTTGGTACGCTGACCGCGAACAGGCAAACCTTTACGGTGGCGTAAGCCACGGTTGCAGCCGAGGTCCAACAAGCGCTTAATGCTCATTGATACTTCACGACGCAGGTCACCTTCTACGACCATTTTTGAAATCGCATCACGCAAAACGTCAAGCGATTCTTCACTCAGATCACCAATTTTGGTGTCTTCAGCAATACCAGTAGACGCACACAGGCTTTTAGCAGTGGTGCGGCCAATACCATAGATATAAGTCAGCGAAATAACCGCATGCTTGTTATCTGGGATGTTTACGCCAGCAATACGGGCCATCTTTTACTCCAAAATAAATTCAACAACGCCTTAATTTCTTACGCGCGGCTCGAAAGGCGCAAGATTCTAGCTAAAGTTGATTATAAAATCAACAAATAAAAAGTTGGGCAATTAGCCTTGGCGCTGCTTGTGGCGAGCTTCTTTGCAGATCACTCGAACAACACCGTGTCTACGAACAACTTTACAGTTGCGGCAGATCTTTTTAACTGATGCACGTACTTTCATTTTCACTACTCCGAAAGGCCTAACGCCAGGCGTTAGGCATTCTTACCATAACTTTTTAAATTAGACTTCTTCATCAGCGAATCATACTGATGAGACATCAAGTGTGATTGCACCTGTGCCATGAAGTCCATGACCACCACGACTACGATCAGTAGCGAGGTTCCGCCCAAGTAAAAGGGCACGTTCCAAACAACGACCAGTGCTTGAGGCAGCAAACACACCAGCGTGATGTAGGCCGATCCAAACACGGTCAAGCGAGTGAGAACACCGTCGATATACTTCGCGGTTTGCTCGCCTGGACGAATGCCGGGCAAAAACGCACCCGAGCGCTTCAGATTTTCTGACACTTCTTTCGGGTCAAACATCAACGCCGTGTAGAAGAAACAGAAGAACACGATCAACACAGTGAACAGAATAATGTTCAGCGGCTGACCGGGACCAATTGCCAAGGCAACGTCCTGCAACCAATCCATGTCGGCACTAGAGCTGCTCACCCACTGCGCAATCGAAGCAGGAAACAACAGAATAGAGCTAGCAAAAATAGCGGGAATCACTCCAGCCATATTCACTTTCATCGGCAAATGGCTTGTCTGTCCACCAAACGCTTGACGCCCTTGCTGGCGTTTTGCGTAATTGACAGTAATACGACGCTGGCCTCGCTCGATCTTAACGATCAAATAGATCACCACAACGGCCAGTAACAAAATGAACAACAAAATAGCAATGTTCATCTCGCCTTGGCGAGCAGACTCCAGCGACTGACCGATAGCTGAAGGCAAACCTGCCACAATACCGGCAAAAATCAGCAAAGAAATACCGTTACCGATGCCGCGCTCAGTGATTTGTTCACCCAGCCACATAAGGAAAACAGCACCTGTTACCAAAGAGGTCACAGAGATAAAGTAGAAAGACCAATCTGTACTAAACGCCAGACCTTGACCTGCCATACCCACTGACATACCAAATGCTTGAATCGTCGCCAGTACCACCGTGGCATAACGGGTGTACTGAGTAATTTTACGACGACCCGCATCACCTTCTTTCTTGAGTTGTTGCAGGGTGGGTGACACCGCTGACATCAACTGGAAGATGATTGACGCCGAAATATAAGGCATCACACCCAGTGCAAGAATCGACATACGTTCGAGCGCGCCGCCCGAAAACATGTTGAACAGCCCAAGGATGGTGCCTTGATTCTGGTTAAACAACGCCGCGAGCTGATCAGGGTTGATACCAGGCACAGGGATGTGGGTACCAACGCGATACACAATAATCGCGAGCAATACAAAACGAAGGCGAGCCATAAGCTCGCCTAGTCCGGCTTGATTGCCGAGTGCTAACTGGCCTTGAGTTGCCATGTTATTCCTCTACAGAACCACCGGCAGCTTCAATAGCTGCTTTAGCGCCTTTAGTTACCGCTAAGCCTTTAATTTTCACTGCTTTGGTTACTTCACCAGCAAGGAAAATTTTGGCACGTTGCATGTTTTCTTGTACCAGGTCGGCACGCTTCAATGCATCGAGATCGATAACGTCGTCTGTCAACTTGTTCAATTCAGCAGTACGAATCTCAGCCGTTACACGAGCAATGCGCGAAGTAAAACCAAACTTCGGCAAACGCTTTTGTAAAGGCATCTGACCGCCTTCGAAACCGGGGCGAACACTGCCACCTGAACGAGCTTTTTGACCTTTGTGACCACGGCCACCAGTTTTACCCAGACCGCTACCGATACCACGACCGACGCGCTTAGCGGCAGTTTTGTGGCCAGGGGCAGGGCTTAGCGTGTTTAAACGCAATGAATCAGTCATTGCCTTATTCCTCAACTTTTAAAAGGTAGTTCACCTTGTTAATCATACCGCGGACAGATGGAGTGTCTTCAACCTCAACGGTGTGACGAATGCGACGCAAACCTAAACCGGCCACGCACGCTTTATGCGACTCCAAACGACCACTGGTGCTTTTTACCAGTGTTACTTTAATAGTCTTAGCCTTAGCCATGATCTTAACGCCTTAGTTCAAAATCTCTTCAACGCTCTTACCACGCTTGGCAGCAACTGCCTCGGGTGAACGCATATTTTTCAAGCCATTGAAGGTTGCACGAACAACGTTCACGGGATTGGTAGAGCCGTAGCACTTAGCCAATACGTTGTGAACACCGGCGATTTCAAGAACCGCACGCATCGCACCACCAGCAATAACACCTGTACCTTCTGACGCAGGCTGCATGTAAACCTTAGAAGCACCATGGCTCGCTTTGATGGGGTACTGGATAGTATCACCCTTCAGGTCTACTTGAATCATGTTACGACGCGCCGCTTCCATAGCTTTTTGAATAGCTACAGGCACTTCACGCGCTTTACCACGACCAAAACCTACACGGCCATTGCCATCACCCACAACCGTCAGCGCGGTGAAGCTGAAGATACGACCACCTTTTACAACTTTAGCAACACGGTTGACTTGAACGAGTTTCTCGATCAAACCTTCGTTTGCATTTTCACCGTTGTCTTTCTGTTCTTTAGCCATGTCGTTCCCCTAGAATTCCAAACCGCCTTCGCGGGCAGCATCAGCCAGTGCTTTGACACGACCGTGGTATTTGAAACCACTACGGTCAAAAGCGACTTTGCTAATACCAGCTGCTTTAGCACGCGCTGCGACTAACTTACCGATCTCAGCCGCTGCATTGATATTGCCACCTGAAGCCAGTTTCAGCTCTTTGTCCAAAGACGAGGCCTGCGCCAACACTTTTGAACCATCGGCTGACAATACTTGTGCATAGATGTGGCGAGGTGTGCGGTGCACAGTCAAACGCTCTACACCCAACTCGCGCATTCTCATACGGCTGCGGAGGGCACGACGCAATCTTGCATTGTTTTTTACGCTCATAATCTCTCGCCTTACTTCTTCTTGGCTTCTTTACGGAGGATCTGCTCACCTGCGTAACGAATACCTTTGCCTTTATAGGGCTCAGGCGCACGGAACGCACGGATAACCGCCGCAACTTGACCTAATAACTGCTTGTCGATGCCCTTCAAAACCACTTCGGTCTGCGTAGGTGTTTCGACGCTAACGCCCGCAGGTACTTCGAAATCGATGGGATTCGAATAACCTACTGACAGGTTCAAGACGTTACCTGATGCTTTAGCACGGTAACCAACGCCAACCAGCTCAAGCTTGCGCTCAAAACCAGCACTTACGCCGATAACCATGTTATTCACCAATGCACGAGTGGTGCCGGCCAAAGCGCGAGCTTTTTGCGAACCATTGCGTGCTTTGAAAGTAACGACATTCTCTTCTTGAGATACCTCGACCAGGTCGTGGATATCCAAATTCAAAGTTCCTTTACCGCCCTTCACGTTCAGAGACTGACCATTAATGTTCAGCTCAACACCTGAAGGCAGGGTAACAGGACTATTTGCAACTCTAGACATAGTACAAAACTCGTCACTAAAACCGGATTAAAAGACTGTGCAAAGCACTTCGCCACCAACACCAGCGCTACGCGCTGCACGGTCAGTCATGACCCCTTTGCTGGTAGAGACAATGGCTACACCCAAACCGCCGCGAATTGTTGGCAACTCATTGCTGCCTGCGTATTGACGCAGACCGGGAGTGCTCACGCGGTGCAATTCAGAAATAACTGGCGCACCGTTGAAATATTTCAACTGGATAGACAGCTCTGATTTGCCGTCAACAGTATTTACTGCCACGTCAGATACATAACCTTCTTCCTTAAGAACATTGGCCACAGCCACTTTCAACTTAGAAGAAGGCATTTTGACGCTTGCTTTTTCCGCCATTTGCGCGTTGCGAATGCGGGTCAGCATATCCGCCAAGGGATCTTGCATACTCATATTAAACTCCTACTCGCGCCCAGATAGTCGCGGATATCTTGCTTACCAACTAGACTTAACGAGGCCTGGCACGTCACCGCGCATAGCCGCTTCACGCAATTTGTTACGGCATAGACCGAACTTGCGGTAGACCCCATGTGGGCGGCCCGTCACTTTGCAGCGACGCTGGATACGCACAGGGCTAGCATCACGTGGCAGCTTTTGCAGAGCAACTTGAGCTTCCCACTTTTCATCTTCGCTAGCGTTCACGTCTTTCAGGATCGCTTTCAACTTTTCACGCTTTGCAGCGAACTTCGCTACAGTTTTTTCACGCTTTGTTTCGCGCGCAATCATCGATTGCTTTGCCATAATCTTTTACCTTTTAGCCTCGTTAATGGAAGCTGTTAGCTACTTACTTAAAGGGAAAGTTAAATGCTTTCAACAATGCACGACCTTCTTCGTCGGTACGGGCAGTTGTTGTGATCGCAATGTCCAATCCACGTAACTTGTCGACTTTATCGTAATCGATCTCGGGGAAAATGATCTGCTCATTAACACCCATCGCATAGTTACCACGACCGTCGAAAGACTTAGCGCTCATACCGCGGAAATCGCGAATACGAGGGATTGAGATTGAGATCAAACGCTCAAGAAACTCATACATACGCTCGCGACGCAGAGTCACTTTGCAACCAATCGGCCAACCTTCACGAACTTTAAAGCCCGCGATAGACTTGCGCGCCTTGGTAACTACTGGCTTTTGACCTGCAATTTTTTCCAGATCAGCCAGTGCGCTTTCCAATGCTTTCTTGTCTGCCAATGCTTCACCAACACCCATGTTCAAGGTGATTTTGGTTATGCGAGGCACTTCCATCACATTGCTCAAACCAAGCTCTTCTTTCAGCTTAGGAGCAATTTCTTTGTTGTATACAGTTTTCAAATTCGCCATTGTCATCACCTAAATTAAGCGTCGATCGCTTCGCCAGTTGACTTGAAGACGCGAACTTTAGCTTCACCGTCCACTTTGAAACCAACGCGGTCGGCTTTACCAGTGGCAGCGTTGTAAATAGCAACATTTGACGCATCAATAGCTGCTTCTTTCTCAACGATACCGCCAGCGATACCCGCTTGCGGATTTGGCTTAGTGTGGCGCTTTACTATGTTGATGCCAGACACGATGAGTTTACCGTTATCAAGCACGCGAACAACCTTGCCACGCTTTCCTTTGTCTTTACCTGCGATGATGACAACATCATCGTCACGTTTAATTTTAAGCATTGCTTATCCCCTACCCCTGTTCCTGATTACAATACTTCAGGAGCCAAAGAAATAATCTTCATGAACTTCTCTGAACGCAACTCGCGAGTTACGGGACCAAAAATACGGGTACCGATGGGCGCAAGGTTGTTGTTCAGCAACACTGCAGCGTTGTCATCGAATTTGATCAGTGATCCGTCTGGACGGCGAACACCTTTTTTGGTGCGTACCACAACAGCGTTCATCACTTGACCTTTCTTAACGCGACCACGAGGGCTGGCTTCTTTAATGCTGACCTTAATCAGGTCACCAACTTTGGCATAACGACGGTGTGAACCGCCTAATACCTTGATGCACATAACGCGGCGTGCGCCAGTGTTATCTGCAACATTTAAGTACGATTGAGTTTGAATCATTGTCTATTCCCCAAATCTGTTACAGCAACTTAGGCTTCAACAGCGTGAGAGTCGATAGAAACCAATGCCCAGCACTTAGACTTCGAGTAAGGACGGGTTTCTTTAACAGTCACGGTGTCGCCGATCTTGCACTCATTTTTTTCATCGTGCGCATGTACTTTAGACGAACGAGTGACGAACTTTCCGTACACAGGGTGTTTCTCACGGCGCTCGACCAAAACAGTGATGGTTTTATCCATCTTGTCGCTGACAACTTTACCAGTCAGAGTACGAGTTACTTTTTGCTCAGCCATCTTAACTACCTGCCTTCTCGTTCAAGATAGTACGCACACGTGCGATATCCTGCTTGTTCGCTTTCAGCAAGTGTGTCTGAGCCAACTGGCCAGTCGATTGCTGCATGCGAAGTTTAAATTGCTGCTCCAACAAGGTGAGCAGTTGACCGTTTAATTCCTCAACGGATTTTTCACGCAAATCACTAGCTTTCATTACATCACCTGACGTTTAACGAAGGCAGTAGCAACCGGCAATTTAGCCGCAGCCAGAGAGAACGCTTCACGAGCCAACTCTTCAGAAACACCTTCTACTTCGTACAACACTTTTCCTGGTTGGATCTGAGCCACCCAGTACTCAACGTTACCCTTACCTTTACCCTGACGAACCTCGAGAGGCTTACCAGTGATAGGCTTATCAGGGAATACGCGAATCCAGATTTTGCCGCCACGCTTAATGTGACGGGTCATGGCACGACGTGCAGATTCGATCTGACGCGCTGTAATACGACCACGACCAATTGATTTCAACGCGTATTCGCCAAAACTTACTTTGCTACCGCGAAGAGCCAGACCGCGGTTACGGCCTTTCTGCATCTTGCGAAATTTTGTGCGCTTGGGTTGTAACATCTGCTTAGCCCTTAATTACTCGCTTTTTTCTTAGCGGCTTCATTGCTTTCGCCACCCAGAACTTCGCCTTTGAAAATCCAAACTTTAACGCCGATCACACCGTAGGTGGTTGACGCCTCATAAGTTGCGTAATCGATATCGGCACGCAGCGTGTGCAGAGGTACACGACCTTCGCGGTACCATTCAGTACGAGCAATTTCAGCACCGCCTAAACGACCACCGACTTGTACCTTGATACCTTCAGCGCCTTGACGCATAGCGTTTTGTACAACGCGCTTCATCGCACGACGGAACATAACGCGACGCTCTAACTGCTGAGCAACGTTTTGCGCGACCAACTTAGCATCTAAGTCTGGCTTGCGGATTTCTTCAATGTTGATATGCACAGGCACGCCCATCATTGCTGACAGAGTGCGACGCAATTTATCAACGTCTTCGCCTTTCTTACCGATAACAATGCCGGGACGAGCAGTGTGAATGGTGATACGAGCAGTTTGCGCTGGACGCTCGATAACGATACGGCTAACCGAGGCGTTTTCCAGCTCCTTGTTCAAAAACTCACGAACTTGCAAGTCATTAATTAACTTACCAGCGTAGTCTTTGCTGTTCGCGTACCATACAGAAGTATGGTCTTTCACAATACCCAGACGGATACCGGTTGGGTGTACTTTCTGACCCATATGGTCGTCTCCTACTTCTTAGCGATTGCTATCTGCAACTTTTACTGTAATGTGACAAGTGCGCTTGAAAATACGATCAGCACGGCCTTTGGCACGTGGCTTGATGCGCTTCATTGTCATACCCTCGTCAACAAAAATAGTCGACACCTTCAACTCATCAATATCAGCACCTTCATTGTGCTCTGCGTTAGCAATAGCAGAATTCAATACCTTCTTGATGATGTCAGCACCTTTCTTGGTGCTAAAGCTCAGCAAGTTCAGCGCGTCTTCAACAGACTTACCGCGTACCTGGTCAGCAACCAAGCGGGCTTTCTGCGCTGAAATGCGTGCACCTTTCAAACTAGCAGCAACTTCCATCTCTAAAACCTCTAGTTAGTGGCCAACCAAGCTTAACGCTTAGCTTTTTTGTCAATAATGTGGCCGCGATAAGTACGGGTTACTGCAAATTCACCCAACTTGTGACCGACCATATCTTCAGAAACCAAAACTGGTACGTGTTGACGACCGTTATGAACGGCAATAGTCAGACCAACCATGTTGGGCAGAATCATCGAACGACGAGACCAAGTTTTGATAGGACGACGATCATTTGCTTCTAAGGCAGTTTCAACCTTTGCCAGCAAGTGAAGATCAATAAACGGGCCTTTTTTTAATGAACGTGGCACAACCGCTTCCTCTTCTATTAGTTCACTCTACCGACGCAATGCTTACTTAGCACTGCGACGACGGACGATTAATTTATCAGTACGCTTATTCTTGCGTGTCTTGTAACCCTTAGTAGGCACACCCCAGGGTGTCACAGGGTGACGACCACCAGAGGTACGACCTTCACCACCACCATGTGGGTGATCTACAGGGTTCATCGCCACACCGCGAACGGTGGGACGAACACCACGCCAGCGTGAAGCACCAGCCTTACCCAGAGAGCGCAAGCTGTGCTCACTGTTTGACACTTCACCCAAAGTCGCACGACACTCGCTCAAAATCTTGCGCATCTCGCCTGAACGCAAACGCACGGTCACGTATTGACCTTCACGAGCGATCAGCTGAGCTGAAGTACCGGCTGAGCGTGCAATTTGCGCACCCTTACCAGGCTTCATCTCGATACAGTGAACAACAGAACCCACTGGGATGTTGCGCAAAGGTAGAGTGTTACCTTCTTTAATAGGAGCATTCGAACCAGACATCAGCTCAGAGCCCGCACTTACGTTTTTAGGAGCGATAATATAACGACGCTCACCATCGGCGTAACACACTAGCGCAATATTTGCACTACGGTTAGGATCGTACTCAAGACGCTCAACAACCGCTGGAATGCCATCTTTATTTCGTTTGAAATCGATGACACGGTAGTGCTGCTTGTGACCACCACCCACATGGCGGGTAGTGATACGACCGTTATTGTTACGACCGCCAGTTTTTTGTTTCTTCTCCAACAAAGGCTTGTGTGGAGCGCCCTTGTGCAGATCAGGATTAACGACGCTTACTACGAAGCGACGACCTGGAGATGTTGGTTTACTTTTAACGATAGCCATTGTCTGCCAACCCCTTACTCTGCAACGCTAAAGTCAATTTCTTGACCTTCAGCGAGGCGAACATAAGCCTTCTTAAGTGATGCGCGACGCGCAGCGCCGTACTTATTGCGCTTCACTTTACCCTTAACATTTACAACATTGACGCTATCAACTTTAACACTGAAGAGTTTCTCAACAGCGTGCTTGATTTCAAGCTTGTTGGCGTCAGCTGCAACACTGAAAACGACCTGATTGCCAGCATCAGCAGCCATAGCGGCTTTTTCTGAAATGCGAGGGCCCTTCAGGACTTGAAAAATACGCTCTTGGTTCATCCCAACAACTCCTCAAACTTCTTAACAGCGTCAACTGTCATGATGGTCTTGTCGAAAGCGATCAAACTTACTGGATCAACAGCTTCAACATCGCGAACATCAACTTTGTGCAAGTTGCGTGATGACAGGAACAAATTCATATCGACTTCGCCGGTCACGATGAGTACATCGCTCACACCAAATTCAGCCAGCTTAGCCACCAAACCTTTAGTTTTTGGACCGTCGACATCGAAGTTTTCAACAACAATCAGGCGCTCTTGACGAACCAGCTCAGACAGAATCGAACGCATCGCAGCGCGATACATTTTCTTGTTCAGCTTTTTGCTGTGATCCTGTGGCTTAGCAGCGAAAGTGACACCACCAGTACGCCAGATTGGGCTGCGGATAGTACCAGCACGGGCACGACCACTACCTTTTTGACGCCAAGGCTTCTTACCACCACCGCTAACTTCTGAACGTGTTTTCTGAGCGCGAGTACCTTGACGAGCCGCTGCCATTTGAGCAACTACTGCCTGGTGCACGAGATCTTCGTTGAACTCACGAGCAAACGTTGCGTCAGAAACCTGAAGGGCACCTGATGCCGCGTTACCGGGCTTTGCAATATTCAATTCCATTGCTTAATCCCCTTAAGATACTTTCACAGCGGGACGCACAATCACGTCACCACCTGGTGCACCTGGAACGGCACCTTTGATCAACAGCAGGTTGCGCTCTGCATCCACGCGAACCACTTCCAATGTCTGCACGGTGACTTGCTCAGCACCCATGTGACCAGACATTTTCTTACCTTTCCAAACGCGACCGGGCGTCTGACACTGACCGATAGAACCGTTAGAGCGGTGCGACAAAGAGTTACCGTGCGTCATGTCCAAACCGTTAAAGTTCCAACGCTTGATACCACCCTGGAAGCCTTTACCTTTAGATTGACCTGTAACGTCTACCTTCTGACCCGCTTCAAACAAACCAACGCTCAGCTCACCGCCGACCTGGTATTCTTCAACTGAATCAACACGGAATTCCCACAGACCACGACCAGCCTCAACACCTGCTTTCGCAAAGTGACCAGCCTCAGCCTTGCTAACGCGTGACGCCTTGCGCTCACCAGCAGTAACCTGCACAGCAGTGTAGCCATCAACATCGCCAGTCTTGACCTGGGTAATGCGATTGGGAGACATCTCAAGTACAGTTACTGGTACTGAAACGCCGTCCTCTGTAAAGATACGTGTCATGCCGCTTTTGCGACCGACCAAACCAATTGTCATATTTCACCTCACGTGTACGGGGCTTTTACCCGCTATGGCCGCCCATTCCAGAGCGTTACACCTACCCCACCATGGGGCTCGGCATGATTAACCCAGACTAATCTGGACTTCTACACCCGCTGCCAGGTCCAACTTCATCAATGCATCTACAGTTTTTTCTGTAGGCTCAACGATATCTAGCAAGCGCTTGTGTGTACGGATTTCGTATTGGTCACGTGCGTCTTTATTAACGTGCGGAGAGATCAATACTGTGAATTTTTCTTTACGGGTAGGCAGAGGGATTGGGCCTCGAACCTGCGCACCTGTGCGCTTAGCCGTATCGACGATTTCCTGAGTAGAAACATCAATCAGCTTGTGATCGAAGGCCTTCAGGCGAATCCGAATGCGTTGATTTTGCATCTAAACCAAACTCCAAAACGGTTAAATTATGGGATGCCACGCACTATACAAATTCGCCTACTTGTAAAGAACGAATGCGCTCGTGAAGAGGCACCCCCGAAAAAGGAAGCGGAATTCTATATATGTACGAACGCCCTGTCAAGCGGTGCGCAAATTATTGCGCCTACTTATACAGGGCGGACATCCAACTCAAAAACCGCTTACGATAAAACTCTGCAGCGGCATGTCAATTCTCGTGGAACTGACCCCTAAAAAGAGTGCGCATTCTATACATCGCCCCCTTAAATTACAAGCAACAATTACGTTTAATTTTTAACCACGCAGATCCCATAAAAAAGGCGCCCAACAAGGCGCCTGATCTTCACAAAGGGCACGATCTATTCGTAGCGATCCTTCAAAACAAAGAAGGCCAATGCGATAAGCGCCGCACTCATGGGAATCGCTATCCATATACCACTAATACCCAACTCGGTGGCAAGCGTGATTTTTCCAAAGTCAAGTGGCTCCAGAATGGCAGACTCCATGAGCGGGTATACCCAGGCAAACACTAAGGCGCCGACCAACCCACCAATCACCGTAAAAATAGCATCGAGCTTACCTTCAGACGCTCCAACCACGCAGGTCCCTGGGCAATAGCCGGAAAGCGCCCAGCCAATGCCAAATACGATACCACCTACCGCGACACCGCCAATGTATGCCGGCTTTATACTGAGGTTTGCCAATCCACCCAAGTCTAATAAGTAGATCCCTAAGGTACCCACACCGATAGCCGTACACATCAATTTGATAATGTGCATGTCCTTCAATAGCAATGTACCCAGGATACGGCGGTAGCTAGTCGCCCCCCCCATAAACAGAATGGCACCAAATGCACAGCCTATTAAAAATCCAATGGTCATCGTCATGTTCTTACCCTCTACTGCGGTACAAGTAGTGAGCCATCAGAATTGCTGCACCAAATGTACAAATGCCAAAAATAAAAGAGCTGATGGCTAACTGCGAAATACCACTAATCATGTGACCACTGGTACAACCACCCGCCAAACGCGCACCGAAAAGCAATAACGCACCACCCGTAAATGCTGCCGCAAAACGCTTGCCACGCGAAGCACCAAACACGCGCGACCACATCGGCGGCATTGACCCCTTATCTTGCTCCGGCTGCTTATCACCCATGACGCGAGCGGCCACAAAACCACCCACAAACATGCCTAACACCAACATCCAACCGTAACCAACACCCCAATTTTCTTTTTCGCCATACTTTGCCATGTACTTGTTGGCTTCAGCCGCCTCAGGGGCAATCTTATGAACAACGATCGCGTCCGTTACCACAAATTGCGTCGACACCCCCAAAGGAGTTTTGAACCAAGTCGCAAACACTAAGAGAAGGCCAAGCGCGATTCCCGCCACCTTCCAAGAAATAATTGCCGGTTTATCTTCCATACATTCCTCACTTTCGCTCATTATTGTAATAAGAGTATAACCTCAAGGAATAAACATATAATGAATTACTAATTTAGGAAAGTATTAAATGCAGGCTTTTTAGACAGAATTAGACTAAAGCCGTTTTGAGTAACGACTTTTGAGAATGATCCGTGACACGACGCATCCAGCACACATTCCAGTAATACCTATCAAGCATCGTAGGTGGCATCGGCTATTTTATGCCAACGAATTTTTTGGCTTTATTTTTTCGACCATTTCGCCGTTATCGACGTCACCCATGACATTTTTTCTAAAGCGGGAGAAAAATTACGCTGAGCACACTTATGTTTGATGTCTTGGCACTCGCCAATGACAGGAATGGAAAATGCCAAACCCATTCCAGAAGGGACACTGAAAACAAAAAAGGGCGCCATAGGCGCCCTCTTCAAGCAAGTAGCAAAAACTACTTGGCCTTAGCCGCTTCTTTGCGCGCCTTCGCTGCTGCAATAACTTCTTCAGCAACGTTGTTCGGGCACTGACTGTAGTGGCTGAATTCCATAGAGAACTGACCACGACCAGACGTCATAGTACGCAAGTGACCGATATAACCGAACATTTCTGAAAGCGGTACGTCTGCCTTAATGCGAACACCGGTAATACCTGGCTCTTGGTCACGGATCATGCCACGACGACGGTTCAAGTCACCAATCACATCACCTACGTGATCTTCGGGTGTAAACACGTCCACTTTCATGATCGGCTCAAGAATTTGTGGCTTAGCTTTAGGCATAGACTGACGGAATGCACCGCGCGCAGCGATTTCGAAAGCAATCGCCGATGAGTCAACCGCGTGGTAACCACCGTCGTACAGCTCAACCTCTACGTCAACCAGAGGGTAGCCCGCCAATGGACC
>DATHYR010000500.1:0-6193 GCA_035458985.1 Pseudomonadales bacterium
AGAGATGGTGGTCACTGAGTGGCTGTGGCGCAAGCACACCAGCAAAACCAGTGGCAAAGATATGCTGGCTGTGTCATATTATGGCGAATTGACTGATCCGAGTGTGACTGAGTATTTGCCTGTGACGCACGAAGGATACGCCGGACAAAAGGCCATAACTCAATTGGTCAAGATAGCCCAAAGCGCAGGGGCGACATTTGATGGCGTGAGTTTGCTTGAAGATTGGGCAGAGCGCCTGAACGCAGCACATCCGCCGATTGTGATTAGCTATAAGCGAGATGGCAAGTATCATAGGGTTTTAAGAAGGGAATGGAATAATGACACGTTTGCCTAAGCCGGATTTCTTGGTGCAGTATGAAGAGTGGATTAAGGCTGGTCCGCCACAATGTTGCCACACTTGTGACCATTATGCAGGGGATGGGAAGTGCTTTGCCTTTAACATGTATCCGCCAGCCGATTTCGTTAATAGCCAAGGGCAGTGTGAAAAATGGGAACAGACTGTTCCCTTTTGACATTTAAAATGGTAATGATAATGCACAAAGGAGATATTTATGCAAAAAATCTGTTTTAAGTGCAAGGAAACAAAGGCGGTCACTGAATTTTATAAACATCCCCGAATGTCTGACGGGCATTTAAATAAATGCAAGGAATGCAATAAGGCTGACGTTTTAAAACATCGTTTGGAAAATATTGAAAAAATACGACAATACGATAGGGATCGCGCAAAGCACCCAGAGCGCATGAGGGCCAAAGCTGAGATCAATAAGATATGGCTGTCACAAGATAAAAGAAGGAAAAAGGCTCATAGTGCTGTTTATTCTGCTGTTAAAAGTGGAAAATTAATAAGGCAACCATGTTGCCGATGCGGCGAACAAAAAACCGTAGCGCACCATGAAGATTACGATAAGCCCTTGGATGTTGTTTGGCTTTGCCAGCCATGTCACAAGCAACGCCATAAGGAAATTGATGCAGCATGACCGATAGAATACCAACAGAGCATGAGGAACAGCGCCAAGTCGTTATGTGGTTCCGCCAGACCTATCGACCAATGCGCATATTTGCGATTCCGAACGGTGGCATGAGAACAAAGGCAGTTGCCGCCAAGTTGAAGGTGGAAGGTGTTAGCCCCGGCGTTCCCGATCTCTTTATCCCTGCGCTCAAGCTGTGGGTCGAAATGAAGCGGGTCAAAGGCGGCAGATTATCGCCAGATCAGAAGGATTGGATAAATTATCTTGCCTCTGTGGGTTATGTGTGCTTTATTTGTGCTGGCGCTGAAGACGCCAAGATACAAATATCTGATTATATTAAGGATTATAAAAATGAGACATGACATAAAACAAAAGATACGCCACCTTTGTGGCTACATCACTGACCGAAGCGCGGTCCTAAACCACATCAATCGTGACTATGGCACTTCCTATAAGATGAGAGATTTGGAACACGCTCTGATCTCGTTGCCAAAACAGCGCAAGAAACTTTTTACCGAAGAGAACGCGCTTCCGCTGACGCCGCCTGTCGCCACACATGATGGCCGTGGCTTTGACCCACTGGCGATTGCGCTGTTTAAATATCATGCAGCGCGGACAACTGGTGATCAGAAGCGTTACTGGGAACAGCAATTAGCAAAGGTATTTTAATATGATCAAGCCAGTGCAAGCCGCCCCTATGGGCAAGAAGTATCGCGTTTCGTCAGAAAGCGCATGGCCTGTGCGCAATGCGGATGGCCTCACCTTCGCAGAAGCGAAGCGCCGCAAGGAACAGGGGAAAGCAAATGGCAAACAGGCACACTAGCCCTTGGGATGCAGAATTGGTCGCTAGGGCGGCAGGTTTGAAACGCGCTGGATTTAGCGCCAAGGAAATAGCCAAGCGATTAGGTGTGACTGTTGGCGCAGTAAACACCAAAATGTCGAGGACGGGTGCTAAATCACCCGGCGGTCGAGCCGCCATACGGGATCAAAGTAAATGAACATAGTAAAACGGACTAGGCGCGTGTGGACACCTGAAATGGATGCAGAGTTGATGGGTTATTATGAGCATGGTTTAAGACCAGCTTACATGGCGGAGCAAATGGGGCTGACGATTGCCTCAGTTGAAGGTCGCTACCATAAACTGAAGAGGAGGATGAGTAAATGACCCTGCGCCAGTTCCTCTGGGAGAACTTCGGCTGGGATATATATGATTGGGAGATAGATGACATTCGGTTCTAACGCACGAAAATCTAAGTATGGCCTTAGCGCAATGGCGGTGGGTGAGGTTCGCGTCTTTGATACGCCGACCGAATATGACAAAAAGCTGTTGCGTAGTTCTGCAAACAAGCAGAGCGCAAACACAAGCCGCTACTTTATGACACGCTCTAAAGGCGACACACTGACAGTCACACGGCTGCGCTGATTATTTAACCTTACCAACCTCAAGTGCCCACTGGCGCAAGCCTTCTAACTGGGCATAGGCGTCAGCAACGATCTCTAGATCGCTGATAGGAACGACGGCAGTTTCGGCTCCTGACACAACTTGACCGGGCACTGGGGTGGTTTCGCTTGGTCCGGTGCTACTGGTATTACCTTTACTGGCTTGGCTGCGCATGAAGTCAGCAACAGCGCGGCGGTTATCAGCAATGCGTTTTTCATAATCGGATTCTGCCTTCTCTGATATAGCGGCATATTCGCTCTCGATCTGGGCGACCTTTGCCTTGTTAATCTCTACAGCCGCGACCTGTGCGCTTTCATAACTCGCCACAGTCTTTTGAGAGGCGATGTATTGTTTCTGCCAGTGCCGAGCGTTGCCGTACTGAACAGCCGCCAGTATGGCAAACAGGGCAATCCCTGCGTATGGCGCAAAGCGCAGATACGGCACAAACTTAGTTAGCATCAGTTATCTCAATTCCGTCTTTGCCAGCCTTGATGCTTCTTTTCACAAACAGTGCAGTAAACGCAGTCAGGCCAAGCATAATCTGCGCATGAGCAGCCAGAGCCAGATAGAAGCTGTAGGTTGCGTTTCCCGACACTAACCACACGCCAATAGCAGCGAAGATGGTCATGACTACTGAGCCGCCAAGCAACGCAGTGAAGGCGGCGGCACGGCGTCCGTTGGGTGTCCAGAGCAAGCTGATCATATCGGCATCCCCTGCTTAATCCAGTCGCCAACTGAAAAACATGGACATTCCTTTAACCACTCATGCTTCTCGACCACGCCATCACCATCCTTATCAGGCGACAAATCTCGGTGGCCCATGACAGGCGGATTCTTGTGCAGAGCAGACATGCGGGTGATGATTTCCTTCAGGCCCTTCTTCTGAGCCGCTGTCCGCGTGTCCTTGGCCTTGCCGTCCTTGTCCAGACCGCCAACATAAACAATGGCGATGCTCCCCTTGTTCCATCCTTTGACATGTGAGCCAATGGCGGTGTCAGGGCGACCCTTCTCGACCCGGCCATCCAGCCGCACCACATAGTGATAGCCAATGTCCGACCAGCCCTGCTTCAAGTGCCAGCTTTTGATGGTAGCCGCACTTACATCTTGGCCCTCACGGGTTGCAGTGCAGTGGACCACAATGCGCTTAATTGGAAAATTGCTCACGTTCTATCCTCGCTATTTCGCGGTCAATATACCACCGGGCTTTCTCTAAGTCCTCTATAGCATCATTTTTAAGCCCTGCCCTCCAAATATATTTGATGGCATTGCCGAGGCAGAAATTCATATGTTCCGTGATCTGGATACATTGGATTCCAGATGGGTGGTCTTGGTAGTGTGATGGGTTTATTGCGTCAGTCATGTTATCTCCAGCATCTCAGGGCAAATTGTTGCTTCTCCAACCTTGCCGAATTTTTTGTGATAGGTGATTGAAGTAGCTTCTCTTCCCGTCACCCAACCGCCACGCGCTGCATACGCATCTCTAGCAGCCAGTGTAGGGTGCTGCGTCACCCGCATACCATTATGGTCCTTATGACCAATATCTTCTAAGTGATGTCGATGGCCGCAATGCGCGTAACGCTTTATACTATTTCCCCATACGCGAGGAAACTGTGAAGCGAAAAGCAATGGCAGTTTTTCATTTTTGGTCAAATGACCGTGATGGAAAGCCAACATTGTCTCACCGTGATGGTAAACATAGTATGGCAATTCGCTGTCATCAACTGAAACACGCGGTTCGTTTTCATACAGTGCTTTAAACATCTTTCGCAACCAAATGGACGAAACTAGATCGTGGTTGCCCTCTGCCATTATAACATGAACGTGGCTATGCTTTATTAGTGCAAGGTCAATAATCCGGCGCAATGTGCGGATTGCTATTTCAACAATCTTTCCAAATCGCCCGTCTGCATCCAGTGGGTGGCCGTGGGTTGGTGTTTGAGCAACCAAACCGTCAAAGTGCATAAAATCACCAAGCTGGTTAACTATGGCGACAGATGCCTTTGGCGAACTTTCGATCATGGCTGCAAAGCATTTTGTCAGTGTATTTTCTGCAATGCTCAAGTCCCAATCAGAATCCAAGTTCTCGCGATGCCACGCAAGCATCCCTACATGGCAATCGGTGAAAGTGTAAACATTAGCTAAGTCTTCAATTGTGCCTTGTGGCAATGCCGTTGGCAATACAGATGTTATCTGTTCACACATCGCCGCAACGGCAGCTTGCAATAATTCTTTCTGGCGCTCTTGGTCAACAGATGCCTTGACCCACTGTCCGGCTGGCTTGCCTTCAGCGTTGTAGTAGGTGCTGACGCCCTTGGCTACATAGCCATCCGGCACTGGCCGAGTGAAGTCATGCTCTGGGGCGTACCCCATCTTCGCCGCCTTTTTCTTGACAGCAAGATAAGTCTCGCTTGCTGCGCCAATGTTCATACCCAATGCAATGGACGCCGCCCTAGCACTGCCAAGACGTTCTATGGCTTCAAGGGTTTCCCGCTGACGAGGCGTACAATATTGGTACAGGTTCTCGTCTATTTTCAATGGATTCATTAAACACCCTAATCTCTTGGCAAACGCTCCCCTGAGAGCCTTGCTTCAACCCAATCGTATATCCTGAGCGACATCCAAACTATAGTCAAGAGGGACGCCAATGGTGGCAAGAATTGGACAAGCGTACCAAACGCTGCCACAACAGCTACCCCATCAGCGATGTGCTTCACGTTATCCCCCAAGTGATTAAGTATTGAATGTGCGCTCATGTCTTTATGACCCTAATTGAGCCTGAGCCTGTTCCATAACCTTGCGGATCAACGGATCAGAAATCTTGTGTGGCAACTCTTGTAGCGCGGCAAGAATGAGGTTTACGTCATTTACCGCCAAGTCGAGCGAAACGCTTTTCTCTTCAGTTGTTTCAACTTGCTCTTCCATTATACACTCCAAGGTAAAGGTGGCGTGACTACTGGAGGATTGATCTGGTTTTCAATCTGTTGAGCCACGTTCGCTTCATACGCGATTACTTGCTCTTCGCCAAGTGCATCTTGCACCCAGCCAATGACTTGCGCTTGTGTGAGATCTGCGTAGGGCGTGTAAGGTGCGTCTGCGTCGAGCGTCAGGCCGACTGAGCCGTATACGCTACCTGCGTATGTTCCGTCCGTGCCGTCTAGTGTCCAGTGAACGGTGAACACAACGTCTGGCTTCCCTTCATATTCCGGATATGCGTCCATCTGAACTACGGACCAAGTGTTTGTGATAGCCATTTTAGTTTCCTTTATGCTGGCGCTATTGTTGTTACGGTTCCTGACGAACCACGGAATTTTAATGCGCCACCTTCGACATAAAGCTGGCCCATTCCAGCGGGCGAGGTAGTCGGGGCCGTTGCGTTGGCCATACCGATAACTTTAGTGGCAGATGCTCCGGCACTCGTCGTCCCCAACAGCAAGTTGCCGGATGTGGTAATGGAAGTAAGAACCGTACCGTTATATGAATGAACAAAATTGCCCGTGGATACGTTATCACGCCCGAAATTCCACACAGCAGCATTGGTGACGTCCGCGCTCACAAAGTTACCAACAACACCCCCGCCTATGCCATATACAACAGGTGATGCGGCTGTTTGATAGACACTTATTTTTCCGTAGGAGGTGGTCGTCCCCACCAGCAAGTTGCCGCTGGCGTCGATGCGCATGCGTTCTGCGTTGTTCAGATAGACAATCCACGGGTTTGCTCCGTAGACAAAATTCATCAGACCAGTACCGGAGCCAAGGGCCGCGTTTGTATCACCTATGAACCA
>DATHYR010000501.1:0-1479 GCA_035458985.1 Pseudomonadales bacterium
TGGCCAGACGGTTCAGAGATGGGCCTGGACATTGATTCAAAAGTTTTGTTTGTTGCTTCAGACTCACACTGGGATCAAATTGCTATGACTTCCGAGGCGTTCGGGATACCTGACGAGAATGTCATTTTCACAGGGCCGGAGGCCGACCCGTACAATTACACATCAATTGACGAGCCGAGAACGCTTGACCTGATCCGCCACTGGTGCAGTCGTTACAAGGTGGCAATGGTTGTCATTGACACTCTTATGGCCGCATCATCAAGGCCGCTTGTTGATCCGCAAGAAGTCGCCAAACTAGCGGGGCCACTTCGAGCCTTGGCAAGAGATATGAATGTGGCAATCGTGTTAGTTGGACACCTAAACAGCCAAGGTGAGACCTGGGGACGTGCGATGGGTCGAACCTGTGATAATGTCATTCGCATGGAGGCTGATGACCGTGATGAGCAGAGTATCACTATCAAGTCAGTGAAAGCTCGATGGAATCGTTTTGAATTGCCTGTGATCCGAGGCCGCCAGGGCGAATGCGGTTGGGAATATGACGCCGTGCATTCTGGTGACGGCGATGTCCGCGTCCAGACAAAAGCGGACGCCATTAGCCAGTCTATCATTGCTTATTTGCGACAGTTTGCATCAACAGAACCAACACGCAGTTCGTTGGTGGAAGTCATGATGGAAAAAGGGTACGCCAAACAGACCGTGTACCGCGTCATAAAAGAGATGACGGTTTTAGGTCAACTGGCCGAAAACCACAAGGATACTTTCTCCGGTCATGACATCATTTTTTATTCTTTACCCAGTTAATTCTCATCATTCTCATGCCTATTCTCACGGGGTATATATATACCCCCGTGATCATGAGAAAATGGGGTGGAGAATGGTTTGAGACTAATTGAGAATGTTACTCTGTAATGACTTACATATACCTTGAGAAATTCTCAAGGGGTCTTGAGAATGGCATGAGAAAAGGTGGCTTTGAGAAAGGTTGAGAAAAGCCACTTAGTCGGTAAATGCATAAAGTTTTAAAATAACAATTTTCCTGTTGACGTAATTATGGTGGCAAGGTATATTTTATATTGTTGGCACCAAGGTACCAAAGTTTTCGTAATCAGGAGTACCCATGAACATGCTTTTAGACCAAGAGTTTGCTGACCAAGCCGCACGCATCGAAGCGGACTATCAAGACCAGTCGGCATGGCGTGCCGCTGCTCAGCAGAAGGAAGAAGACAAAGCCATCGAGGCAATGGAAAGGGCGAGCATCATTTGCGAGGCAATGCGAAACGCCAAGATTGCCAAGCTGGTATTAGTGACAGCATCTTGCCGCTCAGGTGCCGAGGCCTACCAGGCCAACGCCATTGCTGTGCGTGCCCTTGACAAGATTTCTGATCTGCTGTCGGAGCTGCACTAATGATCTGTACAGCATCCGAAAAGTTCCGATGCCGTGATGCGATGCAGAGATTCAAACAGCAAAACCCGCATTGG
>DATHYR010000502.1:0-2953 GCA_035458985.1 Pseudomonadales bacterium
GCCGCGGTCGGCGCGACATAGGCGACCAGTTCAGCGCTGGAACCATGACATTCACCATTCAGGATGTGGACGGCATCTTTAACCCGTTTGACCAAAACAGCCCGTATTACGACACACCGCAATCAAAGCCTGGGCTCGCACCGTTGCGTGCCGTGCAGCTCATCCGCTACGACAACACCGACACACCCGAATCCTTGTTTAGCGGTTATGTCGTTAACTATGACTACAACTTTGCGTTAGGCGGTTTAGACACCGTGACCGTGTATTGCGCTGACCAGTTCTACCTGCTCGCACAAACGTATTTAGACGCGCTCAACCCAACAGCCGAAACATCAGGCGAACGCATAGAAACCGTCCTAGACTTACCAGAAGTAGATTTCCCTGTTGGCTCGCGTGACATCGCTACAGGCACCGTCAACCTCGGCCATGACAGCGCGTACAACGTCCCTGCTGGCACAAACGTGTTGCAGTACATTACGCAGATTAACGAAACTGCCGAGTTTGGGCGTGTGTTTATGTCGAGGGCTGGCGTGTTCACATTTCAAGACCGCATCGGCACTACCCTTAGCGCGCCTACAGCAGATTTTCATGACGATGGCACGGGTTACAAGTTCGATGGCGTGGGCATCAGTTTTGAAGCTGACTCGGTAATCAACAGATCGGTCGTCACAGGCTTAGACGGCACCACATACACCGCAACCGATGCAGGGTCTATTGCAACCTATTTCATTCAAACAGCAAGCATCACCAACAGCCTGCTACACGATGCTGGCGAGATTCAGACCGCCGCCGAATACCTGCTCAACCCAGAACCCGAAGCACGCTACACGTCGGTGGCAACCAAGTTCCTAATGCTGACCACAGCCCAAAAGGACACCCTGGCAACGGTGGACATTGGTGACACGATCAGCATTGAAAAGACGTTTCCAAGCGGCGCCGGCACGACCCAGTTGGCGCAAGAACTGTCGGTGGAAGGCATTGAGCATTACCTTGATTTCAGCACAGGGCACAGGGTGCTGTATTCGACTGCGCCTACCACAATTGTTTACGAACTGATATTGGACAATGCCACATATGGCGTACTTGATGCGCTAAATGTTTTAGGATAAGGAGCACTTATGGGAGCAAACGCACAAACCGCAGTACCAGCATTTACCGCTGGACAGGTACTTACAGCTGCACAAATGACGCAGATCAACACGGGTATTCCAGTATTTGCAACGACCGTTACTCGGGATGCTGCTTTTGATGGCGCAGGTGAAAAGGTGCTTGCACAGGGTCAGTTCGCGTACATTGAGGCAACTTCAAGCCTTATGGTTTATACAGGAAGCGCATGGATAGTAGCGGGACAAACCCCGGGGTTTGTGCTTGTTAAGTCGCAAATTATCGGCAGCGCAGTTTCTAGCGTGACCGTTTCCGACGCATTTAGTAGCAGTTACGACAATTACAGAATTATAATTAGCGGCGGTGTTGCTTCGGCTAATACAGAGATTCGCATGCAACTCGGTGCAACTACTGCGGCGTATTATGATTGCGGTGCTTTAAGTACTTACAATGCCACCACACTTTCGCAAAATGCTAATAACAATCAAGCTTCATGGTCAGTTGGTCAAGTTTCAACAGACAGTCTTTCGGGGATTATAGATTTGCTTAGCCCAAATCTTGCAAAAAATACTCATATGACAACCACGGCAAGCCGCGCGCAAACAACTGGCGCTTGGATTTCATACGGTGGATATTTAGCCAACACAACTCAATATACCGCGTTCACGATATTTCCTGCTAGCGGCACATTAACTGGCGGCACTATTCGCATTTACGGATACGCAAACAGTTAGGGCATCACATGACATACGAAGAAGCAATCGCAATGTACCCACACGATTCAGTACACATTCAAGTTGACGATGTTGTGCGCCCAATGACACCGAAAGAATATGAAGCATTTATTGAGCGTCAAGTAAACGCACCAGCACCATAATGACATGGCGACTGAAATTGTGGTTTCTATCATCGGTGGTTGTTTCCTTGTATTGGTGGCGCTCATTGGCAAAATCGGCAGCGACAACAAAAAAGACCACGGCGAAGTACACCGCACCTTGGGTCGAATAGAAGAAAAGATTGACAACCATGTTGAAAATCACCAGTAAAGACAAAGCAATGTTTGCCAGTTATGCACGGTCACTTGTTGGCGCGCTGATCGCGGTGTACTCGACAGGCGCAACAAACCCACGTGACTATGCCAAAGGTGCAATCGCCGCAATCATCCCACCATTGCTCCGATGGGTAAACAAAAACGATCAGGCATTTGGACGTGGCGACAGCCAAAACTAATCCGAACGCACGCCCATACACAGGCAACAGCGATGGCCCATCCGCTGGCCCACGCGCCGGCATGAACGAATGGATTAAGCAAGCGATCGCTGCATCGAATGGAGCGTTGTGGAATAACGGGTCTTGGGGTGTGCGCGACATGCGCGGCAACCCTGGCTCTTTGTCGGTGCATGCCACGGGCAGAGCTGTTGACTTGTCTTATCGCAAGTCGGAGCGTCACCCAAACGCTGGTCGTAAAGGCGCTGTGTCGTTCATTGACATCGTTGTGGCTAACGCAAACACGCTTGGCGTGGAATGCATACTTGACTATTTCCCTGCACCGTACGGTCGCGCATGGCGTTGCGATCGTCAAGCATGGAAGAAATACAGCAAGCCAACTATTCACGGCGCACCCGGTGGCGACTGGTTTCACATCGAGATAACACCGCAGGCGGCCGACTCGGTGATCTTCGTAAAAGCCGCATTCTTAAAGGTCTTCGGGGAAATCCCACCTAAGGCTTGATCTATGTTCTAGGGTCGGAGTACCGACAAAAGGACAGGCAATGACTGAACCCCAGATAGTGGATTACAGCGTCTATACAGGAGTGATGGACAACGGCCAAGAAATCTTGGTGCAGAT
>DATHYR010000503.1:0-1446 GCA_035458985.1 Pseudomonadales bacterium
CACACTCGGTTGTATCGATACCTTACTCACGGCAGTCATTGGCGATTCATTGACCCGTAAAGAACACGATTCAGATAAAGAATTACGCGGCCAAGGCTTAGCCAATATGATCTCTGGCTTATTTGGCGCCCTTCCCGGTGCAGGCGCCACCATGGGAACCGTGACCAATATCCAAGTGGGAGCCCGCTCCCCCTTATCGGGCATCACCCGCGCCTTAGTGCTGGCACTAGTCGTCTTGGTTGCCGGGGGCCTAACAGAACCCATTCCCATGGCTGTGCTCGCGGGCATTGCCGTGTATGTCGGCTTTAACATTCTCGACTGGAGCTTTATCCAGCGCGCCCACAAAGTCAGCATGCAAGGCATGGCGATTATGTACGGCGTGATGTTACTCACCGTCTTTGTCGATTTAATTGTTGCCGTCGGTTTGGGGGTATTTATTTCGAATATTTTGATCATCGAACGTTTAAGCCGCGAGCAAGCGCGTCAAGTCAAAGCCATAAGTGATGCGGATCAAAATGATGTACCTCTCACTCAAAGTGAGCGCAGCCTGCTCGATCAAGCCAATGGTAAGGTACTGTTTTTCTACTTATCCGGTCCGATGATCTTCAGCGTGTCGAAAGCCATTTCGCGCCAACACGCCAGTATTGAAGAGTATGAGGCCATGATCCTCGATTTAACCGATGTCCCCATGATAGACGTCACCGTCGGATTGGCACTGGAAAACGCCATCAAAGATGCGCAAGACGCCGATTGTGAAGTGTTTTTGCTTTGCCCGAATCCACAAACCCAAGAACAACTCAATAAGTTCCACGTAATTGATTCACTGCCGAATGAAAATACCTTCTTATTCCGCTATGAAGCCCTTCAAGCGGCACTGAAACACGTGCAGCAAAAAGGATAAGCCCACAAAAAGGCCGCAAACAAGACTGTTAGCGGCCTTATAGATGTTCACTTCATGCACTGTTTTACAAACTAAGCCATTCAACACATCATCAGTAACACTTATGACACGATTTCACTGAATAAGCGCCACACAGCTACCAGCGGGAATCATTTTCGCAAGGCTCGCCATCACTGTCGCCATCCAATTGGGTATTGGGGCAATACTTAGCGAAAAATACCGCTTCCTCACGTGAGGTCATCTGGCTGCAATACTGGCGGCCATCACATCGAAAATTATTCGAAATAATCGCTGCGGCCTCCTCGGCTTTTTCGATGGCTTGTCTATCGAAAATCGGCTCCTGCGCCGCCTCATAGGACTCGTATTTCGCCTTACCGTAATAGTTCCACAATCCATAGCCAATCAAGGCTAATAACAATATCCGTCTCACTTGAAATCCCTCAAAATATTTGTGTTGCAGTATGCGAGTTTAGAGCCATTAGCTCAATATTGTCGAAACATGGGGGCAGAAGAGATTCTGACCCCCACATCTGCCGGCCAAACTC
>DATHYR010000504.1:0-2441 GCA_035458985.1 Pseudomonadales bacterium
TCAATGCGGCCAGTGCTGGACAGCGTCAAAGCGTCATATTCGTCGCTGTAAAAACAATCAGTACGTTGACCCTGGAATGGGGGCGAATCCTGATCTTCTCGGCGTGACTGCAGCAGCAGCTTGTTGCGCGTCTCCGGTAAGTCAATAATGATGCTGGTTTCATCAGCGCTGAGGCGGCCACCATCGTCTGCAAACTTGACGAGAATTTCGCCTTCAATCAGTGAGATTTTGGCGCTAGTCGAGTTGCCAGCGATTGCCTCAATCAGGTCGACGGAGTTAGACCACGTTGCTGTGCCATCGGTCTTGCTGGAGTGGCGAATGTAAACCTTGCCGCCGTGCTTGACATCAAGGTCAACAGTTTCATCCCACTTCAGCGTCCCTTCTTTGTCGCTAGTGGCCTCAAACTGCAGGTTTAAAACATTGCCCGGAACAGCAGTTTTACCGGTAGCGTTGAACGTCAGCTTGGCAAAGTCTGACGACTGACGACCAAGTGAGTTAATGCTGTAAATCTCAATCTCATATTTGCCGTCTCTGGTGTCAAGAATCTCGTGGTCAGTTTTGACAACAACGGCTGATTCCCAGTTGTCATTATCAACGCGGTAACGGACCTTGTATTGAGGCACCCCTTTAACAGAGGCCCAACTAACGACAATCTTGACGCGAGCTTTGTCGTTTGACTCGTAGAACTTTTCTTCCGCCTTGGGATCTGTGGGCGGGTTAGGTATTGGATTGAGGTTGGTAATCGTACGGGTAGACAGTGTGTCACCACGTTCAACATGCGCATACTTGCTGGCGTTGTATGACAGCGCCGTGATTTCGTAGAGGTGTTCCTGTTTTTCTTTGACGGTTAGAACGCGAAACTTTTGCGTCTCTACAGAACTGGTTTCAATAACCCAAACGCTGTTTTTATTGGGCCGGGTTGTCCAGTTGCCGTCAACCGTAATCAGCGTGCCAGTACGGTCAGTGATGTCCTTGGTTTCAACGCTGCCATCAGGCAGCATCACGCTCAACGTCGCGTTGTCCTCCGGCAGTCCAGTGGCATCATCAACGTTGATGGTGTTGTCGCCTGCGCCTGCAATACGGCCACCAAAACGAACGCCAGCCCTAACAGGATCCTGAATGTCAATGACATTGCCAGGCCGTACAAGGACACCAGCCTCAATTGAGGCCGTAAAGCTGACAACGTCAGTCTCGTTCTGCTCGCTGTACAGAATCCATGTGCCAAGACGATGGGCCTGACCGCGTGATGTGCAGGCAAATGCTTTTACCTGCGTTGCGACCCAGCCATACTTTTCAATGGCATCGCGATCCTCAACCAGCTCGTAGTTTTGCTCCCTAGTTTCAAGGTCGAGGTAGCTGACGATGGCGACCGTGTGGCGAGTTTTTAGGTCGCTGCCTGCATAGCTGAAGCCAGGCTCTAGGACGTTGGAGCGGTTGAACAGGTAGGTGGAATCAGTCGGCTTGTCCTGCGAAAGCGTGAGCGATCCAGTTGACCAGAACGGCTGCGCACGCATAACGCTGCACAGGTCATTGACGAGCTTGTAAGCCTCGTACTGATTCTGGATTAAGACGTTGCAGCTAAAGCGTGCTTCTTCGCCGCCTTGGCCATCATCAACAAGCTCATTGGCGTGTTTGCTGGCAGCTAGAAACGCAAACTTATCAAGCTGTGCTTCTGCAACGTGATCGCCAAATCCATAACGTTTGTTTATCAACAAGTCATACAAAATCCAAGCTGGACATGTAGTCCACTGTGCAGCGCCAAATGTGCCAGTCCAGGTGCCGCTATATGTCAGCCTGCCGGTAGCAGCGTCAACAGTTGCGTTATTTGGAATTTTGACTTTGATTCCACGAATGCGATAGGCGCGGGCAGGAATGCTGTTGAACTGTTCAGCAGAAAAACGGATGCCAGCTAAAGCACTGTTTGGATAGCGCAGTTTCTTGTAAATAATTTCGGTGTAGCTGCTCCAAAAAGTTGGATTGACATTTGTGTCACTGCTGTCTGCTGAGACGCGCTTAACGCGAACGTCGACAGGAAAATCACCATCAAGGGTGATTAAATAATCCCGCTCATATTTATCGGCAGTGCGGCCGTTGATGTCGGCATCTTTGACCTTGGTATAGCCACCGCCGTTGTACTGAATTTCAATGTCAAGACTGACGCTGGTGCCAAGAACATCACCCTGCGCGTTTGACGCTTCTAAACGCGGTATCGCAATACTGACCCGGACTGCATCGACATTGGTATCAGTGATTTGACGGGTAACCGGCGTGGCCTGAACAACCTCAACGTTGACAGATTTAATGTCTTCAACAGCATCAAACCCGTCGACATATTCCTGTGAGTTAGTGCCGTACCTTGTTTTTACGGTGACGCCTTTAAAGTTGTAATCGCTATCGCTAAGGTCGGTTACATCTGCCCCAGAGCGAAGAATTGGCGTATC
>DATHYR010000505.1:0-15390 GCA_035458985.1 Pseudomonadales bacterium
TCGCCGTAGTGAAATGCCACAAAATAACACGCTGTAAACACAACCAGCGCATTGCCAATATCGAAAAGAATGGCGTATGCCATGGCTTCGCTACCAAAAAAAACCAGGACAAAGGGAATCGCGAAGGCCGCGTTCATCGACATGCTGCCCAGTATGATGGTGCCTCTATCGCGCTGGCTCATGGCCTTCGAGTGGGTATAGAGCCAGGCAGTCGTAGTGACTAGGCCAATAACAGCCACGGCAGCGACGGGCAAATATAGGATGTCTAAGCTAAGTGGCGTGTGGGTGATGGAGTGAAAAACAAGGGCTGGTAAGGTGTAATGAAAAGACAGGCGTACTAGGAAGCTGCCCTTGTCAGAGCCCACTAAATTGAGGCGCTGGGCCAGCAGTCCGGCGGCGAAAAACCCGAGAATTGGCAGAAGTTTGCCGATGATGACGTCCATGCTGACCTGCGCTCAAAGCGCGTAGTATAGTCGGGCTTGAGGCGCACAACTAGCGGCATGTGCACGCTGCGATTAGCGCTTACTCTTGCTGCGTATTTTGTACTGGGTGGCACAGTAGCCGCGCAGCACGCCCTCGGGACGACGTTTAAGATGCTTGGTTGCCCTTGCGGATACGCGCGCCCGCCATAAACGAAACGAGCTTGGCTTCATGTTGGCGCGCATGTGTTTGATCACATCGGCTTCACATAAGCCAAACTGACGCTCGATAGCCTCAAAAGGCGTTCGATCTTCCCAGGCCATTTCAATAATACGAGAGCTATCGTGCTCGTTAAATGTTTTCATGTTGTCCTCGTGTCGTGTGCTTTTTACGCTGGCGATGAGCGCTTGGATGACCCAAAAACACCGCGTAAGTTTTGAACAGTCTTGTATCGTTTGAGGCGCCCTTACGGTATAATTTTGCGCTTTAATTTTTGACCTAAAGGGATACTTCTGTGGCTCGTAAGACTCCGATTGAACGCTATCGCAACATTGGTATTTGTGCACACGTGGACGCGGGTAAAACGACGACCACAGAGCGGGTACTTTACTACACTGGTCTGTCTCACAAAATTGGTGAGGTTCACGACGGCGCTGCCACCATGGATTGGATGGAGCAGGAACAGGAGCGCGGCATTACCATTACATCGGCCGCGACCACGTGTTTTTGGGCGGGTATGCAGAAGCAATTTGAGCAACACCGTATCAACATTATCGACACTCCCGGACACGTGGATTTCACCATTGAGGTGGAGCGCTCACTACGTGTGCTCGATGGTACCGTGGTTGTGTTGTGCGGTTCATCGGGCGTACAGCCACAAACTGAAACGGTATGGCGTCAGGCCAATAAGTATGCCGTGCCGCGCATTGTGTTTGTCAACAAAATGGACCGTACCGGTGCTGACTACTTAAAAGTTATTGATCAGTTGCGCACACGTTTAAAAGCGAATGCGGTGCCAATTCAAATGACCATCGGCAGTGAAGATGAGTTTAAGGGCGTGGTCGACTTGATCAAGATGAAGGCCATCATCTGGAATCAGGAAGATATGGGCATGACCTTCACCTATGAAGAGATTCCTGCGGACATGCTCGAGCAGTGCGAAGAGATGCGCGAGTTTATGGTAGAGGCGGCGGCCGAAGCCAATGAAGAATTGATGGAAAGATACCTCGATGAAGGCGAGTTATCCGAGGACGATATCAAAGCGGGGCTTCGTCAGCGCACCTTGGCCAATGAGATTGTTCTGGTGCTGGGAGGTTCGGCCTTCAAAAACAAAGGTGTACAAGCGGTGTTGGATGCGGTGGTGGAGTACTTGCCCTCGCCGACAGAAGTTAAAGCCATTGAAGGTCACTTGAATGACAAGGATGAAACCTTGGCTGAGCGGCACGCCGATGACAATGAGCCCTTTGCTGCATTGGCGTTCAAAATTGCGACTGATCCCTTTGTGGGTACGCTGACCTTCATGCGGGTTTACTCGGGCACCTTGCAAACGGGTGACGTGGTTTGGAACGCAGTGAAAGGCAAGCGCGAGCGCGTGGGTCGCATGGTGCAAATGCATGCGAACTCCCGTGAGGAAATTAAAGAAGTATGTGCGGGCGATATCGCGGCCATCATCGGCTTGAAGGATGTCACCACCGGAGACACGCTCTGCGACCAGAATAAGGTCATTACACTAGAACGGATGGACTTCCCAGAGCCTGTGATTTCAGTGGCGGTTGAGCCTCGAAGCCAGGCGGACCAAGACAAGATGGGCATTGCCCTCGGTAAATTAGCCCAAGAGGACCCCTCTTTCCGCGTTGCGACCGACCCAGAAACAGGGCAAACGATTATTTCAGGTATGGGCGAGTTACACCTTGATATTATCGTTGATCGCATGCGCCGTGAATTTTCTGTCGACGCCAATATTGGTAAGCCCCAAGTGTCTTACCGTGAGGCCATTCGTAATACCGTGGAAATCGAAGGAAAGTTTGTGCGTCAGTCGGGTGGTCGTGGTCAATATGGCCACGTCGTGATTGAGTTTTCGCCGCTGTCCGCTGACGGAGAGATTCAGGAAGGTTTGGATTTCCGCAGTGAAGTGGTTGGTGGTGTGGTGCCCAAAGAGTACATACCGGCCATTCAAAAGGGTGTGGAAGAGCAGCGCCGCAATGGTGTCTTGGCAGGCTACCCTTTGCTCGGTCTGAAGGCGGTATTGAAAGACGGTTCTTACCACGACGTGGACTCGAACGAAATGGCCTTCAAAATTGCTGCGTCGATGGCAACCAAGAAACTGCACGAACTCGGTGGTGCGGTATTGTTGGAGCCGATTATGAAAGTAGAAGTGGCAACGCCCGAAGAAAACATGGGTGATGTGGTGGGTGATCTCAATCGCCGTCGTGGCATGATTAATGGCATGGAAGATAGTCTGTCAGGAAAAATTGTCTTTGCAGAAGTGCCCCTGTCCGAGATGTTTGGCTACGCCACAGATTTGCGCAGCCAGACCCAAGGGCGGGCCACCTACTCAATGGAATTCCTCAAGTATGAGGAAGCGCCACACAGCGTGGCACAAGCGATTATTAATCGACACTAGTTCCGTGTGGGGCCGCTCTGTGTAAAGGGCGGCCACTCTTCTCTTACCTCGGCGGTCCAAGCCCTTATTTCTCCATCGGGAAAATGTACTAAATATCCGTTTTTTTTCAGTACATTTTTAATGCTATGCTCCTTAAAAATGTATTTTTTGAGAGTAAAAGCTCATTTTGCGGGAAAAATGAAATCTATGCTTGATTGACAATGGCTGATCAATCATTAGGCAGAGATTACTATGAATATCCCCGTCGATCATTTGGCCATTTTGCGTCAACGCGTCCGTCAGCATCTCTATGCTGACGAAGCTTCTCTTATTAGACGTTTGACCGAGCAAGCCGCCTTAAGTCCTCAAGACCGCCGTGCCATCTGCCGCGATGCTGCGGGGTTAATTGCTCAGGTCCGCCAGCAAGGCTCCGCGTCTATGATGGAAGCTTTTTTGGCTGAGTATGGTCTCTCAACGAAAGAGGGGGTGGCGCTTATGTGTTTAGCCGAGGCGCTGCTTCGCATTCCTGATGCCCCGACCATCGATGCATTGATTGAAGATAAAATTACCACGGGGCAATGGCAGGAGCATGTTGGCCATGCAAGTTCGGCCTTAATCAATGGTGCGACGTGGGCACTGCTCATTACTGGTAAGTTGTTATCCCCTGCCGACAGAAACCAATTGGGTGGTACCCTGCGAGGTCTGGTCAAGCGGCTTGGGGAGCCTCTGGTGCGCACTGCGGTGGCGCAGGTGATGCGGGAGATGGGGCGTCAATTTGTTCTGGGTACTAGCATGGAAAAAGCCCTCTCACGGGCGGCAAAAATGCAGGCGCGAGGTTATACCTATTCATACGACATGCTGGGTGAGGCGGCGCGAACCGCCGAAGATGCCGAGCGTTACATGATGGCCTATAAACAGGCCATCCATTCATTGGTTCCTCATTGTTTGGGTGACGTGCGCGACAATCCAGGGATTTCGATCAAGTTATCTGCCTTGTTTCCGCGTTACGAGTTTGCCCAGCGTGAGCGGGTGCTTGAGGAGCTCGTGCCGCGTGTGGGTGAGCTAGCTAAGATCGCGGCCGACGCCAACATGGGCTTCAATATTGATGCGGAAGAAGCCGATCGACTCGATTTATCTTTGGATGTTATCGAGCGTGTCATCGCCGCGGGTCAATGGGGGGGGTGGCAAGGATTTGGTGTGGTGGTACAAGCCTATGGTAAGCGCGCCAGCTTCGTCCTCGATTGGTTGTATCAATTGGCTGGGCAGCACCAACGACAGATCATGGTGCGCCTGGTGAAGGGGGCTTATTGGGACAGTGAAATCAAGCGCGCTCAGGTGTTGGGTGTGGCGGATTATCCGGTGTTCACACGCAAAGCTAACAGTGATATTTCCTACCTTGCTTGCGCGCGTCAATTACTGGCGATGACCGACAGAATTTACCCTCAGTTTGCCACCCATAATGCCCACACGGTGGCGGCTGTCATGGCTATGGTGGGAGAGGATACCCGCTATGAGTTTCAGCGTTTACACGGGATGGGGGAGTCGCTTTATCGCCCATTGGTGGAAAGTGGCCAGGTGCATTGTCGTATCTATGCGCCGGTGGGGGCGCACAGTGATCTATTGGCGTATTTGGTTCGCCGATTATTAGAAAATGGGGCGAACAGTTCATTTGTTCATCAGTTGGTAGACAACGCATTGACACCAGAAATGATCGCAGCGGATCCTTTTGTCGGTGTTGAAGAAGGCGGGCGAAGCTTGTCGAGTCTACGCATTCCTGCCCCTTTGGATATTTTTGGTACAGAGCGGCGTAATGCCAAGGGTTGGGATCTTAACGATCCCGACACCTTCGACGCATTAAACCGCTTGCGTTTATCCTATGAGGGGTATCAGTGGCATGCTACGCCTTTGATGGATGACAAACCCTTGGGGGGTCGTCAATACGAGGTCTACAACCCAGCTAATGGCTTGGATGTGGTGGGGTATGTCGTTGATGCCTCATTACATGATGTTGATAAGGCCTTGAGTGTGGCATCTTTAGGGCAGGCACAATGGCAGGCACTTAGCATTGCAGAGCGCGTAGCGGTGTTTAGACGCTATGCCCAGGCCCTCGAAGATAATGCCCCTGAACTGATGGTAATTGCCTGTCGCGAAGCGGGAAAAACATGGTCAGACGCGGTGGCTGAAATTCGCGAAGCGGTTGATTTTGCGCGCTATTACGCTAATCACATCGAGGATGATCCTGGTCAGGGCACGCTGTGTTGTATTTCGCCCTGGAACTTCCCGTTGGCCATTTTTGCCGGTCAGTGTCTGGGGGCGTTGGCGGCGGGAAATGCGGTTGTGGCCAAGCCCGCCGAGCAAACGCCCATCATGGCATTTCGAGCGGTGCAGTTAATGCACGAGGCAGGCGTGCCAGTGGCGGCGATGCAGCTTTTGCCTGGCCGAGGTAGTGAGATCGGCCATGTATTAACCTCGGATCCTCGTGTCAACGGAGTGTGTTTTACCGGTTCTACCGTAACGGCCCAACGTATTAATCGCAATATGGCCAAGTTCTTGGCACCCGAAGCCACGCTTATCGCCGAAACGGGTGGGCTGAATGCCATGGTGGTTGATTCCACCGCGCTGCCAGAACAAGTGGTTCGCGATGTTGTTGCATCGGCTTTCCAGAGCGCGGGGCAGCGCTGTTCCGCCTTGAGGGTGCTGTATTTACAAAAAGATATCGCTGATAAAGTACTCACCATGTTGTTTGGGGCCATGGATGAGTTAGTGGTTGGCAATCCATGGTGTATTAACACCGATGTTGGCCCTGTCATAGATAGCTTTGCCAAGCAGCGAATTGAAGCGCATGTGACGCGTTACGCCAACGAAGGCAAAGTACTAAAGCGCTTAAGTGCGCCCCATGATGGCACCTTTGTCGGTCCCACCGTGTTGTCGGTTGAGGGCATCGGTGAGTTGAGTGAAGAAATCTTTGGGCCAGTCTTACACGTTGCAGTATTTGAGTCGGCTAATGTGTCGCAAGTGATCAGTGATATCAACAGTAGTGGCTTTGGTCTAACCTTTGGTTTGCATTCGCGCTTAGACCACCGCGTGCGTGAGATCAGCCAGCGCATCATGGTCGGCAATACCTATATAAATCGCAACCAAATTGGCGCTATCGTCGGTTCGCAACCTTTTGGTGGTGAGGGGCTCTCTGGCACAGGTCCTAAAGCCGGAGGTCCATTGTATGTTGAGCGTATGCGTCACTGCGAGCCCTTGGTCGAACAGGAGTTTGGTGGTGAAGATATTACCAGTGAGCAACTCCAGATGGCGATTGATGCGCTTATTCGGGGTCGTCGACGGGCCCATGAAGATGCAGAACATACGGCTGAGGCTATCCCCTTGCCAGGCCCTACGGGTGAGCTAAATTTGTACAGCCGTCATCCTCGAGGTCTGGTCATTTGTTTAGGGCCGAGTACGGCTGCGGCACAATTGCAGCTTGAAACAGCATTGGCGGCAGGTAATAGCGTAGTGTGTGTGGTGGAGGCGTTTAATCCCCGACTCATGGCGTTGGCAGAGGCCAGTGATCAGGTGAAGATATTGGTGGGTCATCTGGCACCCAATGCATTGCAGCAAGTCATGGGGTTTCACGCGGTGGCATGGCAGGGATCGCATAGCATGGCAAGACAATATCGCGTCGCGCTGGCTGAGCGAGGGGGGGCTTTGATTCCCTTGATCACTGAGGCGGGCAAGCTAAGTCGCTACCAGCTTGAGCGACACCTTTGTGTAGACACTACCGCTGCAGGTGGAAATGCGAGTCTGATCGCGTTGGCTGAATAAGCTAGACGGTCGACGCCCACCATATCCAAACTTCTCGGCACCAAGGCTGCTGGGTCAAATCGGCCACAATGCGTTTTTCGAACTCGCGTTGGTTGATTGACCTGGCGGCCAATTCCGCGACAACATGGCCTGACACGCGTAGCTCAACATCCACATATTCAGGGTGGTAGAACAACATCAAATCGACATCTTGTTGCTCGATACTGGACGATTCACCCAGCGCATTTAACAACGTGTTCCATACCTGCTTTGTAATGTCGCTACGACAAGGCATGACTGGGCATACCACGTCGTGATAAGGGCGGTCGTCGAAGGTGTCGATATGAAAGATGACGTGGTCGATGTCTTCAAAGGCGCCCTGCAGTGCACACACCGCGGTATCACCGATAAAGTGTGCCTCTGCTGCACTCACGTAGGGCTTTACTTGGATATGCATTTCTAACAATGCCTGGTTGCTGGTGGCGCGCGTCTTAAAGCCATGCACACTGAGAACGCCTTCTACGCCCATCACAATGTCGCGATACTGGGCGACGCGCTCTGGCGGTAGCGCGGTATCCACTAGCTCACTGACACTCTTGGCCACTAACTCCCAACCTATTTTACCGACCATGATGGCGACAATAATGGCGGCGAGCGCATCTAGCCACCAGAGTCCCAGCATGGCGCCGGCAACGGCGATAAGAACGACGACCGATGACATGGCATCGGTGCGGCTATGCCATGCATTGGCAATCAAAAGGTCGGAGTTTAAGTCTTGGCCTATTTTCAGGCTGTAGCGAAAGATCCACTCTTTTGCCACGATAGAAATGGCTGCGGCGATCAGTGCCGGCCAAGCAGGGATGGGTTGTGCTCCTTCGTGTAAAACGGTGAAGCCAATCTCGTAGACCATGCCCAGGCCAACAACAATTAATAAGGTGCCGAGGGCGACTGTGCCGACGGTTTCATAGCGACCATGCCCCCAAGGATGGTTTTTGTCAGGACCACGGTGCGATAAACGCAATACAACAATGACCATGAAATCTGTCGCTAAATCAGACAGCGAATGAACGCCATCAGCCACAAGTGCAGCAGAATGGGAGGTACTACCGATGACGATTTTAATGACGCCAAGGATGAGGTCGATGACCGAGCCTATCAATGTGACACGTTCGGCCGCGCGACGACGTTGGTCGAGTTTTTCTTGCATAAGGTTACCTTTTGAATAGGGCTACTTTACCTTACTTATCGCGGTATCGCATCTCATTGGGGTGGCGTCATATGACTGTTTGGTTTGCTTTCATTACCCTTAATATGATGGAAATTTCTATAACAGAGGTTCGTATGCAGCAGGCACAATTTCACCACATGAAAGACGGTACTCAGGCCGATTGGGATATCATTGGCGAGGAATACAAAGTCTTTGCAAAAAATTTACCGGCTAGAATTGTTGATCACCTAAATATTTTAAAAGGTGATTTTGGCGGTTTTCCCATCGATCGCTACACCCACTGTCTGCAGACAGCCACGCTGGCTCATAAAGATGGTAAGGATGATGAATACGTGGTGTGTGCGCTGTTACATGACATTGGCGATACGCTGGGTTCCTATAACCATGCAGACTTAGCGGCGACTATTTTGGAGCCCTTTATCAGTGAGGCTAACCATTGGATGGTTAAGTACCATGCGATTTTTCAAGGTTACTACTTCTTCCATTACTTGGGTATGGATCGCGACATGCATAAGCAGTATGAAAGCAGTCCTTACTACGCACAGACGCGTGAGTTTATTGAAAAATATGATGCGCCAGCGTTTGACCCTGAGTGTGAAACCTACCCCATTGAGTTTTTCATGCCCATGATTGAAAAAGTATTTGCCGCACCGCGCAAGTCACTTTATTCACAGGCTATGTGTTAAAAAGTTTGGCGACCCCGATGGGGTCGCCTTCACTCTACGCGTTTAACGCGAATTCTTACGTTCGTTTCCTTTTGAGAAAAGAAAAAACTGCCTAGCGCGCCACGTTGGATGTAGGCTTGACCATTGTCAGGGTTATATACAAACCGCTTACTATCTATTTGGCGCCACACCTGGCCATTAGCGAAACGAAAGACCCGTTTGCCGTGAACCAGTGCCGTTTCTATGACGTCGACGTTAAGGCTGTCTGCTATTTGTGACGCTAGTACTCTGTCTTCAAAACCGAATAGCTCATCAGGGCTTTTATCTGCCACGGGTGCTTCACCAGGAGGGCTAGTGAGAGCGGGTGTTTCCCGGATAACCTTTTGAGGCATCTCGGCGGCATGGGTGTTGATCGCATCGTAACATTGAAGGCGCGCGCTGTTGTCGCTAATGGCACGACAATTTTTTAATGCGTCATGTGTATTGACAGCCATGGCGCTGGCAGCAAAAACGAGGCTAGTGAGTAAAATAAGTGGTCGCACGACATTCTCCTTTTTTGTAAGGCTAGCTCGAATGAGGGTGTGTGTGAAGTGGAATTTGACGCCAAAAAAAACGGCCCAGAGGGCCGTTTTTGATGACACTGTTACTCGTCGAGGAAGCTGCGAAGGTGTTCGGAGCGCGAGGGGTGGCGAAGCTTACGCAATGCTTTGGCCTCGATTTGACGAATACGCTCGCGGGTAACATCAAACTGTTTGCCCACTTCTTCCAGTGTATGATCAGTGTTCATGCCAATGCCGAAGCGCATACGAAGCACTTTAGCTTCGCGAGCCGTCAAGCCAGCCAGTACGCTATTGGTGGCTTCCTGAAGGCCTTCGCTGGTAGCTGATTCCACCGGGGACTCAATGGTTGAGTCCTCGATGAAGTCGCCAAGATGGGAATCTTCATCGTCACCGATGGGGGTTTCCATCGAAATGGGCTCTTTGGCGATCTTGAGCACTTTGCGGATTTTGTCTTCAGGCATATCCATGCGCTCACCCAGCTCTTCGGGTGTGGGCTCGCGTCCCATCTCCTGCAGCATTTGACGAGAAATGCGGTTCAGTTTGTTGATCGTCTCGATCATGTGCACTGGAATACGGATCGTTCTTGCCTGATCGGCAATCGAGCGGGTAATCGCTTGGCGAATCCACCATGTGGCATAGGTTGAGAATTTGTAACCACGACGGTATTCAAATTTGTCGACGGCCTTCATCAAGCCAATATTACCTTCTTGGATCAAATCCAAGAATTGTAGGCCGCGGTTGGTGTATTTTTTGGCAATAGAAATCACCAGACGTAAGTTCGCTTCCACCATGTCTTTTTTGGCGCGACGCGTATGTACTTCACCCATCGACATGCGACGGTTAATTTCTTTAATGTCGGCAATGCTTAGATCGCTAATTTCTTCAATGGCGGCCAATTTGCGTTGTGCACGCAGAATTTCGTTGCGGTTCTGTTGCAGCTTTTCAGAATAGCTCTTACCCGCGGCAATTTGTGTATCTACCCATTCGAGATTGGTTTCGCTACCAACAAAGCTCTTGATGAAATCTTTGCGGGGCATGCCTGAGACTTTGATCACCAAATCAGACACAATCCCTTCTTGCTCGCGCACGCGTGCCAAGGTTTCACGGACATTGCTTGTGAGTGGGTCGAACATACGGGGGGTGAGTTTCAAAAATTTGAATGACTCGCCGAGTTCTTCCAGTGCTTTGGAGGCTTGTTTGCTGCTTCGGCCATGCTTAGCAATCGCTTCGTCCGCTTTCTTATTAAGCGTTGTCAGCAGTTCAAAGCGTCGTGCGGCTTCTTCTGGGTCGGGACCGTTATCGGGGGTTTCATCGGCGTCATCATCACTAGACTCGACATCATCTTCGTCTTCGTCGTCCAAGGATTCTGCTTTCGCTTTCGCCTTGGTGGCAATCTCGATGTCTTCTTTGACGGGTGCATCGGTATCAAAGGGGTCGAGGAAACCTGAAATAATTTCGTCTAGGCGGCGCTCTTCGGCGGCAACCTTGGCATATTCATCGAGTACATGGGCCACTGATCCGGGAAAACACGCCAGGGCAGCCATGAGTTCGCGGATGCCTTCTTCAATGCGCTTGGCAATGGCGATCTCGCCTTCACGGGTTAGGAGTTCCACCGTGCCCATTTCGCGCATGTACATGCGAACAGGGTCCGTCGTCCGGCCAGCTTCTTGTTCAACAGCCGCGAGTGCGGCGGCGGCTTCAGCCGCTGCGATATCATCCGAAGAGTCACCGCCCCCTTCCATCAGGAGTTCGTCTGCATCTGGGGCCGTTTCAAACACTTGAATGCCCATGTCGTTGATCATCTGGATGATGTCTTCAACTTGGTCTGGCTCAGAGATGTCCTGCGGCAAGTGGTCATTCACCTCGGCATACGTCAGGTAGCCCTGTTCCTTGCCTTTGGCGATGAGGTCTTTAAGTCTAGATTGCTGGGAGAAAGATTCAGACATAGTGTCTACGGTACCTTCTTGGGTTAGGCCAGTGAAGAAATAGCCGAATATTATAGCGTATTTTTTGAGCGCTTAGCTATTGTTCGCTAGGACTTTTTACGCTGCTTGGCTTGTAAAGATAGCAGTAATTCGCGTTTTTGCTCGGGGCTCATTTCACTAAAAGGGGTGTCTAGTAGCGCCTTACGCTGCGATTGTCGTTGCTGGTGGATGAGTTGGTGTTGTAGGTGATCGATGATGTCGAGAAATTCGCGTTCAAAGCCATCGTCAGGAATGAGCGGGTCTAACGCGGCATAGGCGGCTAATCGCGCGCTATTCATCGCACCGTTTTCGCCGCCGGCGACATGCCCAAACAGTGTCGCCGTATCCATATATGGCTGTTGTTTGATAAGCGAAATGAGGTCAACCAATAACGCAATATCATCGTCACCGGAGGATGTTAGCGTGTCGAGTTTATGTACTTGGTGAGCTATCAAGGGGTGGTGGATCAGCAGGCAAATAGCTTTCTGTGCCGGCGATTGGTTGAGCTTTACCTTAAAGTGATTGCTGGCCGATGGCGCGGGTAAAGGGGGCGATTTGTCCTGCTTGGGGGTAGGTCGCTTGTTGGGGGTAAATTTGACCTGTTCACGCTGCCATTGCGCGACATCATGTTGGCTAGTCGCTGCATCGGTCAAGGCTTGTAGGCGATCTTCGCTAACCCCGGTGCGTCGTGCGAGTTCACTGACAAGAAGGGTTTTAAATATCCCGTCGGGGACGTGACCAATCAGGGCGGTAGCCACCTGGCTAAAGCGTGCTCTCCCATCCATGGTGCGTGTATCAATCCCTTCGGCGGCGATGTTGAATAAGAACTCCTCTAGGGGTTGTGCTTTATGAATGAGCTCTGCAAAAAACTCACTGCCGCGCTGTCTGACAAGGGTGTCGGGGTCTTCGCCATCGGGCAGGAATAAAAAACGGATTTGTCGGCCGTCTTTAATGGTCGGGAGTGCGTTGTCAAATGCTCGCCGAGCAGCCTTTCGACCAGCCTCGTCCCCATCAAAACAAAACACTACTTCTGATGTATGCCTAAAGGCTAGTTCAAGGTGCTCGGCGCTACTGGCTGTACCCAGCGTGGCCACGGCGTAGCGGATGCCGTGTTGGGCTAGCGACACCACGTCCATGTAGCCTTCAACAATCACGAGCCTGGGGAGGTCTCGAAGCGCTTGACGCGCCTCGTAAAGGCCGTAAAGTTCTTTGCCTTTATGGAAAATAGGTGTTTCAGGAGAATTGAGATACTTGGGTTTCTCATCTCCGAACACGCGTCCGCCGAAGCCAATGCAGCGACCGCGGTTGTCGCGTATAGGGAACATCAAACGGTTGCGAAAGCGGTCGTAGATACGCCCTTTGTCGTTCTCCACGATGAGACCAGAATCCATCATCATGGCCTTGTCACTTTGATCCTTGAACAAGTGATTGAGTACTTTGTCCCACGCGTCGGGGGCAAAACCAATACCGAATTGCTGAGCAATCTCTGGGGATATGCCACGCTGTCGCACATAGGCGTTGGCGACTTGAGAATGTTGCATCAAGGTCAACTGCTCGCGGTAAAAGCGGGCGGCACCTTCCATGATGTCATACAGATCTCGCTTGCGCTTTTGGGTCTGCTCTTGCTGTGGATTGAGTTGTTCCCTCGGGACTTCTAGGCCGTAGTAGTGCGCTAGATTTTCAATAGCTTGCGGGAAGTCGAGGCGCTCATAGTCCATAATAAAGCTGAGCACGTTGCCACCTGCTCCGCACCCAAAGCAGTAATAAAATTGCTTGTCAGGATTGACCGAGAACGACGGCGACTTTTCATCGTGGAAGGGGCAGAGGGCTTGGTAATTTCGGCCAGCTTTTTTTAACTTTACGCGCGCATCAATAATATCGACGATGTCTGCACGTTCGACGAGGTCATCAATGAAATTTCTTGGGATTTGCCCGACCAAAGGCGACCTCCGCTACGTGGGGTTAGCTGAGTCGGTCTTTTACCAGTTTACTGACCACGGCCATATCGGCACGACCCTGCATGGGCCCTTTCAGTAATCCGACAACCTTGCCCATATCGCGCATACTTTCAGCGCCGGTCTCAGCGATTGCAGCGTCGATCATAGCACTGATTTCTGACGCTGTCAGAGGTGTAGGTAGGAAGGTTTGGATAACGTCAATTTCGGCCAACTCGATAGCCGCCAGTTCATCGCGACCCGCCTCTTGGTACTGGCGAACGGAATCTCGACGCTGCTTTACCATTTTATCCAAAATAGCAATGACACGGTCGTCATCGAGCTCAATTCGCTCGTCAACTTCTACGCGTTTAAAATCGGCTTGAATGAGGCGAATAGTCGCTAAGCGCTCTTTTTCTTTCGCGCGCATAGCATCCTTCATGGCTGCTTTGACGTTGTTTAAGATCTCAGATGCCATGGGACGTTTCCTCTAAATAAGACGTATTGTTCGAGCGTTTACTAGTGGCCGCCACGGGTGCGACGGCCCGGCCAAAGCCGAAGACTAGTACAAACGTTGGAACTTGCGGCTCTCGCGAGATACCTTCTTAGCGTGGCGCTTAACAGCCGCCGCTGCAGCACGCTTGCGAGTGGTAGTAGGCTTTTCGTAAAATTCACGCTTGCGAACTTCAGCCAAAATACCCGCTTTTTCGCATGAACGCTTAAAGCGACGCAGTGCGATATCGAAGGGCTCGTTTTCTTTTACCTTAACGTAAGGCATTAAAATCACCTGTCCATTATTTCTAGTCATAATCACAAGCAGTAACCGGAAGTAGACACGTCACTGCACATAGGGGCGCGAATTCTATACCGGCTTGTTGGATTTTGCAATGCTAAATATTCTGCTTTTATAGCCTTCGTGGGGAGATAGCATTATTATGCTCAGCCACAGATAAATGAGGGAGTGGCATGTTAGTTCTGGGGATAGAAACATCCTGTGATGAGACGGGGATTGCGCTCTATGATACCGAGCGCGGATTGCTAGCAGACGCGTTACACAGCCAAATCGCCGTGCATAGAGAATATGGTGGTGTGGTACCCGAGTTAGCTTCGCGTGATCATATCCGTAAAACGCTACCCTTGGTGGAGGAAGTCTTGCAGCGAGCAGGTGTCGCAAAATCTGAGCTGAATGCTGTGGCGTATACCTCGGGTCCCGGTCTGATGGGGGCGCTCATGGTAGGCGCTGCTATAGGTCGCGCTATGGCCTATGCCTTAAATATTCCCGCCCTCGGCGTGCATCATATGGAAGGTCACTTACTTGCGCCAATGCTTGAAGACTCCCCCCCAGCCTTTCCCTTTGTCGCCTTGTTAGTATCCGGTGGGCATACCCAGCTGGTGGATGTAGAAGGCATTGGTCGCTATACCTTGTTGGGTGAGTCGGTGGATGATGCTGCCGGTGAGGCCTTTGATAAAGCTGCGAAAATGCTGGGACTGCCTTATCCAGGGGGGCCGCACATTGCTAAGCTTGCTGAAAACGGCAACCCTGAACGCTTCGATTTTCCGCGGCCGATGGTGCGCCAAGGCGGGCTGAATTTTAGTTTTAGTGGACTCAAAACGGCCGTGCTCAATGCGGTGCAAGCGTGCAGAGATGAGCAGGGCAGCATTAGTGCTCAAGATGCGGCGGATATTGCTGCCAGTTTTCAAGCGGCGGTGGTGGACACGCTGATGCTTAAGTGTCGTCGCGCGCTGCAAGCAACGGGTCGTAAGCAACTGATTATCGCCGGCGGCGTCAGTGCCAACAAAGCACTCCGCGAGAGTTTAGAAGCCATGGTGGCTAAGCTCAAAAGTGCGCTTTTTTATGCCCGTCCCGCGTTTTGCACTGATAATGGCGCCATGATTGCTTTTGCGGGAGCGCAGCGGTTAGCCGCTGGCCAGTGCGATGACTTGACGATTGCGCCTAAGGCGCGTTGGCCAATGGATACCTTGCCCCCGATTACAAGGGTTGAATGATGGATATTGTTTACATCAAAGACCTGCGTATTGACACCACCATAGGTATCTATGATTGGGAGCGCGAGATCAAGCAAACCTTGGTATTGAGTGTCGAGATGGGCCACGACAATCGACCCGCAGGTCACAGTGACGACATTGCCTTAACACTCGATTATTTTACAATTTCGCGCCGCTTGATTGAGGTTGTTTCTCAGGCAGACATGTTGTTGATAGAG
>DATHYR010000506.1:0-1206 GCA_035458985.1 Pseudomonadales bacterium
GTGCGCTATCAATGTCAATTATTGCGCCACAAACTCGCCAGTTCAGATTTATTAGGGCTGCAAGGTCCTCGTGTTGGCTTAATTCCTCACCAACAATGGATAGCCCACGAAGTGGGACGTCGCTACGCGCCACGCGTCTTGTTGGCTGATGAAGTGGGTTTAGGTAAAACCATTGAAGCCGGTTTGATTATTCACCAACAATTACTCACGGGCCGCGCTGAGCGGGTGTTGATCATAGTACCAGACACACTCCGTCATCAGTGGTTGGTTGAAATGCTACGCCGCTTTAACTTGCGCTTCTCAGTGTTCGACGAAGACCGCTGTGTCGAAGCCTATGCCGATCACGACAACCCTTTCTATACCGAACAATTAGTTATTTGTTCACTCGAGCTGCTGCGCAAGAAGAAGCGCCTCGATCAAGCCATCGATGCCGACTGGGATCTCATGGTGGTCGATGAGGCTCATCACTTAGAGTGGACTGAAGACGAACCGAGCCGCGCCTATCAAGTGGTTGAAGCCTTGAGTGAAGTGGTGCCCGGTGTACTCTTGTTGACGGCTACGCCAGATCAACTCGGTCACGAAAGTCATTTCGCGCGTTTACGCTTACTGGATCCGGATCGTTTTTATGATTATGCCGCCTTCATCAAAGAAGAAGACAGCTATAAAGACGTGGCCGATGCAGCAGAGGCGCTAGCGAGCGACAAAAAACTCACTGAATCGGCTATCAATAGTTTAACCGAATTGCTCAGTGAAAAAGACATCACCCCGAGTATTCGCTTGATCCAAGCTAACGATATCGACGCAGAACAGCAACAAGAAGCACGCAGCGAACTGCTGCAAGAATTGCTCGATCGCCACGGTACTGGACGTGTGTTATATCGTAACAGCCGCGCATCCGTAAAAGGCTTCCCGAAACGGTTATTTAATGCTTACCCGCACGCCATGCCTGAGCAATATGCCACGGCGGCACGCGTGAACGCTATGATGGGCGGCAGTAAAAATATTCAAGCCAAAGCCAAGCAAGCACTCAGCCCTGAAAAACTGTACCAAGAGTTTGAAGAAGGCAGTGCCAGTTGGTGGAAGTTCGATCCACGCGTCGATTGGCTTATCGATTTCTTAAAGAGCCATCGCAGTAAAAAAGTGCTGATCATCGCGAGCCAAGCCGAAACCGCATTGAGCCTTGAAGAAGCCTTACGTACCCGTGAA
>DATHYR010000507.1:0-1351 GCA_035458985.1 Pseudomonadales bacterium
TGGTGAGCGTCGGGTTCGCGGCGTTAGCAAGGACGACCCCAACGCGCTGCCAAGCCTCAGCCTTGTAAAAGTTTTGAAGCACCATGCAGCAAGGTCCGCAGCCGGGGATGCCGCCAGCAGCTTGTTGGCGGTCACCATCAAGACGGGGCGAACCCATCAAATACGCGTTCACTTAAGTCAAAAAGGTTATGTCATTGCAGGGGATGACAAATACGGCGATTTCGAGTGGAATAAACAATTAGCCGCGCATGGACTTAAACGAATGTTTTTACACGCGTGGCGTTTGGATTTTAAGCACCCACTCAATGGCGAACCCATGCGTTTGCAATGTGAGTTACCCCCAGAGTTGATCGGTTGGGCGAAAGGTGATGCGCCATGACATTAATATACTTTAGATGAGTAATTGCCGTCCTTTTGGTTATTCAATAAATCTTTAACGAAATAATTAAATCAGATATACTAGCACTATTGTTCTTTTCCAATTAGGAGTTAATTAATGGCATCATACAAAGAATTAGTCTCGCAAGCAGAAGCGCTCATGGCACAAGCTGAAGAGGTTCGTAAACAAGAACTGGCGGGCGTGATTGCTGACATCAAAGCCAAAATGAAGGAATTCGGCATCTCCCCCGCCGACCTGGGTATTTCGGGTGGTGCGCGCAAGGCCCGTGCGGCGAAAGCGCCGGCGGTCGTCAAATACCGTAATGCAAATGGTGAGACTTGGGCGGGTGGCCTTGGTCGTAAGCCACGCTGGGTGGCTGAAGTCTTGGCCAGCGGTGGTGACATCGAGACGTACCGGGTCTAATTGATAGCAGCCCGAAACGACGATAAAGCCGCCTTTGGGCGGCTTTTTTGTGCCTGAAAAGCTTCGGCCGGTTCGGCGACAATAGTCACTATGACAAACCAGCCCCGTTCTTACGACCTGATTGCCTTCGACTGGGATGGAACCCTTTACGACTCCACCGCGGCGATCACACTGGCCATTCAACGGTCCGTCGCAGATTTAGGGTATCAAACGCCAACCAGAGAGCAGGCGTCTTATGTGATTGGCTTGGGCTTGAAGGAAGCGCTCGCCCATGCTGCACCGGATGTCCCGCATGACGCCTATCCCGCGCTGGGGCAACGTTACCGCCACCATTTCGCGCAGGTAATGGGGGAGTTGACCTTGTTTGACGGCGCGCTTACCTTGTTACAGGATTTGAAAGCGGCCGGCTATCGCCTCGCAGTGGCGACGGGCAAGTCACGTATTGGTTTGAATGAGGTGCTCAGCACCATGGACCTCAAAGGGGTCTTTGATGACTCCCGCACGGCGGATGAAACCGCGGGTAAACCCAACCCACAAATGCTGTTTGAG
>DATHYR010000508.1:0-2321 GCA_035458985.1 Pseudomonadales bacterium
TGAACCGTCCAATGTAATTGTTGCCTTGTACGCTAAAGGCAAGGCACGAAAAGACACCAGTGGCTTCGTTCAAATTAAAGGACGGGACTACTGACCGATTGTAGGTTTACGCGCCGGCTCGCGGCGCGTATGCGTGCGATCCCCGCGCGATGAAAGATTGGAGCCCCTCATGCCTTGGTTTGTCTGTTTTGATGTTGCACCTGCCACTGGCCACGGCGTATGGCAACGGATCGGTTTATCGTCGATCGCCGACAGTGCGGAAGATGCAGTGGCAGAAGTGCGCGCTGCTATGGCAGTGAAACACGGCCCGCTGGGCGAGCCGGCCGATGTTTTCCAATATCAGGAGAATGATTATTGAAACCCGGGTGTTTACCGCTAACCCCATCACTCAAACCCATCAGGGTCCTTCGCAGGGCTCAGGGTTTGTCCTAATGGCCTGGGCTCATCGGGCCATTAGAATAAATTCTGTCAACGCAAACAAAGGAAACGACACCATGTCCAAAGGATATCTTTCATTTTCTGAAGGTAAGTACCGCATCATTGTCGGCGGTATGCCCATCTGTGTCGATGGTACTTTGCAGAATGCTTTGCTTGCTGCTAGAGCAATGAAGGTTTCTGTCAAGCCTGAGGCATGGAATGGTGACCTTGGCGAATGGGTTCACATTTCCACTATTGACTTCGCTGCGTGAGCAACACCATGCAATACCTTCCTTCCTTCGACATCTGGCAAGTGCCTACAGAATTGTTGTCTCATGTTCAGCCCGGACAATGGGTGTATGCTGGCGACAAAGAACACCGTGGTAGATTCTTCGGCGTGAAGAAGTCTGGCACCGTCGTTGTCGCTTGGCGCAACAATGCTATCAACAGCAAAGCACCGATGGAATACTATCGGTTCGTGCGTAAGTACGCTAAGGGTTGAAAATGCAATATCTCAGCATCCTCATCGAGTCCGACGGTGACACCGTCGACACCATCGAGCATGGCACCGACGATGCCACTGCATCCCTCACCGCCTATGTTGCTGCTACGGGTTTTTCCTTAGTCCAGACATATTGGCATGGGTCTACACTAACTGCCATCGTCACTATGTGATAGTGACTAGTTTCCATGTAACGGAGTGATGCTATGTCGATGTTCACAATTCAGCGTGCAGTGAGCGCTGCCCGTTCCCGTACAGGAAACACCACCATTGGTGTAAGTGTCCGTGCAGGGCAATATCAAGTGCAACATATCACCTACAACAAGGGTGCATCCACTGTTGCCTCTGTCACCGATTGGTTACCTTTGCCGTCTGTTCTGTCTTTTCTGGAGTCAATGCAATGAAAGTACTAGTGGCTTGCGAATACAGTGGCGTTGTCCGTGATGCCTTTCGTGCCCTTGGGCATGACGCTATGTCTTGTGACCTATTGCCTACAGACGTCGAAGGTCCACACTATCAGGGTGATGTCCGCGACATCCTCCACAATGGTTGGGATCTGATGATTGCTCATCCCCCTTGCACCCATCTGGCCGTGTCGGGTGCCCGTTGGTTCAAAGACAAAGTACAGGAACAGGCCGAGTCGCTGGAATTTGTGCGCCTGTTGATGGATGCACCTATCCAGCGTATTGCAATTGAAAACCCTGTGTCGGTGATATCGAGCCGCATCAGAAAACCCGATCAGATAATCCAGCCGTGGCAATTCGGACATGGTGAAACCAAAGCGACGTGTCTGTGGTTGAAGGGTTTGCCCTTGTTGACCCCAACGGATGTTGTCGATGGGCGGGAACAGCGCATCTGGAAGCTGCCCCCGTCGCCTGATCGGTGGAAGATTCGCAGTGCCACCTATGCTGGTATTGCTGCTGCTATGGCACAACAATGGGGGCAGCAATGAAAGTGTTTGTCTACTTCAACCTTCACCGCAAGTGCTGGTCTGTAAAGGCTTTGGAAGGGCCGTCGAAGGGCCGTGTCATTCAGCATACCGATGACATAATCCTTTCCAATTGCACCTTCAAAGTGTCTGAGGCAGGCCGTCAGAGGGTGTTGAAGGAGCGGCGCAAGAATGTCCACGCTGGTGTTGTCGGAACCATCCTCAACCCTGACGCCTTAGTTGGGACCATATGTGACATCATGCCAGTCACATATAACCCATATAAGTTTTCCACTTTCGTGACAAAACCGGATGACAAGCCTATCTATGCTGCCGATGTCGTCCGTCTTCAGCGTAGGCTTGTTCTATCAGGGTCCTGGGCTCGATAGCAACAATCAACTATCCAGCCCTCTGAACCCCTGTTCTAATTACTTCATCGCAACAGACAAGGATGAACGACAATGAAGCTAAAGC
>DATHYR010000509.1:0-1199 GCA_035458985.1 Pseudomonadales bacterium
GGTTATGGTTCGATGAATGGTTGGATAGTATGAGTTGGTTGGGGGCGGCGCTGATTGTATTGCCATCTCTGGTATTGCCCTTTGCAGTGGCGCGACTGTTCAAGCAAAAGCGGTTAATACCTTTGCCTGAACAAATTTAAGATGCCGTATATTCAAACATTTTAATCACTTTACGAACGCCAGCAGTGTTACGGGCGATCTCAACGGCTAAATCTGCTTGAGTGCGATCGACTAAGCCTAATAGAAAGACTTCGCCATTTTCCGTCACCACCTTAATGCGTGTGACATCTAAGGCTTTTTCATTCAACATGCGGCCCTTCACTTTAGTGGTGATCCAAGTGTCGTTACTGCGCGTGGTGAACGATGTGGGGTTGCCAACACGAATTTGGTTGTGGATCTTCCCGCCCAATTGCATGTCTTGCACTATGCGTATCGCTTGGTCGCGCAGAGATGAGCTGGGGGCTTGTCCTATCATCAACACACTGCCGTTGACGGTAATGGCAGTGATGTTAGCCTTATTTTTTAAATCGGCGTGAGCAGCCAAAGCACTGGAAATTTTAAAATCCGTATTGGTGTCGTCGAGTTGCGTGCCAATGCTCCGCTCGTCATTGACCATGACAGCGCCGCCGACGGCGCCGACCATGACAGCACCGGCGCAGCCTTGGAGTAAAAGTAACGCTAACGCAACCGAAACAAGCTTGGTCATTATTGCTCATCCTGAGGGAAGAGGGTGCGGTCAATGTTGTCACACAGACAGTGGATCACCAGCAAGTGCACTTCTTGAATGCGAGCCGTGACATTTGATGGTACGCGAATTTCCACATCACCGACACTGAGAAGACCTGCCATAGCGCCGCCATCTTTACCTGTTAAGGCGACTATGGTCATATCACGGCTCAATGCCGCTTCCATGGCTTTGATGACGTTACCTGAGTTCCCGCTGGTTGATATGGCCAGCAAAATATCGCCAGGTTGGCCTAGGGCAAGAATTTGCTTAGAGAAGATCTCATCGTAACTATAATCATTAGCGATGGCTGTGATCGTAGACGTATCGGTTGACAGGGCTATCGCAGGTAAAGGCGGGCGTTCTATTTCATAGCGGTTCAGTAGTTCAGCCGAGAAATGCTGCGCATCACCGGCACTGCCGCCGTTACCACACGCAAGGATTTTATTCCCACCCAGTAGACATTGCACCATCA
>DATHYR010000510.1:0-1156 GCA_035458985.1 Pseudomonadales bacterium
TTTCAGGCCAGCAGACCCGCTGCTTGCGCCGTTGTCTGAGAGGATGATTGTAGAGGCCATGAACGGCTCCTTATATGATTACTCGAAAGAGTTTGTTTCTGGGTTCCACTTGCGACCAACAACAGAGCTGGAAGATGCCCATTCGTCAATTTCGGCTTGAGCAAGTGCCAATGCGTCTTGCACATACTGCTCGTCTGTTTTTCCGTCAACAAGCGGAACACGCTTATCAATAGCAAAACGCTTACCTTCGTTGTTGACCATAAAGCCGATCCATTTTTGGTCGCCATCATTTGCAAAGTTTTTGATTGTGATTTCCATGTTTTTCTCCAAGAATTAACTATACGCCGCTTGCCCGCCGACAAGAAGAATGTTCATGTTTCGTGATGACCCACTATTGTTTTTGAAATACGCAGTATGCGTTGAGCCGCTCTTGTAAACGCAAAACTTTCCAGCAGCATCTGTGGTTGCCCAGTTTCCCGTCCCGTCACTTGCAACAAGTGTCGCTGTGCCAAGATAGTCTATGAAGAACACAGCGCCTTGACCTGCGCCGTTTTCATAAACATAAGCCAAGATTGCGCCGCATTCTCCAGCAGCATTTGTAAGGGTTAAAGTTGATCCGTTGGCGACACTAATTCCATCAAGCGTATCGCTTTCAACGCGAGCAATACCAGCATTTCCTGACCGCAATGCCCAGTTGTTTCTATTATTTGAATAATATTGTTTAGGATTCCCATCCCCATCAGACAGCACGATGTAGTTGCTTGATGTGCGAATGTCTAAGCCGCCTTGGTTGCCGTCGAAGCCACCAAGAATGGTGTTGGCAGAACCAGTTGTGATTTGACGACCAGAACCATTTGAGCCGTTGTAAGCGCCAACAAAAGTGTTGCGTGCGCCAGTGGTTAAGCCATAACCCGCTTGGAAACCCATAACGGTATTATTTGCACCAGTGGTATTGCTATACCCCGCCTGATAACCAACAGCGGTGTTTTGGCTTGCTGTGGTGTTTTGATTAAGTGCACCATTACCAATGGCGGTGTTGTAGTTACCAGTAGCCGCTGTTCCGCTAACAGCATAAGCGTTGTACCCCAAAGATGTATTGTAGCTACCTGTTGTGTTGTTGTAGCCAGCAAATGAGCCTTGGAATACGTTTTGAGTG
>DATHYR010000511.1:0-1989 GCA_035458985.1 Pseudomonadales bacterium
CACTGGCTCAGGCAGTTGATGAGGGACAGACAAGCCAATTCCTGAATAAGGGGAACGCCAATAATTATTTCCCCAGACGTTATTCCAACCAGAATGCCAACCTAATCCCCAACTGTTGTTCCAACCCGAACTCCAGCCTAAACCCCAGCCACCGTTCCAAGCGGAATTCCAGCCCCAATAGGGCCGCCAATGTCTATTATGGTTGTGATGGACGCTCGACTCATGCTGGCTTTGGCGGACATCATAGGTTTGGCTCACAGGCCGAGGGGATGTGTTGTCAGAAGACTGAATTGGCGCAGCCAAAGCGGATCCACTGACAAGAAAGCTAGCGGTAACCATGACCACAATAACCCCATTGCTATACCAAGGGAGATTTTTATTCGCCATCATTACGCTCCTAATGCACGCCACTTACTTAAAACTATACGCCCTACACGCTGTAACTTCACTGAATAGGTTAACCCCAAAACAGAAAAATGCTATAGTGCGCGCCACAAGGATAATGACAGCAGAGGCTATTTCCACATGAGTTTTAAGGATTTACGCAGCTTTATCGATCACCTCGAAGCTAACGGCGAACTAAAACGTGTTAGTTACAGTGTTGATCCTCATCTAGAAATGACTGAAATCGCCGACCGCGTCTTACGCGCTGGCGGTCCTGCACTGTTGTTTGAAAATCCCAAAGGCAAGTCCATGCCTGTGCTGGCCAATCTCTTTGGCACGCCAAAACGGGTGGCGATGGCGCTCGGCAAAGAAGATCCGCTCGCACTGCGTGAAGTCGGTGAGTTATTGGCTTTTCTGAAAGAACCTGAGCCACCTCGCGGCTTTAAAGACGCCATCGCTAAAATACCCATGTTTAAGCAAGCCTTAAACATGCCACCGAAAACGGTACGCAATGCGCCTTGCCAAGAGGTAGTCATAACCGGTGACGATGTTGACTTAACCCAACTCCCAATCCAGCATTGCTGGCCGGGCGACGTGGCACCCTTGGTCACCTGGGGCTTAACCATTACGAAAGGCCCACGTAAAAGCCGACAAAACCTAGGCATTTACCGCCAGCAATTATTGGGCAAAAACAAACTCATTATGCGCTGGTTATCCCATAGAGGCGGCGCATTAGATTTTGCCGATTTTAAAGAACAGCACCCCGGCGAGCGTTACCCAGTAGTCGTCGCCTTAGGTAGCGATCCTGTCACGATTTTAGGGGCTGTGACTCCAGTGCCAGATTCGATGAGTGAGTACGCTTTTGCGGGCTTGCTGCGCGGTGAGCGCACTGAAGTCTGTAAAGCACTTAGCTGTGACCTAGAAGTGCCCGCCACCAGTGAAATCATCCTCGAAGGTTATATTGAACCCGAAGAAATGGCCGAGGAAGGGCCTTATGGCGACCATACTGGCTATTATAACGAAACAGATAAATTCCCGGTGTTTACTGTTACTCATATCACGCACCGCAAAGATGCTATCTATCACAGCACCTATACAGGCCGTCCACCGGATGAGCCCGCGATGCTTGGGGTGGCATTGAACGAAGTATTTGTCCCTATTTTGCGCAAACAATACCCAGAGATTATTGATTTTTATTTGCCACCAGAGGGTTGTTCATACCGCATGGCAGTGATTTCAATCCGTAAACAATACCCTGGTCACGCTAAACGCGTCATGATGGGCGCATGGTCGTTTTTACGCCAGTTTATGTATACCAAATTTATTGTGGTGGTCGATGACGATGTTAACTGCCGAGACTGGAATGATGTGATTTGGGCCATTACCACGCGTATGGATCCTAAGCGCGATACCGTCATGATAGAAAATACCCCTATCGATTACCTCGATTTTGCCTCACCGGTTGCTGGCCTTGGCTCAAAAATGGGTCTCGATGCCACCAACAAATGGGAAGGTGAAACCAGTCGCGAATGGGGCACACCAATCGTGATGGATAAAGCCGTTAAACAGCGTATTGATGCCATTTGGGATCAATTGGGCATAGAA
>DATHYR010000512.1:0-1181 GCA_035458985.1 Pseudomonadales bacterium
ACGGACATGTCGTTGAAGACCTCGGACCTTGCGGGAATTTGATCGTGGACATGAAGTTCAGCGTCTGGCTTGATCGTTGATAGCTTGCGGGCGAGATTCAAGCACATAGCCTGCCCCATGACGCCAAGTCCAATAAAGCCAACGTGCGATTGGTATTCCTGAGTTGATGTGGTGCGAGTCACGCTATGCTCCATAAATTAAGGACAGCGTTGAGGTGGCGCACCCAACCGATTGAGTTTTTTGCGGCGCACTTCAAGCTTTTGACCTCGAGTCTAAACCCACTTTAATGAGGTGTTAGCAACGTCATGATTGAAATTTATCCCGCAAAGCGGATCATCACAATGGACCGCTCCAATAAATCGACACAAGCAGTGGCGGTTCTTGATGGCAGAGTGCTTGGCACGGGTAGCCTTGAGTCAATGAAAGCGCTAGGTGCCCATCGAATTGATGAACGCTTCCTTGATCATGTGTTAATGCCAGGCTTTGTTGAGGGTCATTGCCATGTGAGCGAGGGAGCATTTTGGGGATATGCTTACACGGGCTTCTTCCCGCGGGCTGATCCACAGGGACAGATTTGGGAAGCATGTAAAAGCATCCCAGCAGTGATCCAACGATTAAAGCAATCCGACAGCTCTAAAGGTCAAATATCTGCTTGGGGCTTTGATCCGATCTATTTTGAAGATCAATGTCGCATGACGAGACAAGATCTAGATGCTGTATCGGAAAAATGCTGTGTAGGCGTTATGCACGCAAGTGGGCATATCATGAACGTCAACACCTTCGCCCTAGAAAAGGCTGGGCTGATGCGAAAAGGTATCGAACACCCCGGCATACCGCTTGATAAGGATGGCTACCCAAACGGGGAGCTTAAAGGGCCCGATGCCATGACGATGGTCGGACGCTTTGTTGGCTTTGATCGAGAGGCCATGGCTGGCGATGAGGCAGCTATGTGGCGATTTGCGTCGCTTTGCGTTCGCGCCGGGGTGACGACCGCGACCGATCTTGCCAACCTACTCCCCGACGATGCAGTCGAAATGATGCTCCGTGTCACTGCGTCTTGCAGCTATCCTGTTCGTATTGTTGCCATGCGACGATTCCAGGCGATGAGCCCTACCGAGCTGGTAGAGCGAGCCATAGAATTAAAGCAAAAGAGTACCGATCAGCTTCGATTGGGAGCGATC
>DATHYR010000513.1:0-1278 GCA_035458985.1 Pseudomonadales bacterium
GCAGTGGAACGTAGACGGTTCATTGTCTGCTCAAACCCCTGTGTTGCAAGCTATTAAATCTTTGGCAGATGGCAGAAAGGTGTTCTTTAACCAAATTATTGCCGCTTACATGGGCTGGAAGGGGGTCAAAGAGGATCCAAGTCGTGCGCTGTGTTTTGGTGATGGATCTGCTTTTGATAAGGCATTTTTGGATCAGGTGGTGGCGATAGCCAAAGTCTCGTCATATGACATTCCTTGGCAAGATGGCGATGTGGCGGTTGTTGACAACCATATGGTGATGCATGGCCGTCTTCCCTATGCGGGTGAGCGGGTTCGTAAAGTGTTTGTGGTGCTAGGTATTTAGTCAGCTTGAGTCGTCTGAATGGCCTTTGACTGACATGTTTAAGATGGTTTAATTACGATTCACGGAAATAATTACTATCGAGAGCATAATGCTATGCCAAACCAGAAATGGACATTAAAAACCCTGGCGAAAGAACTGGGCGTTTCTATCGCCACCATGTCGAATGCTTACAATCGCCCAGATCAATTATCTTCCTCTCTAAGAGAGCGCTTGCTTATGCAAGCAGCAGCGCTGGGCTACAACGGTCCAAGTGCTGCCGCTAGCAGCCTTCGCACAGGACGAACTGGGGTTATTGGGGTCATGATTTCACACCCTCTGAGTTATAGTTTTGTCGACCCCGTGGCCGGCATGTTCCTTGAGGGCGTGTCGAAAGAATTAGAGGCGAACGGGATGAGTATGTTGCTGTTGTCATCTCGTTTAGAGCAAGAAGCGCTCGCGGGTCATGTTTCCCTCGTCGATGGATTTATCATTTACGGTCCGCCCCTTCCTTCGATCGCTGATTTTATGCTGCGCCAGTCCAAGCCAATAGTTACCGTCGATTTTGAAATGGATGATGTACCGTCTGTTACGGTGGATGATTTTGGTGGGTGTTTAAATATCGCACGTTACAGTGTGGAGCAGGGTTTCCGCGCAGCCATTGTAGGCTTACGCTTGTTTGACTGTGAGGGTGTTGAAAATGCGGTAGGCAAAACCTTCTATGATCGGCATTACATTACGATTAAGCGGTTGGAGGGCTTCCGCAAAGGGGCAGAAGAAAATGGTGTCCGTATTGACGATAAAGATATTTGGTGTGCACCGGAAAATCTTCATAGCTACGGTCGCGAGGTGGCTGAGAAGATCTTTGCCGACGATAACTATCCAGACATCGTGATGTGCATGAGTGATCGTCTGGCTCTTGCGGTGATTGAGGTGGCGCGCGAGAAAAAAATCAATAT
>DATHYR010000514.1:0-2334 GCA_035458985.1 Pseudomonadales bacterium
GTAACGAGTCTCCATCAACCAAATCAACCTTTAAATCACCTTGCGCATTATCAAAATCGGTATCATTAACTAATACCTGGTTACTTGCTGTGCTCGTTAAAACACCGTAATGCCCATTGCTCAATGCTTGCTCTTCAAAGCTGTTAAAGTCATCAACCGCCACTGGCGCATCATTTGAACCATTAATGGTTACTGTCAAGGTTGCAGTATCTTTTGCACCGGATGCATCAGAAACAGTAAAAACAAATGTCTCTGTAAGGCTCGTGTTTGCGCCGGTACTATTAAGCGCATTGACAACTGGATTACTGTTATTAACTTCATAAATGTAACTACCATCAGCACCTATGCTTAGGGTGCCATATTGACCAACAACCGAGGCCGGTGAACTAGTTGATGTTGTTCCAAATGAAACGGTAGATACGCTATTAGTAATAGTATTTTCTACACCAACAATTAGACGAGTTGTTCCATTTACCTGCGTAACAACATCACTGTCAGACACATTTGTTAATAGGTTGCCTATTGCAGGCGAACCAGCAACATCACAGCCCGCCTCAACCGCTGTGCCAGCTTCATCGCTCGCAACTGGCGCATCGTTAACAGCCACCACAGTTAATGAAAGCACTGCGCTAGCCGTGCCGCCATTGCCATCAGACACGGTATAAGTGACATCGGGCACAGCACCGTTGTAATTAGTCGCAGGAGTAAAGGTGTAGCTGCCGTTGGCACTTAGCGTAATGGTGCCCACATTGGCGATAACTGCAGACTGGCCAGCAGTATAGGTTTCAGCCGTGCCATCGTTATCAATATCAACAGTAAAACCTGTTACCGACAATGTATCACCGTCGGGGTCGTAATCCACCGACAAATCGGGCGAAGGTCCTTTTTCTAAAAGCACGTTGCCACTTACAGGCGTATCTTCATTGGTAGACTTTTCGTTGTCGTAGGCAAAAGGCGCGTCATTGACAGGCGTTACAATGATTGAAAGCACCGCCGATGCCGTACCACCATTGCCATCGCTTATGGTGTAGGTAATAAGATCCACAGGCCCGTTATAGCCAGCTACCGGGGTGAAGCTGTAACTGCCATCTTTGTTGATGACAACGGTACCCTTACCGGCAATAGTGAATGAACCACCAGTAATTGGGTCAACGGTGACTTCAGTTGAACCGATCACAAACTTGGTGACGCTTAATGCGTCGCCATCGGGGTCTGAATCGTTAGCCAATAGGCCGTTTGCCGCCGCAACACTAGTGGTGTTTGAGCCTTCAGCAACGTTCAAACTGTCGTTAGCCGCCACAGGCGCAGAATTTGGAACGATCAGCGAGTTAAGTGCGTTATCCACACGGTCTGATGACGATCCAATTTCGATGGTGTTGTATGTACCTGCCGCTACGCCACTCCAAACGGAGCTCGCTGCAACAGTCAAAGACGTCATATTGTTGGCAATCAAACCATCGAAGTGGGCCTGATCTACCACCAAAATGAAACCTTTATTATCCAACACACCTGGATCCGTGTTGCCGGCATACGATGTACCAGCATTTGTAGGATCAGCCAAGTCAGCACTATCGTTGTCTTGGTTTCCGTCCGATTGTGCCGCATTCATGCTGTTAAAGTCTTGGTCTGTCCAGAAATAGAAGGCAACAACCTTGCCCTGAACTTTTACAGGACGACTAATCCAACCGTAATAATCAACACCGCCAATTTTGATGCCGATGGCCGATACATCATTACCACTGAAATAGGCTGAATTATAATTTTGGTCATCGATCGTGATGGCACCTAAACCACCAGAATTGGCTCCCGTGCCATCACCTACAACCAATAACGTGTGTGACTCTTGTTCTTTTTCGGCCCAGTTTTCAGTGTTATCAATGATCCCATCGCCATCGACGTCGGTGATCATCTGATAGGCGTTCACGAAGTTAAATTGAGCAAACTCCACATCAATCGATTGTCCATCAATTTCGATAGTACCATGATCATTGGCCGAGGCAGTGCCGTACTCAGTACCCAATACATTGGTCGCAAAGGCATGGCCTTCATCACCTTCGGTGTCGTTGCCGCCATTCAAGTAGAAATCAATCGCGTGACCCAACTCTTCCACCAACACGCTAGTCAGCTCGGGAGCTTCGAGCCAGCTTTGCGCCATGTCGGCGTTCAAGTAAATCATAGGTTGGCCGTTCAGGCCCGACTGTGCGAAAGCACCTTTGGCAAAGCCGAGAACATCACTACCTACCCATTCCACTTGCAGTGAGAATTCGTCGTTCAAGATCATATCGCGCAGGGCTTCGGCGGCCTCCAACCACTCTTGGGTGGGTTGTTCTTGGG
>DATHYR010000515.1:0-4989 GCA_035458985.1 Pseudomonadales bacterium
AAAAAACCACGCCGCAGCGTGGTTTTTTGTCTAGCGTTGTTGGATGCTTTGACGAAGCCCTTGGCGCCAAAGATCCGCGCGCCAATCACCACGATACGGACAGTCGCTATCAGACTTGCCCATACTAGCGGCACGAGCGCCTTCACGCTCAATGTGCCATGCCTCTTGCAACCAGAAAGATTTGTGCAGGTCTCTATCTTCCATAGCCGTTCTCCAATGTAACTGTTTCCGCGATGGTATTCCCTTACTCAAATCACTGCCTTTCCATGACAGTGTTGTTTAATAATTATACGCCAACACACGCTAAGCCATGATGCTGATTATTTATAGATGCCATAAGGCCGGTGAATAGAAAACCTTTACAAGAGAGGAAAGCCCTGCAACACGAAGCGTTACAGGGCGAAAAACTACTTTTCTGCGCGGTATTCGGCAAGCGCTTGCTCTGCTTGCTCACCGAACAATAGTTGGCAGGCGTCCATGAGACCGGGAGCATTGAGAATATCTTCACGGCGCACCACGAGAGCAATTTTTGAACGGCGTCGCAGGAAATCATCGAGCTTAGTGATCATCTCAAGACGTGCCGCTAAGGCTACTTCGCCGCGTAAATATTCCGCATTTTCGATCAGAAGTTCGGCATTGCTGGGATCTTGACGGATCATTTCTAGTAACTCTAGCGCATGGCTTCCATATCGGCGCCAAAGGCGTTTTGACAAAGGCTCAGAAGACGATGCTGGTGTCATCGCATCGAGTTTCATCGCGCGTGCTTGATGCATGAACTCCTGCCGGACCTGAGCACTCGGCTCGCCATACCAACACTTATCGGGGGTCTCTAGCGTTATCCCCATAGCGGCAATGTACTCTGCGACTTCTTCACCGACGTTGATGCAGTCGGTTAACTTACCCCCAAAAATGCTCAATAAGGGAAGCTTTGTATCCACATCAATCGCATGTTTACGGGATAGCTTAACCCAGTCCGCGACACCCTCGCGACCTTCAAGCGCCAGAGGGCGCACGCCACAGCGCTCTGCAATAATATCGTCTTGCGTCAGCGGGCGGGCTAAATTCAACAGACTATTCACATTGTCTAGAATGAAGCGACGGTCCTCGTCAGTCACCGACGTTGCAGGATCTTCGACCTGGGTATCGGTCGTGCCGATACAGGTTTTTGGCCCCATGGGAATCACAAAAAACAAACGTCCATCTGAGGCAAAGAAGGCCTTGATGCAGTCAGCCTCGCCAATGCGATCGACGATTAAATGCACCCCTTTAGAAAACAAATGGCGATGTGTGGTGGTCACCTGCAGAGTGCGATTGATCGCGTCTACCATAGGTCCCGCCGCATTGATCAAGGTTTTTGCCTTTAACGTGTACTGCTCGCCACTAATGCGATCTTCCATACTGCAGTGCCACATGCCATCGCGGAACTCGCTGTTTACAAGCTGTACGTAGTTAGTCGCCGCACAACCATAATCAATGGCGGTACGGATGAAGTTCCATACAAAGCGAGCATCATTATCATGCAGGTAGCAGTCCGAGTATTCGATACCACCACTCACATTAGAAATATCGATACTGGCATCACGCGCTTTCAGAGCCTTGGGTGACATGTAGCGCGGCGCTTTGGTTTGGAAACGACCAAATACCCAGTACACCAGAGCCCCAAGATAAATAAACCATGCGGGGAAACGAAAACCTTTCTGAATAGAGGTGACAAACCTAATCTCTTCTACCGTGGAGGGGTAGCTACGCATTAAATGATTGCGCGAACGGCAGAGCTTCCAGACCAGTCCGTACTCATGACTTTCTAAGTACTTAATCCCTCCCCACGCTAAATTCGATGAGTGGGAACTGGTTTCACCGGCAAAATCACCACGGTCTACTAGGGCGACCGAGGCGCCCTTTGCCGACAGCGACGCCGCCGCCACAGCACCATTGATGCCACCACCTACTACCAAGGTGTCGTACACGCGCTGTTTGTGTTGTTCGATTAAATTCTTTCTAAGTGTCATAGCAAACTACTGGGTTAATTGATCAATGGCACGACGCCATCCAGCCAACAACTGTTGGCGAGAGGTCGTAGTGAGTTGAGAAGAAAATTGTCTTTGTCGTTGCCAGCGCTTGGCAAATTCCGCTCGGTCACCGTAGACGCCACAGCTGCGTCCGGCTAAGTACGCAGCACCTAACGCCGTGGTTTCCAATACGACCGGGCGAATCACCTCAACGTTAAGAATATCTGCCAGAAACTGACACAACCAATCGTTGGCAACCATACCACCATCGATACGCAATGAACGGGGTGCAATACCATCGCGAGCCATCGCTTCAAACAAGTCATGGGTTAAATAGCCTATGGCCTCAAGTGTGGCTCGCGCAAAGTGTTCAGGACCCGTGGCGCGCGTCAATCCAAAAATAGCCCCGCGCACATCTGGGCGCCAATAGGGAACACCTAAGCCCGTAAAAGCAGGGACAAGGTAAACGCCCTCGTTGCCGGTGAGACTAGCCGCCATGGCTTCAGTATCTGCAGCATGGCGAATAATTTTGAGACCGTCGCGCAACCACTGCACCGCAGCACCTGCGATAAATATGGAGCCCTCAAGTGCATAGTGGCGCTGGCCATCAAGCTGAAAAGCCACCGTGGTGAGAAGCTTATTCGAGGACATGACCGCCTCTGTACCAGTATTGAGCAGCACGAAACACCCCGTGCCATAAGTACTTTTTATATCGCCCGGCTCAAAGCAGCACTGCCCTAGCGAGGCGGCCTGCTGATCACCCGCCACACCCCGAATAGCTATCGGCTGCGGAAGAATGCCAGGCGCCGTCACACCGTAGTCGTCATCACAGTTTTTGACCTCCGGTAACAGCGCATGTGGCACGTTAAAAATCGCCAGCAATTCTTCATCCCACTGACCCGTATGGATGTTGTATAAGCTTGTTCGGCTAGCATTGGTGGCGTCGGTGGCGTGCACACGCCCGTCGGTCAAGCGCCATATCAAAAAGCTATCGATGGTACCAAAGGCTAATTCGCCACGTTGCGCGCGCTCGCGAGCACCGTCAATATGATCCAAAATCCACGCGATTTTGGTGGCTGAAAAATACGGATCTAGCAGCAAACCGGTCTTATGGTGAACAGTTTCCGCATGGCCAGCCTCACTCAAGCGGCGACACACATCCGCGGTACGTCGATCTTGCCAAACAATAGCCGGGTAAATCGCTTTACCTGTCACGCGATCCCACACTACCGTGGTTTCACGCTGATTGGTGATACCCAGTGCCACAATGTCAACGTTTGACGCTTGCTCATAGGCCTGTTGTGTCACAGTCAAGGTGGTGGCCCAAATATCTTCTGGATCATGCTCAACCCAGCCATCCGCAGGGTAATGCTGCGAGAATTCAGATTGGGCGGTAGCTATGACCGCCGTCGCCACATCAAACACCATGGCTCGGCTACTGGTGGTCCCTTGATCAATAGCTAAAACGGCTTTCACTTTACTCATAGGGTGTCCTTTACTCGTTTAATGGGCATCAGGCAACTCATGCGAAACTGCACTCGAGTCTCCAGCTCGACAGATTCCATATCCCCACTACCGGTAAACATTTTCGCCGCCACATGACCTTTCAATTGACACTGCTGAGTCACGGTTGTAAGACTTGGAAAGGAACGCTTTGATTCAGGTATGTCATCAAAACCACTGACTTTCAAATCTTTGGGGATATTGATTTTTTTCTCGCGCGCCACCTCAATCACCGCAAGAGCCAGACGATCACTCATGCACATCACGATGTCTGGATAGTTATCGTCGGCAAAGATCTTCTCAGCCACCTCGCGACCGTAGCTATGAAGATTTTCTGGTGCACACCAAATATCTTTATCGTCGATACGGACACCATTTTCTTCTGCCCCCTTACGGAAGCCCTCCAACCGCTTAATCGTAATGTAATGCCGATCATAGAAGGTTTTGCCCACCGCGTTTTCAACACCCTCACAGTCAAACAAGCGTAAGCCTACAATGGCTGCGCGGAAACCCTGCTCCACACTGTATCGTGCGATATTTAAACACCCACCAAAATCATCCACCGTAACAGACGGTACACCATCCATTTCAAAATCGACGGTAACTATTGGCTTGGCCTGGCGCAGCATAAAATCAGCGATCGTAGGAAGGGGCGGACCGTAAATAATAAACCCGTCGACAAGGGAAACATGACCCGCGAGCGCTTCTTGCTCTAGACGAGATGACAACAGCAACATACTCATCCCGTTCGCCTCTAATTCTTTCGACACGCCCTCAAGGAACATGCCGGCCACGGGATCGACAAAACTATAACTCAGAGGGTGTGAAATCATGACCCCAATAACCCCAGTTCGTCCTGTGCGAAGGCTGCTAGCGGCAGCACTTGGACCGTTGTAGCCCAGCGCTGCTGCCTGCATAAGCAAGCGCTCTCTTAGAGAGGAAGATAATTGATCTGGGCGATTGTAGGCATTCGACATGGTGGCGATAGAAACGCCCAGTTCTTTCGCCAAGGTTTTCAATGTCCATTTCTGGTTTGGCATAGCATTATGCTCTCGATAGTAATTATTTCCGTGAATCCGTAATTAAACCATCTTAAACATGTCAGTCAAAGGCCATTCAGACGTCTCAAGCTGACTAAATACCAAGCACCACAAACACTTTACGAACCCGCTCACCGGCATAGGGAAGACGGCCATGCATCACCATATGGTTATCAACAACCGCCACATCGCCATCTTGCCAAGGAATGTCATATGACGAGACTTTGGCTATCGCCACCACCTGATCCAAAAATGCCTTGTCAAAAGCAGATCCATCACCAAAACACAGCGCACGGCTTGGATCCTCTTTGACCCCCTTCCAGCCCATGTAAGCGGCAATAATTTGGTTAAAGAACACCTTTCTGCCATCTGCCAAAGATTTAATAGCTTGCAACACAGGGGTTTGAGCAGACAATGAACCGTCTACGTTCCACTGC
>DATHYR010000516.1:0-1403 GCA_035458985.1 Pseudomonadales bacterium
AAGAAAATCCACCTAAGGGATTACCAAAGGGTCGCAAGCGCGAGGTCATTGTCTATGAAGAAGATAAGTAACGGATAAGGTTGCGACCATGAATTCACGTGAAACACTCAAGGAACAGATTCTTACCAAAGCCGTTGTCCACGGAAAGGTCATTCTTTCTAGCGGTAAAGAGGCTGATTACTACGTAGATCTACGTCGCGTGACTCTTGATTCAGTGGCGGCGCCACTAGTAGGCCAAGTTATGTTGGATTTAACCGCAGATCTTGATTACGACGCCGTTGGCGGTTTAACCCTTGGCGCAGACCCAGTTGCAACCGCAATGATGCATGTAGCTGCGCAACAAGGAAAAAAGATTGATTCATTTGTAGTTCGCAAAGCTGAAAAAGCACATGGCTTACAGCGTCGCATCGAAGGCCCAGATGTAAAGGGCAAGCGTGTGTTGGCCGTTGAAGATACATCTACAACAGGTGGATCAGTTCTTACCGCAGTAGAAGCGCTAGTAGAAGCTGGTGCGATCGTTGTTGGCGTTGCAGTAATTGTTGAACGCGGCGCGCAAGCCAAGATTAAAGAGGCGGGTTATGAATACCGCGCCGCTTATCAACTATCTGATTTAGGTCTATAACGCTTTGATTGGCGTTCTTTAAATATTTCAAGCGCCAACGGAATCATGGTTCCAACCACAATTACAGCGACAATTCCGACAATAAAGTAATCGCCATTTTCTTCAAATACATCACCTAAGAAGTAACCAATACCCATCGCGCTTTGCGTCCAAATAATTGCGCCAATTGCGTTCCAGGTTGAAAAAAGCTTGCGTTCTAAATTCGCAACACCACAAACGGGATTAATAAGTGTTCGTGCAAATGGAATAAAGCGACCAAAAACTAAAGCCTTGCGAGGTCCGTACTTGCCCAACCACTTTTCAATTGTTGCGACCATCTTTTGGTTAAAGAATCTGCTGTCCGGGCGATCAAAAAACTTACGGCCATACTTTTTGCCAAACCAGTAGCCAACTTCTCCGCCAACAATTGCGGCAATCGGTGCCAACGCAAACAACAACGGGGTCGAAAGCTTTGCATCCCCCAACAACGCCGCACCTGATCCCGACGCGGCGATACCTGCCAAGAAGACAACCTCACCGCCAGGAAAGACCAAACCAATCAGCAGCCCAGTCTCCATAAAGATGATGCCCAGGACGCCCAGTAGGCCTAGGGTCGAGATGACCGAGCTGGCATCCAAAAGGTTCATGTGGTCAGGCTATCCCACGCATAAGCCCTGCCCTAGTTACCAAATCGTTGTAGTAATACATACCTTTTACATGCTCACGACCTTGCTCCTGCGGGGCGCTCGCATAAGAATTGCACCACCACGGGACGCGGGTTTCAGATGGAACCCGGACCGCT
>DATHYR010000517.1:0-1350 GCA_035458985.1 Pseudomonadales bacterium
TGTCTCCTTTATCCATGCGCTTGACCGCGCCAACCAGGATTTTATCGCCGCGCGCCATGAAATCATTCAGAATGGTTTCACGCTCGGCTTCGCGGATCTTTTGCAAGATCACTTGTTTGGCCGCCATGGCACCAATGCGGCCAAACGGCACCGAGTCAATGGCTTCCTCGATGTAGTCACCGACCTGAACCTCAGGGTCAATCTCGACTGCGTCTGAGTAGATTTCTTCCGCATCGGGGTTTTGCAAACCCGCCTCGTCAGGCACCACCAACCAGCGACGGAAGCTTTCGGTCTCACCGGTGTCTTTGTCAATAGCGACGCGAATTTCGGCTTCCTCTGGATAGAGTTTTTTGGTCGCCGATGCCAACGCCAACTCAACGGCGGCATAAACCACATCACGTTCAACACTTTTCTCGTGAGAGATTGCATCAACCAACATCAACAGTTCGCGATTCATAGCAAGTCGCTAGCCTTTCAATACACAAAACCAAAACTTAACGGTTTAAAACCACCCCGACACGCCCGCCTCAATTCGCCTCAGCAGTGCCTTTATTTTTGGGCTTTCGCCCTTGGAAATCAACGATAGGCGCTAAGCGCGCCTCGCGTAAATCCGCCCATTCAAACTGCAACGCCCGCATCGCTTCCGCAATGGCAGCGGCGCGCTTTTTACCAATCTTCACGCCCGGTTTTACGGGCGGGGCATCACTCCAAACAATCTGCCACTTACCGGGCTCGACTGCTTCAAGTTCGCCTCGAAACTTCTTACGATTTGCAGAGATACCAGAATCGGTCACGCCGATCGGCTCTTTCAAAACAACATCAATCGTCTCACCGGCAAAGCGCTCAAAGTCGGCATCGTGGCGGAGTAGCCGGTCAATACCAGGTGACCCCACCTCAAGACGGTGGTAATCCACGTTTTCAACTTCAAACAAAAACTGCAGCTGTTTGGTCACAATCTCGCAGTCTTCGACCGTTACCAGTTGCTCGGGTTGTCCCGGCACATAAGGCATGTCAATGGTGATGCGCAGCAAACCAGCGGCAGAGCGCTCAATCTCCACCAAGTCATATCCCAAACCAGTCACGCTGGTTTTCACCGCATCTTGCCAAGACATTGCCGACACAAATCCTTTTAACGTTGACCCATAAATGCATAACGCCCGACCACACGACGCCGCACTGCGCAACGCTACTGCGTCGCTTTTGGTCAGTACAGGCACACCGCACGTGTCGAGCGAAGGCAAAAAAAATGGGCGGTAAAAACCCGCCCATTTGGTCGTGAAGTCAGGATTTTAACCCGAAATTCGAGCGAAATCAAAGAACTGGAAATGATTCTTACACGGATTGTGGCAC
>DATHYR010000518.1:0-1312 GCA_035458985.1 Pseudomonadales bacterium
TGGGTTAACCGCGTATTCAAAGGTAATGTGTCCGAACCAATTAGCGGTGGGCAAATTTTTGACGGCCCTAATCCTATTGTGGTAGATACCGTCAATCGGGGAAACACTTTGCCTAACAACAAAAGTTATGCGTTGTTTGGAACCGCTGCACCTTCTGCGGGAACGTGGTCTGTTGGCGACCGAGTGCAACAATCAACACCTGTAGTTGGGCAGCCTAAAGGCTGGGTTTGCACTGTCGCGGGAACACCGGGAACTTGGATATCTGAAGGCAACCTGTAATGACAAACCATGACCATAACCGTAAAAGTTCTGATCCCGGCAAAATAGTGTTTTATGGAAACCTCAAAACTCAAAGACAATAAGCTCGTGAAATTCGACTCAACGATCAATCTAGGCCACGTTTTAACATTTGTTGGTTTTATGCTGACAGGGTTCGGCGCGTGGTCTAGTATTGATCGGCGGCTCACGGTTTTGGAAGAATCTCGACGAGTGCAGGCGCAGATTGACCAGAACCAAGACGAGCGGGTGAATCAGGCAATGGGGCAAATTAAAGAAAGCCTTGTGGATATTCGGCGCAATCTCGAGAAAGTGTCAGACAGGCTCGACAAGCGATGATAAACAGCCGGAACCTTGCAGACCTTGTGCCGGCATGTAAGGCAAAGGCAGAAAGCTTTCTCAAGCTCACCAAAGATGCCGGCATTGATTTACTGGTGACAAGCACTTATCGCGATCTTGAAAGCCAAGCGGCATTGTTCGCACAAGGTAGATCCAAGCCTGGCGCAATTGTTACCAATGCAAAGCCTGGGCAATCGTGGCATAACTGGCGATGCGCGTTTGATGTGGTGCCGTTGCGCAACGGGAAACCAGTCTGGGGAACGTCTGGGCCTGATGGCGACCTCTGGCGCAAGGTTGGAGAGCTTGGCGAGTCTGTCGGGCTTGAATGGGCAGGGCGATGGACGGGCAAACTGCGCGAAATGGCGCATTTTCAATACACTGGCGGGCTTACGCTTGCCGAATTGCAATCAGGAAAGGTGCCAGCATGAGAGGTTACAAAACGGCAGTATTTAACGGCGCACTGGCTGCGCTCCCTGTTATTGATTGGCTAGCTACCAATGGCACGTTCTTAACGCCAGTGCTCGGCGCTCATGCCGGCGCTGTGCTGTCGGTCGTGGGACTTGCCAACTTTGTTTTGCGTTGGGTTACTACAACGCCAATTTTCAAAAGCAATTGATTAAAAAGTCGGCGGCTACTCACTACCGCCGCCGACAATTGCATAAATTATCAGGATAATACCGCTGGCAATCATTGCATC